>PLUH01000228.1:6144-6770 GCA_003164825.1 Hyphomicrobiales bacterium
CCCTGCCCGATCCGGTTCGGCCCACCGCCCAGAATGACGATCTTTTCGCGCTCCGTCGGCTCCGCTTCGCATTTCACCGCGCCGGCGAACGGGGCTTCGTAGGTCGAATACATGTAAGCGGTGGGCGCGGCGAATTCTGCGGCGCAGGTGTCGATGCGCTTGAACGCCGGCTGGACGCCGAGCCTCGAGCGGGCGGCGGCGACGTCGGCCGCCTCCACGAGGCCGGCGAGGGCCGCGAGGCGCGCGTCCGAGAAGCCGGCGGCCTTCAGCGCCCTGAAGTTGCCGGAGTCCGGCGGCAACCCGTGGGCGCGCACCATCCCTTCGAGCCGGACGATGTCGGCGATCCGACCGAGGAACCACGGGTCGATCTTGGAGACGTCGTGGATCTCTTCGACGTTCATCCCCATCCGCATGGCCTGCGCCACCTTGAGCAGCCGATCGGGCGTCGGCTGTCCGATCGCGGCGCGCAGCGCGTTGTGGTCGTCGCCGACGCCCAGTCCGTCGATTTCGATCTCGTCGAGCCCGTCGAGCCCGGTTTCCAGCGATCGCAACGCCTTTTGCAGCGATTCGGCAAAGGTGCGGCCGATCGCCATCGCTTCGCCTACCGACTTCATCGCCGTCGTCAG
>PLUH01000228.1:6836-8237 GCA_003164825.1 Hyphomicrobiales bacterium
TGACCGCGAACTGCACGTTCGATCCGCCGGTCTCGACCCCGATTTCGCGCAAGACCGCGATCGAGGCGTCGCGCATGACCTGGAATTCCTTGTCGGTGAGCGTCAGCGCCGGCGCCACGGTGATCGAATCGCCGGTGTGGACGCCCATCGGATCGATGTTTTCGATCGAGCAGATAATGATGCAATTGTCCTTTCGGTCGCGGACGACCTCCATCTCGAATTCTTTCCAGCCGAGCACGCTCTCCTCAATCAGCACCTCATCGGTCGGCGAGGCGTCGATGCCGCGCTCGACGATCTCGATCAATTCGCTTCTGGTGTAGGCGATGCCTCCGCCGGTGCCGCCCATGGTGAAGCTCGGGCGGATGATCGCGGGCAGGCCGATGTCGCCCACCGCGGTCAGGGCCTGAGACAGCGTCTTCACTTGATGCGAGCGCGGCGTCTTGAGGCCGATTTTGGTCATCGCCTCGCGGAACAGCTTGCGGTCCTCGGCCTTGTCGATCGCCTCGGCGCTCGCGCCGATCATCTCGACGTCATATTGCTTGAGGACACCCATCTTGCGCAGGCTCAAGGCGCAGTTGAGCGCCGTCTGGCCGCCCATGGTCGGCAGAAGCGCAAATCCTCCCGGAACCGCGTAGCGCTCCTTGGCGATGATCTTGGCGACGATCTCGGGCGTGATCGGCTCGATATAGGTCCGGTCCGCCATGTCGGGATCGGTCATGATGGTGGCCGGATTGGAATTGATGAGGACGATCCGATAGCCCTCCGCCCGCAGCGCCTTGCAGGCCTGGGTCCCCGAATAGTCGAACTCGCANNCGGAAGGCGCGCATTCTCGGAAGTTCGTTAAGCAGCGGACGCGGCGACGCCGTTCCCGGGACGGCGTTGGACGCGCTCCTATCGCAAATTCGTCCCGCGCGAAAGGGCCGCCTTCATGTCATGATCGTTCCCGCTCCGGGGATGCTCTTGACGCACAGCATGAGGCGGGAGATGTTGTAGAGGGGCCCGGTCGATCCGAAACGGGGGTGAGCATGAGACCGTCAACACAAACTTCTGTGGCTTTGGCCGCGCTGGGCTTGGTGGGAACGTCTGCGAGCGCCCACGCCGACCTAACGACGGTCACGCTCGACATCCTGCCGTCTTTTCTGGGCAGTGGCGTCGACGTTGAAATCGACGGTTCTTACCAATTTGAATACCTCGGCGTGAATCAAGGACTCACTCCNNATTACGTATGGCCAGTTTGAGTTTGCTTCGTATGTTAAAGCGAACATTGCAAGCACGGGGGTGAATGGAGTTCCGTCGGTCGACCCGTCTCTCGTCTATAGCAATCAGTCCCTTATAATGGCCGCGAACAATGACCCGGGAGACGATTACGTCTTCCAATTCTATGGGACCGGGTATGTCAAT
>PLUH01000097.1:0-161 GCA_003164825.1 Hyphomicrobiales bacterium
CGAGTTCCAAACACATCCGCTCAAAGCTCAGACCCGCCAGACCGCCTCACGACGTTCCGGCGCGCCCTGCTCCAAGCGCGATGAATTTTTGAAACGTGACCGTCAGTTGTCTCTTCGGACTCAAATCGCCAGATCAGGCTCTTAAGCTCACGCCAAGAACC
>PLUH01000097.1:261-11633 GCA_003164825.1 Hyphomicrobiales bacterium
CCCGAACCCCGCCGCTCGGCCGCTCTAAGGGAGCACCAAGCCGTTGGGAGAGGCGCATATAGGCCCCGGTGAAGTTTCTGTCAACGGACTTTCACAAAGAAATTCTCGGCTGTGGATTTCTGCGCCTTTTCCCGCCGTTTCACATGCATTTTCAAACCCCCATTCGGGCGCAGCGTCACACGCTGCTGAGGCATGACGGATTGTCCCTCGACCAGTTCGAAGCGAAAGGCGCGCAGGAGGTTGGCGAGCAGAACTATCCCCTCCTGCATCGCGAACGCCATGCCGATGCAGACACGCGGGCCGGCCCCGAATGGGATATAGGCGAAACGGTCGATGCGCTCGCGCCGTTCGCCCAGGAAGCGGGACGGATCGAAGGCGTCCGGNNCGAGTTCGTCGGCGGCGATCGCCTGACGACTCAGCATCGCGGCTGGCGGATAAAGGCGCATCGCCTCCTCGAAAACGGCGCGCAACGTCTCGCATCCCTCGGTTGCGGCCGGCTGTTGCGGATCGAACGACCGATCGGCTTCGGACTCCGCCCGTTCGCGCCACTCGAGCGACTGGGACAGCAGATAGACGGTCCACGTCAATGCGTTAGCGGTCGTTTCATGTCCTGCGAGGATGAAGGTGAGGATATTGGCGCGCATATCCTCGTCGGACATGCCGCGGCCACTTTCGGGATCCCTCGCTGATAGAAGCAGGGTCAACAAGTCCCGCGGCGCCTCTGCGCCGCTGTCTATTAACGCCCGACGATTGACGATAATGTCATCGACCGCCTGAGCGAAGAACATCAGGGCCGGACGGCCGCGACGGCGTCCAAACCGGGGCAGGAAGCTGGGCGCGCCTACGAGATCGAGCGGGTCGAGTCTGCCGATGGTGTCGAAATAGCTTGTGACCGAGCGCTGGAATGCGCTCGGTTCACGCCCGAGGCCTTGCGAGAACAGCGTCTGCTCCAGGACCTCAAGCGTCATCCGCGACATCAACGCGCCGATCTCGGTCACGGCGCCGTCGCGCCTCGAGCTCAGGCGCTCGATCGCCGCTTGCGCGACCTTTTGCATGGCGGGGGCGAAGTCGGCGACCTGCCGAGGCGAAAACAGGGGAGAAAGCGCCCGCCGCTGCATGCGCCAATCGTCGCCCTCGCTGGTCAGGAGCCCGCTGCCGAGACCCGGCCGCAACACCCGAAGTTGAAGGTCGTCCTTGCGGTAATTGGCGGCGTTGTCGAGAAAGATGCGCCGGACCGCGACGGGATCATGCGCGGCGCCCCGCAGGCCCAGAATGGAGCGCCCGAGAGAGACAGGCCGTTCGAAGTCCGCCTCACACCAGATCTCGATCGGATTGCGCCGAAGGGCCAAAATGATTGAGAGGGCGCCGCGAGGCCTGTTGGGCCGTCGAGGAAACGGAGGAATAAAGAGCCTAGAGGCTTTGGCAGCGACCGGCATGGCGAACGCCCTGGAACGAAGATGCGCCCAAGACTTAGGATAGGCTGAGCCACCGCGACAGTGGCGACGGCGAGAATTTGCGTCGCCGGACGCTATCGAGGCCTCAAAACGCCGTGCGCTGGCGCATCGCCGCCGCCAGGGTGCCGTCATCGAGGTAGTCAAGCTCGCCGCCGACCGGCACGCCGTGAGCGAGCCGCGTCACCTTGACGGAGTAATGGGCAAGGAGATCGATGATGTAATGCGCGGTTGTCTGGCCCTCGACAGTCGCGTTTACGGCAAGGATCAACTCGCTGACCTCGCCCTTGGCGATGCGCGCGACCAGCCCGGTCAAGTTCAGATCGGCCGGCCCGACGCCATCGAGGGGCGACAGGGCGCCGCCGAGCACGTGATAGCGCGCGCGCGTCGCGCCGGCCCGCTCCAGCGCCCAAAGATCGCCGACCGACTCGACGACCACCAGCATCGTCGTGTCGCGCCGTTCATCGGCGCAGATCGTGCAGGGATCACGCGTATCGACATTGCCGCAGATCGAACAGGTGACGATCCGCTCCTGCGCGACGCGCAACGCCTCGGCGAGCGGCGCGAGCAGCGACTCGCGCTTGCGGATGAGGTGGAGAGCGGCGCGGCGCGCCGAACGCGGCCCCAGTCCCGGCAAGCGCGCGAGAAGCTGGACGAGACGTTCGATTTCAGGTCCGGCGACGTTGGTCGGCATCCGGCCTCTAGAACGGCAGCTTCATGCCGGGCGGCAAGGGCAGGCCGGCGGTCAAAGACTGCATCTTCTCGGCCGCCGCCCGATCGGCTTTGGCCTTGCCGTCGGCGAACGCGGCGACGATCAGATCCTCGAGCATCTCCTTGTCGGCGGGCGTCAACAGCGAGGCGTCGATGCGCACCCCCCTCAATTCGCCCTTGGCGTTGAGCGTGAGGCTGACCATGCCGCCCCCGGCCTGGCCTTCGACTTCGAGGCGCCCAAGCTCCTCTTGCGCCTCCTGAAGCTTGGCCTGAACGGCCTGGGCTTTTTTCATCATGCCCATGATATCCATGGCGTCGATCTCCTTCTCAGCCGTCGTCAGCGGCGTTGACGCCGGAATCGGCGTAGCCGACCTCATCGTCGGCTTGACTGCCTGTCGGGGTCGGCGCGGGCTCGGGACGCCGGACGTCGACGATGCGGGCGCCCTTGAATCGGTCAAGCACCTTGCGCACCAGCGGATGCGCCGCCGCTCCGCTGGCCCGCTCGGCGTCGCGGGCCTCCGCCGCCTCGCGCAGCGTTGGCGCAGTCGATCCCGTGACCAGGGCCACCATCCAGCGCTCGCCGGTCCATTCTTGAAGTCGACGCGCCAATGTCTGCGCGAGTCCGGACGGGGCGCCTTCGACAGGGGTGAAAGCGATGCTGCCCTGTTCGAAGCGAGCGAGCCGCACCTCCCGCTCAAGCGACTCGACGAGCTGAATGTCGCGCTTGGCGCGCGCCAGCGCAACCGCGTCCTCGAAGGACGCAAGCCGAGGGCTCGCGGCGGGCGGCGAAAGGGGAGGCGCGGGCTCGGCTGGAGCGGGCTCCGCCACGGCGAGCCGCATCGACGCGCGCGGACCTCCGCCGGCGGGCGGGAGCGGCGGCGCATGCCGGGGACCGTCGGTCGACTGGCTCAGCTTGCGAAGCGCTTCTTCGGGCGCAGGCAGGTCCGAGGCATAGGCGAGACGGATCAGCGCCATCTCGGCGGAGGCAAGGGGGCGAGGCGAATCCCTCACATCCTCCACGCCCTTGAGCAGAATTTGCCAGGCGCGCGTGAGCACGCCGAGCGTCAGCCTGTCGGCAAATTCGCGGCCGCGCTCGCGTTCTATCTCGCTCACCGCCGGATCGTCCGCCGTGGCGCGCGCGATCTTGGCCCGGGTGACGAAATGGCAGAACTCGGCGAGCTCGATGAGGATGTCGGCGGGGTCGCCGCCGGCCTGATGGAGAGCGCGCGCGAGGTCGAGCGCCTCGGCGATCTCTCCCTTCATCACCCGCTCGAATAGCGCGATGACCTCGCCCCGGCCCGAGAGGCCGAGCATGTCGCGAACCGCCTGGGCCGTCACGCCCGCATGGCCGCCATGCGCAATCCCCTGGTCGAGCAGCGACAGCGCGTCGCGCACCGAGCCTTCGGCGACGCGGGCGATCAGCGCCAGCGCCTCCGGCTCGGCGGCGACCCCTTCGGCGGCGCAGATGTTGCGCAAGTGGGCGATCATCGGCCCCGACTCGATGCGCCGCAAATCGAAGCGGATGCAGCGCGAGCGCACGGTGATCGGAACTTTCTCGATCTCGGTCGTCGCGAATAAAAACTTGACGTGCTCAGGCGGCTCTTCGAGCGTCTTCAAGAGGCCGTTGAAGGCCTGCTTCGAGAGCATGTGCACTTCGTCAATGATGTAGACCTTGGTGCGCGCCGAAACCGGGCGATAGCGCGCATTCTCGATGATCTCGCGCACGTCGTCGATGCCGGTATGGGAAGCCGCGTCCATCTCGATGACGTCAACATGGCGCGACTCCATGATCGCCTGACAGTGGACGCCGAGCTCGGGCATGTCGATGCTCGGGTGGTCGACCTTGCCGGGCAGGGAATAGTTGAACGCGCGGGCGAGAATGCGGGCCGTCGTCGTCTTGCCGACGCCGCGCACGCCGGTCAGGATATAGGCTTGATGGATGCGACCCGCGGCGAAGGAATTGGCGAGCGTGCGCACCATCGGCTCCTGGCCGACGAGGTCCTCGAAGCGAATCGGCCGGTATTTTCGCGCCAGCACCCGATAGGGGACGGCCAGCGGAGCGGTGGGCGCATCGGCGATGGGGAAGAGCGAATCGCTCAATGGCCGCCTCTCTCGCCGATAAGGAGTCGATGTCGGAGCATCTCAAGTTTCGCTCGAAGGTCGCCTTGCGCGCGAAAGCGAACTCAACTCGGGCTAACGCCCTCGCTTGCGCCGGACGGCAAGCGCGCATGAGTGGGAGGTTGGACAAAGACCCGCCCTGTCTCGTTAGGGCTGCTTCCTTCCGGACCTGACCCGGTTGGCGAGCGGTACGTCCTTCGCCAACCTCCCGGCGCCTATGTGGACCATGGCGCGACGGGACGCAAGGGGCGAGGCGGGCGCTGGCCCCGAGCGACCGCGGTCACCGCGCTGATATCGTTCGGAGATGTTTCGTTTTCAGGCGCTTGTGACCGCGCTCGTCAGTTGACGACCTCCCTCAGCCCAGCACGCGCTGCTCCTCGACCATGGCCTTGGCGATCTCGGCCGTCCGATCGTCGGCCGGGAACAGCATTTCCAAGGCCAACTCGGCCAAGGTCACATCGTTGGGGGTGCCGAAGACAGTGACCGTGCCGAGGAAAGACATGACGCCGAATCGGGTGGCGATCCGGAGCGGGGTGGCCAGGCGCTCGGAAGCCTCGAAGCTAACCGCGGATTCGCAATTGGGCGGCGTCGGATAGGCCGAGACCTCGGCGAACAGGCCCTGGATGACCGGATCGGCGCGGGCGTCGATCTGCTGCCGAAGGATGGTCAAGGTGTGCGAGCGCCACGCGGCGTAGTTCACGATGCGCGGGCCCAGACCTGCCGGATGCAGCACAAGGCGCACGGCGTTGACCGGCGCGCGCATGAGATCAGGCGAACAGCCTTCGTAAAGCTGGGGCAGAGCGGAGTTCGACGCGACGATGTTCCAATGCCGGTCAACCGCGAAGGCGGGATAAGGCTTATGCGCCTTCAAGACGGCGTCGATCGCGGCTTTCGCGGCATCCAACGCTGCAAGCGATCGTTCCTGAAACGCCGGCGCGAATCCGGCGGCGAGCAGCAGCGTGTTCTGATCCCGAAGCGGGATCTCGAGATATTCGGCGAGACGCGCGATCATCTCCCGGCTCGGTTGCGCCTTGCCGGTCTCCAAGCAAGACAAGTGCCGGGTCGAGCTGTCTGCGGCGAATGCAAGATCGGCCTGCGTCATGCGGCGCCGCTCGCGCCAACGCCGCAACAGCACGCCGAAAGGAAGTTGATGGACTGTCATGCGTGGAACAATAGCGCCGCAAGTTTCGTGAAGCCATGACTTCCGAGGTCAAGTACGAAACTCTCGCGCCGTGTTTTTTGACCTCCCGGGTCATGGATTTCCACCGCGCGCGGCGCAAACTCTCGGCTAATCGGAGAGGTTTGCTGGCCTTCAGCAACCTTCGAAGCCGGGACTGGAGAGGTACGATGCTCGATGCTCAGATGCTCGCTGACCGCTATGTCGCCGCGTGGAACGAGCAGGACGCGACGAGGCGCTTGGAAGCCATCGCCGCACTGTGGGCGCCGGACGCCCAGACCCCCGGAGGGGCCGGCGGGCGGCGCGGATTCGGCGCGCTCGGCAGGCTTGCCTTTGGATCGTCAGAGAAGAACGGCGTTCGTTTTCGCGCTGCCCCGACCGCCCGACGAAGAGGCGATGTCGTGACATTCCGTTGGGAGATGCTGTTGGCCGGCAGCGAGACCGTCCTGGCGAGCGGGCTCGAGTTTCTGATCGTCGATGACGAGGGGCAGATCCTGGTCGACCATCCGTTCGTTCCGGCGTAACGCCTCATTTCTTTGATTCGTTTCGCCCTACGGGAGGATTATGCTCCCGCCGATCTTCGGGAATAAGCGGGCGGTTTCCAATGAACGACGAGGTGAGGCGTTACACCGGGGGCTGCCTGTGCGGGTCGCTGCGCTATGAGGCCGTCGGCGAGCCGCTCGGCTCAGGCCATTGCTACTGCGCCGATTGTCGCAGGGCGTCTGGCTCGGGCTTTGTGCCGTTCATGGGCTTCACCGCGGCCGCCGTGCGCTTTAGCGGCGAAGCGCGCCAGTTCCGATCGAAAGCGGCCAACGGCGGCGACGCGGTCCGAAATCGCTGTTCCATTTGCATGAGCCTGGTGTTCGGCGGCGAGATCGGCAAGTCCGACTCCTACACGCTATATGCCGGCTCGCTCGACGATCCGTCAGCCTTCCATCCGACGATCGCCATCTTCGCCGATGGCCGTCCGCCCTGGGCCCTCATCCCGCCAGGCTTCAAGATCTTCGATCGGATGCCGCCCTGAAGCCCGCCAAGGAGCAAGGACCCACAACCTCGCCTCCGCCCGCCGTTTCTGTATAGTGCCGGCGACCATTCGGAGTCGTTCGTGGCCGCTCTATTCTCGTATCATTTCGCCAGGCGCGGGCGCTTGCTGACGCTCGCAGCCCTGCTCGCGCTTCTCGTTGCCGCTTGCGGCCGATATGGCCCCCTGGAGCCGCCGCCCGACCCCAACGCGCCGCCGAAGCCCGCGAATCCGAATGGCCTGGGCTCGTTGAGCAAGCCGTCGATCCCGCCGATCAAAGCGCCGAATCAGCCATTCTTCCTCGATTTCCTGCTGAAATAACCATCAACCGCATGCCTCCCTTCTCCTATCGCAACGGCGTTCTTCACGCCGAGGACGTGGCTTTGGCGACGATCGCCGAAGCCGTCGGAACGCCCTTCTATTGCTATTCGAATGCGGCGATCGAGCAGCATTTCGACGCGTTCCGCAACGCGTTCGCCGGCCAGAACGCGCTTCTTTTCTACGCAATGAAGGCCAATTCGAATCAGGCGGTGCTGACGACGCTGGCGAGGCTCGGCGCCGGAATGGACGTCGTCAGCGAGGGGGAATTGAGGCGGGCGCGGGCCGCGGGCGTGGCTGGCGAGCGGATCATCTTCTCCGGCGTCGGCAAGACGCTGGGCGAGATGAACCTCGGGCTCGAGGAGAACATCTTCTGCTTCAACGTCGAATCGGAACCGGAACTCGAAGCGCTGTCGGGCGCGGCGATAAGCCTGGGCGCCGTTGCGCCGATCGCCATCCGGGTCAATCCCGATGTCGACGCCCGCACCCACGCCAAGATCGCGACCGGCAAATCGGAGAACAAGTTCGGCGTGCCGATCTCGCGCGCCCGCGACGTCTACGCCTACGCGCGGACCCTGCCCGGTTTGAGCGTCCGCGGCGTTGACATGCATATCGGCTCGCAGATCACCGATCTTGAGCCGTTCGATGACGCGTTCGCCCTGCTCGCCGACTTCGTACGCACGCTCAGGGCCGACGGACATAGAATCGAACATGTCGATCTCGGCGGCGGCTTGGGCATTCCCTACCGGACCGACAACAATCCGCCCCCATTCCCGGAAGATTACGCCAGGATCGTCGCTCGCCACACCGCGGCGCTGAACTGCAAGGTGATGCTGGAGCCGGGCCGGGCCATCGTCGGCAACGCCGGAGTTCTGGTCGCCTCGGTCATTTATCTCAAAAAGGGCGAGAACAAGCGCTTCGTCATTGTCGATGCGGCGATGAACGATCTCGTGCGGCCGACGCTCTATGACGCCCATCACGACATTCTGCCGGTGAACGAACCGGCGCGTGCGGCGGCGCAGATGACCCGAAGCGACGTCGTCGGCCCGGTTTGCGAAAGCGGCGACTATCTGGCGCTCGATCGCGACCTGCCGGAAGTCACGGCCGGCGACCTGGTCGCGGTGATGAGCGCCGGCGCTTACGGAGCGGTGCAGGCCGGGACCTACAATTCCCGCCTCCTGATCCCGGAGGTTCTAGTCAAGGGCTCCCAATTTGCGGTCGTGCGGCCGCGGCCGAGCTACGAGGAATTGATCGCCCTCGACACACTTCCGCCGTGGTTGCAGTGAGGGTTGAGCCGGTCCGGGCGGTCAGCCACACAGGTGCGCTGGCCTGGAAAATGCTCTAAAAACGATTCGACAACAGCGGATCACGGCATCGCGGTGAAGGATTCAGACCAACCATCACTCGGCCCCGAACAGGGGGGCAGTCTTGGGGCGCTCGCGACATTGGCGCAGCGCGTCCTCATGGTCGAGCGCGTGTGGCCGCCGCTCGTCTTTGCGCTCGCGGTCGTCATTCTCTTTCTGGCCGCCTCGTGGCTTGGGGTTTGGCAGTTCGCGCCGCGATCGTTCCGCATCGCCGGCGTCGTGCTGTTCGCCGTCGCCTGCGGGATTGCGCTGGCGCCGCTCGCGCGCTTGCGTCGCCCGGCGCCGCGCGACGTCCTCGCGCGGCTCGATCGCGACGCGGGAGCAAACCACCGTCCAGCGTCCTCGCTCGCCGACAGCCTCGCCAACGACGATGGCGATCCCGGCACGCAGGCGATGTGGGCGGCGCACCGGGCGCGCCTCGAGCGTGCGGTCGACGCGATTCGCGTCGCCCCGCCCTCCCCGCGCATGGCCGAGCGCGACCCCTATGCGATCCGCTTCGGCGTGGCGCTGCTCGCCTTCGCGGCGGCGGTGGCGGCTGGGCCGGAAACCTATGGCCGCCTCGCGGCGGCTTTCGACTGGCGCAGCGACGAGGCGATCGCCGCCACAGCGGCAAGCCGCATCGACGCCTGGATCGACCCGCCGCCCTACGCCGGCCGGCCGCCGGTGGTGATCGACTTCAAGACCGCGGCTCCGCAGACGCTCAATATTCCTGAAGATTCGATCCTGGTGGTGCGCGGCGACCCAAGCCTGGTCGAAACGCGAATTGAGGGAGCGATCAGCCCCTCGGATCAAAAGGACGAAGTTCCCGAAAAGAACCGGGCCGAAAAGCGATGGACCATCCATGGTGTCGGCAAGGCGACAATCCTGCGCAGCGGCGCCCCCGTGGCGGTCGCCATCCTCGCGGTCACGCCGGCCGGCGCGCCGACGATCGCATCGACCGAGGAGCCGCGCGCCAACATCAGCGGCTCGCTGACGCTTTCCTACCATGTCGACGATCGATTTGGGCTGGCTGGCGCTCGGGCGGACTTTGCCCGTCCGCACGACGGGGCGGCCCCGGCGCCGCGCACGCTGGCGCCGCCGCCGCAGGCCGCCCTTCAGCTGCCGCCGACCGCCAACGGCGCGGGCGACGCGAAAACGACTGTCGACCTTTCTGAGCACCCGTGGGCGGGCGCGAAGGTGACGATGACGCTCAGCGCCGTCAGCATTTCGGGCAAGACCGGCCAGAGCGGGCCGATCGAGATGACGCTGCCGCAGCGAATCTTCCACAATCCGCTGGCGCGGGCGCTGGTCGAACAGCGCCGCGCCCTCATTCTCGATCCCGACAACGCGCCAAAGCGCGTCGAGACGGCGCTGACCGGCCTCGCGATCGCCCCGGAATTGTTCGATACCCCGGCCCAAATCTATCTTGGTTTGAAGCAGGCCAACGCCTCGCTGCACGACGCCAAGAGCGACGCCGATCTCCTCGATGTCGCCGCGATGCTGTGGGCGATGGCGCTGCAGATCGAGGACGGCGACGCATCACAGGCCGAGCGCGACCTGCGCGCCGCCGAGCAGGCCCTGCGCGAAGCGCTCCAGCGCGGCGCGAGCGATCAGGAAATCCGCAAGCTCATGGACCAGTTGCGCGAGGCCGCCAAGCGCTTCATGAGCGAGATGGCGCGCAACAACCAGCCCGACGCCAACGCCCAGGACCAGAACCTGCAGGCGCAGGATCTCGACAAGCTGCTCGACCAGATGGAGGACAAGGCCCGCAACGGCTCGCGCGAGGACGCCCAGGCGATGCTCGACCAGATGCAGGAGATGTTCGAGAACATGCGCAGCGCCCGCGATGGCGAGGAAAGTCCGGGCGAACGCGAGATGCGCAAACAGATCGGCGAACTTGAGAAGCTGCTGCACGACCAGCAGGCGCTGCGCGACGATACCTTCCGCAGCGATCAGCGCGACCGCACGCGCAAGCGGGCGCATAACCGGGCGGCCCCCGGGCAGGACGACCAGCAGGCGCAGCCGGACGAGGATGGTTCGAACGCCCCCGACCAGGGCGACAACGACGCCGACTCGTCCGCCAAGCCCGACCAGGACCAGGCGGACCAGGACGCTCTCCCGCTCGATGAACGCCAGGGCGCGCTGCGCGACCGGCTGGCCGAGTTGCAGCGCAAGCTCAAGAGCCTGGGGATGAAAGGCGAGAAGGGCTTCGACGACGCCCAAGGCGACATGAAGGAGGCCGAAGGCGACCTCTCCGGCGATCAGGGCAAGCCCGGCAAGGACGGGCAGGGCGGCAAGGGCAAGGGCGGCAAGGGCGCGGCGGTTGACGCGCAGGGCCGGGCGCTCGAGGCGTTGCGCGAAGGCGCGCAAGGGCTCGGGAAACAGATGCAGAGCCAAGGCCAGGGGCAGGGGCGCAACGGCAAGGGCAATTATGTCGCCCGCCGGACCCGGCCAGGGGAGCCGCCCAGCGACGATCCGCTCGGCCGCGGCGCCGAGGGAGACAAGGGCCGCGAGGACGGGCCGCTCAAGGAGACCGCGGGCGCCGCCGAGCGCGCGCGCCGGGTGATGGAGGAGCTCCGCCGCCGCCTCGCCGACCCCGCCCGGCCGGTCGACGAACGCGACTACCTCGAACGGCTGATGAAGCGGGACTGAAGACGGCGGCTTATGCGAATGACCGCGAGTCGCCGATTTTAACAACAATTTGCCGGTGAATCATTTTCCAAACCGGTGGAAGCGTTTTCAAAGTCCCGGGGAAGGAAAATCCAAGAACAAGGAAGGAAAACCAAAATTTTTCGCTTCCGCGTTTTGAGCCTTTTCAAAGGGTTGCGCAAATCTGAGGCGAACATCGCGCTTGCTCCTTTTCAGCCCGTCATCGGCCTGCGAGGGAGCGGCTTCGGTCGGACCGCTTGACAATGGTCATAGCACGGATTCTGATTTTCGAAAAGGATTTGTCGGAAAAACTTGAACGGCCAGTTTTTCGATCCCAGTCGCGGCGGCGCAATCGCGTCTCCCTAACGAATGAGCAGGATTGATCGCCGCCACGCGAGGACTAAGCTCATGCCATGCGCAAGGCGGGCTTGACTCCCCCGATGATGGCCGACATCGAGCAGAAGTTGGGCGTCTCGCCCTGAGCTCTAATGGAAGCACGCCTTTTGGATGGGCTGGGCTATAAGCGGGAGCGCGACCGGCGCGATCCCCTAGCGGGAGACCAATGGTCAAGCTGAACGTCATCT
>PLUH01000097.1:11694-11844 GCA_003164825.1 Hyphomicrobiales bacterium
TCGATCTCGGCGCCGATCTCTGTCTGCCGCGACAGGCGGACGAAAAGCCGGGCGCGGTCCTGCGGGTCGCGCCGTCTCAGGTTCAGGCGATCGAACATGCGATCGACGCGCTCAACGCGAGACTCCATCCGCTGCGCTCGTTCGTGCTGC
>PLUH01000192.1:0-22300 GCA_003164825.1 Hyphomicrobiales bacterium
ATAGGGAGTTTATTTCGGCTAGCAGGGACTCTTAGACGACGAGGGGATCCGCGTTTCCCTGTCCCTTTTGCCGGAAAGAGTGCTGCTCAGGCGGCCAGATGTTCCTGATTTGGCTTTCACCCCAAGCCAAGCCGAACCGATCCAAGAAGACGGTCTTGGATCGGCGTGGGCGTCCTTGGACGACCTGGCGATGGTGGCGCTCAGTTCGGCGCCGGCGCAAAGACGCGCAGGCGCTGACCGTCTGGGTCGAGGGCGACGAAGGTATAGCCAAAATCCATCTGCGTCGGCTCGAGCGCGATCTTGACGCCGCGCCCGCGCCATTCGGCGAAGGTTGCGTCGACTTCCGCAGGGTTTTCCACGGGAAAAGCGATCTCGCCGCCGCCGGCGGCGGAAGCGGCGGGCTTGACCCCGTCGCGCCGCCATAAGCCAAGCATCAGGCCGGGGGCGGCGGGAACCATCGCGAAGGTGTTGGACGACTCGATCGCCGGTCGGCCGAGGATCGAAGCGTAGAAGGCTTGGCTCGCCGCGACGTTCTCGACATAGACCAGAATGAAACCGACATTGCGCATGGGTGAAGCTCCGCGTTTGACCGGCTCAACCCTTATCGATCTGGACTGTCAGTTTCCGTCAGCAGCGGACTTGCCCTCGGTGAGATAATAGGGCTCGACCGTTCCGGTCATTTTGATCACCAGCGGCTGGCCCCGGCGGTCGAGCGCCTTGCCGGCCGCCGCCCGGATCCATCCCTCGCCGACGCAATATTCCTCGACGTCGCGCCGCTCGACGCCGCGGAACCGGACACCGACGCCGCGCGCGAGGGCGGCCTCATTGTAGAAGGGACTCGCCGGGTCGACGCTGAGCCTGTCGGGAGGAAGGTCGGTCATCGCGGGAGCGGCGCCCAGAACATTTCGGGAGTCGGCATTAGTCGCTGGCGTCCCCACACGTGGGGAGGAGGACTCCCGACTTGCCGGTCGCCTTCACCTCAGCACGCGCGAGCGAAAGCGCTGCGTCAGACGCGGCGATCAGCCGGCGAGGGCCTTGACCCGCTTGGTCAGGCGCGAGATTTTCCGCGATGCGGCGTTCTTGTGCACGATGCCCTTCTGCGCCGCCCGGGCGAGACGGGGTTCGGCCTCGCCCAGCGCCTCGGCCGCGGCCTTTGGGTCTTTGGATGCGAGCGCCTCCTCGACCTTGCGGACATAGGTGCGCATCTCGCTTCGGCGCGACTTGTTGACCGCGGTGCGGCGGATCGTCTGGCGGGCCGCTTTCTGGGCCGACTTCGTATTGGCCATGGACTTCTTCTTCCCTTGTGGGCTCGGCTCAAAATCAAACAGGCCGGGTTACGAGCCCAGCCTTTCCGGAGCCGCGCTTATAGGCTCTTCGCGGCGAAGGCGTCAACCGCTGCGCAAAGGGCGGAGAGGAGACATTCCCTCCCTATTTTGCCCTCCTTATTTTGGACCCTGTCTGTGATTGGTGTCGCCGGACAGCGCGTTGGTGCTAATCTTCTCCAACTTGGATCATAGGGAAGGATAGCGCCATGCTGTTTGCCGTTAGCGGTCTGGAGGGATGCCCGATTGCGGCGAGCGACGGCCATATCGGCGCCGTCAAGGACTTCTTGTTCGACGATCAAAGCTGGAAGATCCGCTGGATGGTGGTCGACACCGGTGATTGGCTGCCGGGCCGCAAGGTGTTGATCCACCCGTCGGCGATTGCCCCGCTTCAGATTCCGCCAAAGCCCCGGTTGCCGATGTTGAGCCCCGGCGATTCGCTCGATGTGGCCGTCAATCTGACCAGGCAGCAGATCGAGGCGAGTCCGGAGGCGCGCGAAGGTGACCCGGTGAGCAAGGACATGACGGCGCTCTTGTACGACTATTACGGCTGGGATCCCGATTGGGGCGGAACGAATACCGACGAAAGCGCCATCGTCGCTAAAGCTGCGGAGCGCCGGGCGGCGGACGTCGAGACCGGTGGCGAAGGCGATCCGCATCTGCGCAGCGCGGCCTCGGTCAAGGGGTATCACGTCCACGCCTCTGACGGCGAACTCGGCCATGTCGAAAATCTCCTGGCCGATGACGCCAACTGGGACATTCGGTATCTCGTCATCGCTACGAGGAGCTGGTGGCCGGGCAAGATCGTCCAGTTGGCGCCCTACGCGGTGACCGACGTCGACTGGCATGATCGTCAGGTCAAGCTGAATGTCACGCGCGATCAGGTGAAGTCAGCCCCGGCCTGGGACCCGCTGGCGATGATGGATGAGGTTGGCGAGCAGCGGTTACACCGCCATTTCGGTTGGCCGGGCTACGGCGGGTNNACGAAAGCCCCAATTCCTTTCAAGCCCGGCCATTTTATCCCGGATTTAGCGACGTGACTCACGACGAGAGTAGCGGCGCAATTCTGTCGCAGCTGTCGGAACGGCTGGATATCCTGGCGAGCGCGGCGCATCCCCAACTCCGCGCGGCGTGCCGCAAGATAGCGGTTGGGGACGAGTTCGCCCTGACGCCGGCAGAGCTTCGTCCCATGGACCGCGCCATCGCTTCGGTGCGTCGCGCGAGCGGAGCGGCAAGGATCGTCGCCAAGGCGCTCCTGGCGGAGCTTGGCGGTCCACCTGCGGTTGAGCTGCCCCGCTCCTCCGCGTCTCGCGCGCCTCAGTGGCCGTCGGGCTTTGTCGGTTCGCTCGCCCATGATGACGAATTCGCCGTGGCCGCGGTCACGCGCGCGCCCTCGATCCGCGGCGTCGGCATCGACGTCGAACCGCCGCTGCCGCTGCCCGGGGACTTGCTCGACGTGATCGCCACCGCGAACGAACGCGAGCAGCTCAAAGGCGACCTCGTCTCCGCCCGGCTGCTCTTCTGCATGAAGGAAGCCGTCTACAAGGCGACATATCCAATTGACGGTATGTTTCTGGAGCATCACGACGTAGAAATCCATCTGACGTCATCTGTCGCCTTAACCAACTCCGGGCATAGTCTGCGGATCTATGCGATGGCGCGCCCGAGGCTGATTGCTCTGGCGCTTTTAACATCCTAGGACTAAACCCTGCTTTGCCGTCCTGGACAGAGGCTTGACAGATCCAAGGGCGCGGCGGGGCCAGTATTGGCGCCGCGGCGCCCAAGGGGAAGATGGGCTCGAATGCGGCAGCAGTTCTGGGGCCTGCATTGGGGTACGCCGATAGTCAATCGCGGGAAGCGCTCGGAGGCGCCCGCGCCGCCTCGCCGCCGATCGAGGCGGCGGGCCTGACGGCGCACGAGACGCAGGAAGCCGATCGCCTGCCGCTCATCGACGAGGCCGAGCGCCACCGGGTGCTGGTCGAGTGGAACGCGACCGAGGCGGACTATCCGCGGGACAAATGCGTGCACGAGCTCGTCGAGGCGCAGGTAGCGCGGACGCCGGACGCGATCGCGGTCGTATGCGACGGCGAGCGGCTGACCTATGCGGAACTCAACGCCAGAGCCAATCGCCTCGCCCATCATCTCAGGGGGCTCGGCGCGCGGCCGGACGCCCGCGTGGCGATCTGCGCCGAGCGCAGCCTCGAGATGGTGGTTGGACTTCTGGGTATCTTTAAGGCCGGCGGCGCCTATGTGCCTCTGGACCCGGGCTACCCGGCCGAGCGGCTGGCCGCCATGCTCAAGGACAGCGCGCCGATTGCGGTCCTGACCCACGGCGCCGCGCAGGCGTCGCTCGAGAGAGGCATGGCGGCGCTGGATGATCGGCTTCCGGTCCTGGTCGTGGAGGAGGACGCGGCATGGATGCAAGAAGCCGCCGCCAATCCCGATCCGGCCGCGGTCGGCCTCACCTCACGTCATTTGTCCCATGTCATCTACACCTCCGGCTCGACCGGCCAACCCAAGGGCGCGATGAACGAACATCGCGGCCTCGTCAATCGCCTCGCCTGGGGGCAAAGGGCTTATGGACTCACGCCCGACGATCGGGTTCTGCAAAAGACGCCGTTCAGCTTTGATGTTTCAGCGTGGGAATTCTTCTGGCCGCTGTTGTCCGGCGCCCGGCTGGTGATGGCTCGCCCAGGCGGGCACCGGAACCCGGCCTATCTCTGCGACGTCATCCGCAGCGAGGGCGTCACGACCCTGCACTTCGTGCCGTCGATGATGCGGGCCTTTCTCGAAGCCGCCGAAGCCTCGACCTGCGCCAGCCTGAGGCGGGTGTTCACGAGCGGCGAAGCGCTGCCGGCCGGCCTCGTGCGGCTGTTTCATCAGCGATTTCCCGGGGTCGAGCTGCACAACCTCTATGGACCGACAGAGACTGCGATCGAGGTGACCGCCTGGACCTCCCCGGCAGGCGCTTTGACGACGAACGTTCCGATCGGCCGTCCGATCTCGAACACCCGAATCTATATTCTGGAGGGGGACCGCGAACCGGTCCCCATTGGCGCTTCCGGCGAGATTCATATTGGCGGCGTGCAGGTTGGCAGGGGCTATCTCAATCGGCCGGAGCTGACGGCGGAGCGGTTCATCGCCAACCCTTTCGTGGCAGGAGAGCGGCTCTACCGGACTGGGGATCTTGGCCGATTTTGGCCCGACGGGACCATCGAGTATCTCGGCCGCAACGATTTCCAGGTGAAGATCCGGGGCTTCCGGATCGAGCTCGGCGAGATCGAGGCGCGGCTCGCCGAGCATCGGGGCGTGCGCGAGGCGATTGTGCTCGCGCGGGAGGACGCGCCCGGCGACAGCCGGCTGGTTGCTTATTACACAACGAAGCCGGATGCGGCCGCCCCCGGGGCCGAGACGCTGCGGGCGCATCTCGGGGCGAGCCTGCCCGAATACATGGTTCCGGCGGCCTATGTTGCACTCCAAGCGCTGCCGCTGAACGCCAACGGCAAGCTCGACCGCAGCGCGTTGCCGGCGCCAAGGAGCGAAGCCTTCGCCGCCCGCGGCTACGAGCCGCCCCAAGGCAAGACCGAACAAACCCTGGCGCGGATCTGGGCCGGTCTGCTTCGAGTGGAGCGCGTCGGGCGCCACGACAACTTCTTCGAACTCGGCGGACACTCGCTGCTCGGGGTCAGAATGCTTTCCCGGCTGCGGCAGGTCTTGGGCGTCGACCTGCCGCTCGCCGATCTCTTCGCCATACCCGTTCTGGCCAAGTTTGCCGCGGCCGCGGCAGACGGCGCCCGGAGTCCTTTGCCGGCGATCGGACCGGCGAGCCGCGCCGGCCCTCTGCCGTTATCGTTTGCGCAGCAGCGGTTGTGGTTCCTGGCGCAGCTCGAGCGCGTCAGCCAAGCCTATCACATCCCGCTCGGGCTGCGATTGCAGGGCGACCTCGACCGCGCCGCCATGAAGCGGGCGCTGGATCGCCTCGTCGCCCGGCACGAGGCGCTGCGAACCACCTTCGCCGCCGTAGACGGTCGGCCGGTTCAGCGGATCGCCGCCGCGGACCTCGGGTTTGCGCTCGAGGAGCATGACCTCGACGGCGAGCCCGACCCCGAAGGCGCGTTGCAGCGGCTCGTCGTCGAGGAGAGCCTCGGCGCATTCGATCTTGAATGCGGTCCCTTGGCCCGCGGGCGGCTGATCCGGCTCTCTGAGCGCGAGCATGTGCTCCTCGTCACCCTGCACCACATCGTTTCCGACGGCTGGTCGACCGGCGTCCTGAAACGCGAGTTGAGCGCGCTCTATGCCGCCTTCCGCAAAGGCCGGGTCGACCCTCTGCCGGACTTGGCGATCCAATATGCGGATTACGCGGTCTGGCAGCGCCACTGGTTCACCGGAGTCAATCTCAAGGCGCACGGCGACTACTGGCGGCGCGCGCTGGCGGGCGCGCCGACGGTTCTGGACTTGCCGAGCGATCGCCCCCGTCCTGCGCGGCAAGACCACGCCGGCTCGACCGCGCCGGTGGAACTCGACGAGCGGCTCACGGCGGCGCTCAAGGCGCTCAGCCTGCGCCGCGGGACGACGCTCTTCATGACGGTATTCGCTGGCTGGGCGGCGCTTCTGTCCCGATTGTCCGGCCAGGAAGACTTGGTGATCGGCGCGGCCGTGGCCAACCGCGGCCGGGTCGAGATCGAGCCTCTGATCGGTTTCTTCGTCAACAGCCTGGCGCTGCGGCTGGACCTCTCCGGGGGACCTTCGGTCGGCGAGCTTCTGGACCGGGTCAAGACCCGGGTGCTCGAGGCGCAAGCCCATGAGGACTTGCCGTTCGAACAGGTGGTGGAAATCGCGCGGCCGCCGCGCAGCCTCGCGTATGAGCCGATATTCCAGACGATGTTCGCCTGGCAGAACCATGACGAGGGCGGCCTCGATCTCCCCGGCCTGACGACGACGCCGATCAGCGCGCCGCGCGCGCACGCCATCTATGATCTGACGCTGAGCCTGGCGGAGGCCGGCGGCCGCATCGTCGGCGAGCTCGAATATGCGACGGCGTTGTTCGACCGGGCGACGGTCGAGCGCCACCTCGGCTATCTCTGCCGGCTGCTCGAGGCAATGGCGGCCGACGAAACGCGGGCGATCGATCGGCTGCCGCTGCTCGACGAGGCCGAGCGCCACCGGGTGCTGGTCGCGTGGAACGCGACCGAGGCGGACTATCCGCGGGACAAATCCGTGCACGAACTCGTCGAGGCGCAGGCGGCCCGGACGCCGGAGGCGATCGCTGTCGTATACGGCGACACGCGGCTGACCTACGCCGAACTCAACGCCGGAGCCAACCGCCTCGCTCATCGCTTGAGGGCCCTGAACGTGCGGCCGGGCGACCGCGCCGCAATCGCGCTCGAGCGGTCGATAGAACTCGTGGTCGCCCAATTGGCCATTCTCAAATGCGGCGCCGCCTATGTGCCGCTCGATCGGAGCGCTCCCCTTCAACGTCAGGCGTTCATGATCGCGGACTGCGAAGCCCGGGTTGTTGTGACAGCCGTGGGGGCGATCGCGCCCGAGATGCGTGGCGTGACGCGGGTCGACGTCGACCTGAAGACGCTCCCCGGACCGGACACGCGCGATCGGGACCCGTCGGCCGACGGCGAAGCAATCGCCTATGTCATGTACACCTCCGGCTCGACCGGCCAGCCCAAAGGCGTGATGGCTCCGCATCGGGCGATCGGGCGGCTCGCGCTCAATAACGGCTATGCCGATTTCCGACCGACCGACCGGGTCGCCTTCGCTTCCAACCCGGCCTTCGACGCCAGCACGATGGAGGTGTGGGCGACGCTCATCAACGGCGGCTCCGTCGTCGTCGTCGACCAGGCGACTCTGCTCGATCCTCAGCGCTTCAAGCGCTGGCTCGAGGATCACGCGATCAGCGTTCTATGGCTGACCGCCGGGCTCTTTCATCAATACGCGGACGCGCTGGCTCAGCCGTTCGCGCGGCTGCGCATTCTCATCACCGGCGGCGATGTCGTGGATCCGCGGGTTGCGGCGCGGGTGCTGGAGCGGAGTCCCCCGCAGCGCCTGCTCAACGGCTACGGCCCCACCGAAACGACGACTTTCGCCGCGACTTGCCAAATCCGCGAGGTCGCGGCGTCGGCGACGAACATTCCCATCGGCCGTCCGATCTCGAACGCCCGAATCTACATTCTGGACCGTCATTGCGAGCCGGTCCCGATCGGCGCGGCGGGCGAGATCCATATCGGCGGGGCAGGGGTCGCGCGCGGCTATCTCAACCGCCCCGAATTGACGGCGGAGCGCTTCATCGCCAGCCCTTTCGTCGACGGCGATCGGCTCTACCGGACCGGGGACCTTGGCCGTTATCGTCGCGACGGAACGATCGAGTTTCTCGGCCGCAACGATTTCCAGGTGAAGATCCGAGGGTTCCGGATCGAGCCCGGCGAGATCGAGGCGCGGCTCGCCGAGCATCCGGGCGTGCGCGAAGCGGTCGTGGTTGCACGGGAGGACGCGGCAGGCGACAAGCGGCTCGTGGCCTACACCACAACGCGGCCGGATGCGGCCCCGCCCGGCGCCGAGGCGCTGCGGGCGCATCTGGCGGCGAGCCTGCCCGAATACATGATTCCTGCGGCCTATATTGCGCTCGGCGCGCTGCCGCTGACCGCCAACGGCAAGCTCGACCGCCAGGCGCTCCCGGCGCCGGAGATGACCGCATTTGCCGCCCGAGGCTGCGAGCCGCCGGTCGGCGAGACCGAAGAGCGTCTGGCCCGGATCTGGGCGGGCTTGCTTCGACTCGAGCGTGTAGGCCGTAACGACAACTTCTTTGATCTCGGCGGCCACTCGCTCCTGGGCATCCGGCTGATGTTCGAAATCCGCAGGGCTTTCGGCAAGACGCTACCGGTCGGCGTTCTGTTTTCGGCCCCGACAGTCGCCGGTCTCGCCCATGATCTGGATCGCGACGTCGAGGCGCCGGGATTGATGTCAGTGGCGCCAATCGTCACTGACCGGGCGGGCCCGCCGATCTTCATGATCCACCTCATCGAGCGCGATCTCGGTCGCCACCTTGGACGTCGCCATTCGGTCTACGGACTTGCCTTTGGCCTGGCCGCGGCGGGCTCCGGTCAGGACGCAGATTGGCCTCAAAACATCGAGAGCTTCGCTCAGCACTACATCGACCAGATGCGCTCCGTGCAGCCATACGGCCCCTATCGGTTGATCGGCCATTCCCTCGGCGGCCTGATCGCCTACGAAATGGCGAGCAAGCTCGCGGAAGCCGGCGAGAGGGTCGAATTCCTCGGTCTGCTCGATTGCGAAGCCCCCGATCCGGCTCGAAAGCCGCGTCGCCTGCCGCTGGCCCGGATCGGCTTGAACTTGCTGCGGACTCCGCCGAAGGTCCTGCTTGGCCGCCTGAATGAGCAGATTGAAGCGATTCCGGTCGTGCGCCGGGCGAAGATAAGACTGACGCCGCCGCAATCGAATTTCCGCCTTCGATTGCAAGCCGTGGGCGCCTCCCCTTATCGGCCGAAGCTTTATTCAGGGCGGGTTCATCTGTTCAAGGCCGCCATCCCGGAGCGCCCGATCGCGAGCGAGCCGGCGCCGCCTTTCGAGGCCGGCTGGCGGGAGCTGGCGGCAGAGGGCCTCGATGTGCGTAGTCTTCCCGGAGGCCATATGGAGATCGTCAAGGACCCGCTCGCAGCCTTGACCGCGGAAGCAATCGAGAGCGCCCTTGACGAATTGGGCGGCAGGGCGGAAGCCGAAATTCGATCCGGGAGAACCCCGATTGCCGCCGACCTGTTTCCATAAGAAAGCGAGCAGCCCGCCAGGCGCGGCCATGAGCCGGAGCGCCATCGCGCGCCTGCGACGACTCTTGGGGGCGGCAAACCGATCCGGCCGCCTTTACCGGGTCGGAAGGGCGCCCATGAGTTCGCCGATTCGCCGTGTCGTTTTCAGACCAGCGCCAGTCAGCACAAGCACGGTCGTCTCGCCGGGTTGAATGACGCCGCGTTCTAGCAGTCTTGTGAACGCGGCGGCGGCGATGGCGGAGGTCGGCTCCACATAGAGGCCGATCCGGCCCAGTTCGAGCAGAGCTTCTTCGATCTCAACTTCCGAAACTGTGACGGTCGCGCCGCCGGAACGCCGCAGGGCGGCCAGGACTTCGCGGGCCCGCACAGGCTTCGCGATCGACGCGCCGTCCGCGATTGTCGGACGGACCTCAACCGGCACAAGATCGCTGGACCCGGCCTTGAAGCTTGCGTCAAGCGGCGCGCAATTCTCCGGCTGCGCAGCGAACAGCCGGGGCCGACTCGCGATCTCGCCGCGGCATAGAAGCTCGCTGAAGCCGATATCGCAGCCAAGGATGTTGCTGCCCGCGCCGGTCGGGATGATGAGATTGTCAGGCTCCTTAAACCCCAGATCCTCCCAAAGCTCATAGGCCAACGTCTTGGCGCCCTGTAGGAAGAACGGCTGCCAGTTGTGGCCGGCGTAGAAAATACTGGCGGCCTGGCGCGCCGCCGCGTCGCTGGTTTCTTGACGAGTTCCAGGAATCAACTCGACCTCGGCGCCGTAGCTGCGCATCTGCACCGTCTTGTCATTCGGTGTGTGGGCAGGGACCAGAATCTTCGCCGCAATGCCGCCGGCGGCCGCATAAGCTGCGATCGCCGCCCCGCCGTTTCCGGAGCTGTCCTCCAGAAGTCTGGTGACGCCCTGGCTGCGCAGGATCGAGACCATCACGGAGGCGCCCCGGTCCTTGAAGCTCCCGGTGGGGGAAAACCATTCGAGCTTGAGCCGGGCAGGAACGCCCGCCCATCTGCGGGAGACGAGAGGCGTGCAACCCTCTCCCATCGTGATCGGATCAGGAATGTAAACCGGTAGGGCGGCCGCGTAGCGCCACAGCGATCGCTTCGCGGTATCGATCATGTTGCGCGCGAGTCCCGGCAACTGCGTGATCATGAGCGGCGCGCCGGTGTCAGAACACCACCGCGGTTCCGAGATCGGATACCTCTGACCGCTTATTGGATCGACATACGCCGGAGCTTCCCGCAGCGGCTTCACGTCATTCGGCATGCCCCGATCTTGGCATCTTGGAGACGGATCCCGCAAACCGATGGCCGGCGCCGTCAGCAATCCGCCGCGGCCGGCGATGGCGCCGACCAAGTCGAGCGCTAGCCGTGGGCCAGCGGCGCGGTCGGCCCACGGAACGCGAATTTCGCCGCCCGTTTGGCCGCGAAGGCCGCCCGCCCTTCGGCGAAATCCGGCCCCAGCGCGGCCGCCTCGGCGAGCGCGCGGAACCCCGGCGTCTCTTGGCTCATGCCGGCGGCGATCGCATCGACGGCGCGTTTGCCGCCGCGGATCGAGACCTGGCTGAGTTCGGCCAAGCCGCGCGCATAGCCGAGCACGGTCTCCTCAAGCGCGGTCTCGATCCTCCGGTCGATGAGCCCGATCGCCAGCGCCTCCTCGGTTTCGATCCGCCGCCCGGTGAACAGGAGATCCTTGGCCCGCGACGGGCCGACCAGCTCGACCAGCCGGCGGGTCTCGGCATGGCCGTAGACGAGGCCGAGCCTGGCGGGAGTGATCGCAAGGTGCGCGTCGGCGGCGCAGAATCTCAGATCGCAGGCGAGCGCGAGGCCAAGGCCGCCCCCGACCGCGACCCCGCGCATCACGGCGATGGTCGGGCGATCGAGATCCATCAGCGCCCTGAGGCCGTCCTGGACCGCGTCGCCATAATCGCGCGTCGCCGCGGCGTCGCGGTAAACCTCGTCGAATTCGGAAATGTCGGCGCCGGCGCTGAAATGCGCGCCTTCGCCCTCGACGAGCGCGATCAGCACGTCCTCGCGCGCCTCGATCGCCGTGCGGATTGCCGGGAGGGCCCGCCACATCGCCCGGGTGATCGCGTTGCGACGCTCCGGGCGATTGAGAACGATGCGGGCGAACGGCGGCTCGAAGCGCAGGGAAATATCGGTCATGAGGCCCTCGAGGCGCGCCGGACAAGACGCCTTTCGGCCTTCCTTAGCATTTTGCTCGCCGCCACGGGCGATCATGAGCGCCCTTGGCGACGGCCTCGACGAGGATCAAGCGTGCGCGGAGCGCCGCCGCGGCGGCCCCTTGAGGCCGAGGCGCCAAGTCGGGAGAACGGGACGGCCTTGAATGGCGTCGCGACCAGAGCTATTTAAGCTCGATGAAAAAAGCCAGCATAACCGAGACCAAGAACAACCTCAGCGCCTTGATCGACGGCCTGAGGGGCGGCTCCCCGGTGTTGATCGTCGATCGGGGGCGACCGGTCGCGCGACTGGAGCCCGTCGCCGGGCGCGAGGACGGCGGCCAAGATGGGCGATTGTCGCGGCTGGTCCGCGACGGCGTGCTTCGGCCGCGCCGGACCGGTCCGCCCGCGGCTCTTTTCAGCGCCTCTCCGCCGCGCGCCGATGCGTCGGCCGTCGAATTGCTCATCAACGAGCGGCGGGAAGGGCGGTGAAATTCTGGGACGCCTCGGCGATCGTGCCGCTGCTGGTCGCCGAGACCATAACGCGACCCCTGCAGGCGCTGGCGAGGCGAGATTCGGACATGCTGGCGTGGTGGGGGTCGCAAGTGGAGTGCGCTTCGGCAGTGGCCCGCCTCGAGCGCGCCGGTCACCTCGACAGGAGCGGCGCGGCGCTTGCTTTCGATCGGTTGAAGCAGCTCGCCGACGGGTGGCACGAGATCGAGCCCAGCGAGATCGTGCGCGAGAACGCCGTGCGGTTTCTTCGCGTTCATCCGCTTCGGGCGGCCGATGCGCTTCAGCTTGCAGCGGCCTTCCTCGCCGCCGAACGCCGTCCCTCGTCGCTCGAAGTCGTCACGCTCGACGACCGCCTCGCCGACGCGGCGCGGAAGGAAGGGTTCGAGTTGATCGACGTTATCGCGGACTGAACAGGGAGCAGGCGTTCGCAATTCAGTCTTGAAGCGCCGCTTTGGGTAAGCGATTGCCGCTGCGTCCACGTGCGCCACATTGTGGCCAAGAGTGCGAGTATGAACAGACGGGGCGAGCGGTATTCAGGACGGGATGGATGACTGGAGCCGAAAACTCTGCCCCATCGATCCCAGCGACAGCGGCGCCCTCCCGTTTTCCAATTTGGCTGGCTGCGATCGGCCTTGGTGTTCCCTTGGCCTTGATCCTGTTCGCGGCCTCTCCGCTCGGGCCAGATTTCATCTATGTGATGGTTGGAATACCCGCTCTCTTATTTATGTGGGCGATAGCGGGCGCCGGAGCCGTGGTCGTAAGCGTACGGTCGGCCATGCGAAAGGAATGGAGGCGATGTCTCATCGCTTTGGTTCTGCCAATCGTTTTGCTGGTCGTCGCACTCGATCCATTCAGATTTGTCAGATCATGCAATTATATTGGAGACGTGGTCCACTTTATCGTCAGCAAGCCCTACTATGATCGGNNGATGAGACCGACCAGGTTTCTTTGCCGAAGGGTCGCCAATCCGCCGATTGGCTGGCGGCTGCGAGCCACAGCGAACTGAGCTGCGAAGGTTACGGCGTTCAACCCCTTTGGGATCACTACTATCTGGCCAGTTTCCCTTGCTAAGTTGAATTGTCTTTTTGCGGGCGCGGAAGACGCGGGACTCGTCGGCGTCGTCCGTGAGGGAGACGTCAGTCCGCGAGACCCATAACGAAAGCCAGGGCAACGTTGAGGCGTGCGATGTCGCCGTCGTCGAGGCGGCCTATCGACTGCGCGATCCGCGCCCGTCGAACGGTCACCGGCTTGTCGGCCATGATTTGGGATCGGGTCCGCAAACCATTTCGCTCGCTCGGATCGATGGTGACGCGAAAATCCGGCGCCTCGACGATTTCCGACGTCATCTGACAGACGACAACCGAAATATGGGTCTCGGGAAACGCGTCGGTCTGGACGATCACGGCCGCCCGAGGCTTGCCGTAGTCGCCTGTCGCCGCCACGACGACAACGTCACCGCGCTTCATCGGCCGCTTGGCGGCGAGTCGAACTCGGAGACCGCTTCGATCCAACTCAGAGCGTCGTCCTCACAGCTTCGGACGAGACGAGCGACTTCACTGGCCACACGTCGCCGGACGGATTGCCGACGCGAATCGGGAACGACAAGACGCAGTTCGCGTAAACCTCGCCTGCGCCGCCGCTCGCGCATCATCCTCATTCGTTCGGCAGGCGCGGGCATCGCGATCTTCTCCGTCGGCTACGGCGCTGGCAGTGTAACGCGTTACAGCTTGGAAGACAATTGGCTGCATTCAGGTTTCGGCCCCGATCGATACAGAGCAGCGCGCCACTGCGGGACCCGGCGGGCCGCGACCAGTGAAGCGCGGTGCGGACCACCATCGCAATCGATGACGAATTGATGTCGCAAGCCATGTCGGCGGCCGGCTTTTCGACCAAAAGAGCAACGGTGGAAGAAGGCCTTCGGTTGCTGGTTCGGATACGCAAGCAGGTCGAAGCGTTGGCGGTGCCCAAGGGATTGGGCTGGGTAGGCGAGTCGGACGAGATGCGTGAGGGTCGTAACCCTGACAGGCCATAATTCTCGTCGACACGTCCGTCTGGATCGCGCATTTGCGCGGCCTCCAGACCCAAGCAACCGCGAAACTGGAAGCGGCGGCGGCGCAGGAACCGCTTCTGGTCGGTGACCTCATCCTGCTCGAGGTTCTCCAGGGCGCTCGGGACGAAGCCCACGCCGCTCGCATTGAACGAGGATTGCGCCAATATGTCATCGTGCCGCTTTGCGGGGTCGACCTCGCGCCTCGAGTCGCTCGGAATTACCGCACGCTGCGAGATCTGGGCGTTACGATTCGCAAGACTGCAGACCTCGTCATCGGCACATTCTGCATCCAGCACCACCATCGGTTGCTGCATGACGACCGAGATTTTTCGCTCATGGAGCAGCATCTTGGACTGACAGTGCTGTGAAAGTCACATCTCGTTTGTCGCCGCGCCTCGCGCGGAACCGGGCTTCCCGCTTGCGCTGCGGGACGAGGCAAACTGAGTCCTGAGGCGCCGGGTTGGAGCAAACCCCGGTCCTGTCGTAGCGTTGCGCGGGCGGCGATCAAGGCCGAGCCGGGGGACAGATGGGCATGACGGACGGCGAGACCTATCCCCGCGATATGATCGGCTACGGGCGCACGCCGCCGTTCGCCGACTGGCCGAAAAACGCCCGCGTCGCCCTGCAGTTCGTCATCAATTACGAGGAGGGCGGCGAGAACAACATCCTCCACGGCGACGCCGCGTCCGAAGCGTTCCTGTCCGAGATCATCGGCGCCGCGCCCTGGCCGGGCATGCGCCACATGAACATGGAGTCGATGTACGAATACGGCTCGCGGGCGGGCTTTTGGCGGCTGCACCGCCTGTTCACGGAACGCTCGGTTCCGGTCACCGTCTACGCGGTCGCGACCGCGATGGCGCGCAATAGCGAGGCCGTGGCGGCGATGAACGAAGCGGGGTGGGAAATCGCCACCCACGGCCTGAAATGGATCGACTATCGCGATGTTCCGGCCGAGGTCGAAGCGCGCCACATCGCCGAGGCGGTGCGCATTCATGCCGAGGTCGCCGGCGCCCGCCCGCTCGGCTTCTATCAGGGCCGCGCGTCGATCAACACGGTCCGGCTCGGGATGGAAGAGGGCGGGTTTCTCTATTGCGCCGACTCTTATGCCGACGATCTGCCCTACTGGCTCGAAGGACCGCGCGGGCCTCAGCTCATGATCCCCTACACGCTCGATTCCAATGACATGCGGTTCGTAACGGCGCAGGGCTTCAACACCGGCGACCAGTTCTACGCCTATCTCAAGGATTCGTTCGACACGCTCTATGCCGAGGGCGACGTCGCGCCGAAAATGCTGTCGATCGGCCTCCACAACCGCCTGGTTGGCCGGCCCGGCCGCGCCCTCGCGCTGGCGCGGTTCGTCGATTATGCCGCGCGCCACGATCGGGTCTGGATTCCGACCCGGCTCGACATCGCCCGCCGCTGGATCCTCAAACACCCGCCGCCGGGCGGCTGGAAGCCCTCGCGCCTCGCGCGCACGCTGTTCGTCGAGCGGTTCGGCGGCGTTTACGAGCATTCGCCTTGGGTCGCCGCGGCGGCGTACGACGCGGGTCTGACAGGCGGCGCCGACACCGCCGAGGGCTTGGCGAAGGCGCTCGCCGCCGCGGCGGCGAAGGGGACGGCGGACGACAAGCGGGCGCTGATCGGGGCCCATCCGGATCTCGCGGGCAAGCTGGCGCTGGCCAAGACGCTGACGCCTGAGTCAACCAGCGAGCAGTCGAGCGCCGGGCTCGACCGGCTCGCGCCTGAGGAATTGCGCCAGTTCGCCGCCCTGAACGACGCCTATCGCGCCCGCTTCGGCTTCCCCTTCATTATGGCGGTCAAGGGCAAGAGCAAGGCCGACATCGTCGCTGCCTTCCAGCGCCGTCTCGCCAACGACGCCGACGCCGAGACGAGGACTGCGCTCGCCGAAATCGACCGGATCGCGGCGCTGCGCCTGAAGGACATCCTGCCTTGAGCGCGAACGCCCGGGTCATTCGCGGCCGCATCCTGACGTTCAACGACGATCCTGCGACAAGCGGAGCGTCCGCTCATTCGCTCATCGAGGACGGCGCGGTCCTGGTCGGCGGCGGCCGGATCGAAGCGGTCGGCGAAGCGCCCGACGTTCTCGCCCGCGCGCCGGAGGGCGCGGTTGTCGACGATCATGCCGGCTCATTCATCATGTCCGGCTTCATCGACGCGCACATCCACTATCCGCAGACCCAGGTCATCGGCTCCTACGGGGCGCAACTCCTCGACTGGTTGCAGAACTATACTTTTATCGAGGAGCAGAAATTCGCCGATCCCGCGCATTGCGCCCGCGGGGCCGAGTTCTTTCTCGACGAACTGTTTCGCTCCGGCACCACGACCGCGATGGTCTATTGCACTGTGCATCCCCAATCCGTCGATGCGTTCTTCACCGCGGCCGAGGCGCGCGGCGCGCGGATGATCGCCGGCAAGGTGATGATGGACCGCGACGCGCCGCAAGCGCTCATGGACACGGCGCAGCGCGGCTACGACGAGAGCAAGGCGCTGATCGNNGAAAACAAGGCCGAGATCGCCCGCGTCGCGGCGTTGTTCCCGGAAGCGAGAAGCTACATCGACGTCTACGCGAGGGCGGGCCTGACCGGTCCGCGCTCGGTGTTCGGCCATTGCATCCATCTGCAGGAGAGCGAGGTCGCCGAACTCGTCAGCAGCCGTTCGGTCGCGGCATTCTGCCCGACGTCGAATCTCTTCCTCGGCTCGGGACTGTTCGATGAGGCGCGGCTCGCCAAGGCTGGCGTCAGGATCGCGCTCGCGACCGACGTCGGCGGGGGAACGAGCTATTCAATGCTTCACACCGCGGCCGAGGGCTACAAGGTCCTTCAGCTCAATCACCAGTCATGGCCCGCCCTGCACGCCTTTTACCGGATGACGCTCGGCAACGCCCGGGCGCTAAGCCTGGACGACCGCATCGGCTCGATCGAGCCCGGCAAGGAAGCCGACCTCATCGCCCTCGATCCGCGCGCGACGCCGGCGCTGGCGCACCGGATGGAGACCGCGGGCGGCGATCTCGAGGTCGAGCTATTCGCGCTCATGATGATGGGCGATGATCGCGCCGTGCGGCAGACCTACGTCGCCGGCGAGCCGCGGAAACTCTGAGCCGATCGAGCCTCAGAGGGTCACATCGCCGCCGTGCATGCGCCAGCCGTTCATCCCGCCGGCATAGTGGCGGACGTCGTCGCGGCCGGTCGCCCGCGCCCGGTTCAGGGCGTTCTTCGACCGCGCGCCGGCCTGGCATATCAGAACGACCGGCTTGCCCTGCGGCAGTTCCCCCGGATCGAAATGCGACAGGGGCAGGTTGAGGGCGTTCGGAATATGACCGACAGCGAATTCGTGCGGCTCGCGTACGTCCACCACCGTCCAGGCGCCGGAGCCGACGGCCTCATCGAGGTCGTCGAAATCGACGCCGTCCGGGTCAGACGCCTGCCCGGAGCGCGAAAACTGGTTGAACGACATCTTGCCTCTCCGAGGTCATCCGGCGTTGTTGCGCATAGGCGCGAAGCTCGCGAATATTCGATATAGACCGCCATGGCCAGCGTTTCGAGGATATCGTCGCGAGTTGCGCCGCGATTGACCGCCGCTTCGACGCAAAAACCGATCCAATCGTCGCAGGGCGCCAAAAAGGCGGTCCCGCCTCGCCACTCCCAATAAACATTCATTAACAATCGAATACGAGAATATGTCGATCCCCAAAAAGGCCATCACGTTTTCGTGGGACAAGCTTGACCCGGCGCCGCGAAGGCGACAACCTAACCTCCCATGCGCATTCTCCCCTTCTCGACGCCAGGGCGCTTCTGGCGCGGGAATCTGCACACCCATTCGACCCTCTCCGACGGCGCCCTGAAGCCCGAGGACGTGGTCGAGGCCTACAAGCGCACGGGCTACGATTTCCTCCAGCTGTCCGATCATTTTCTCNNTTCACCACCCTGATCGGGGCTGAGGTTCACGCCATGGCGACGTCGGCGGGCGAATATTGGCACATTGTCGCGACCGGACTGCCGCTCGATTTTCCCCCGGCCGAACCGGACGAAACCGGGCCGATGCTGGCGGCCCGGGCGAGGGAAGCGGGCGCTTTCGTCACCATGGCTCATCCCTCGTGGTCGCAACTGACGATCGAGGACGGGCGCTCGCTCGCCGCCGCGCATGCCGTCGAGGTCTATAATCACACCTGCGCGGTCCTGACCGATCGAGGCGACGGCTTCTATCTGCTCGACCAGCTGTGCAACGAGGATCGGCGGCTGATGGCGGTTGTCGGCGACGACGCGCATTTCCACAGCGGCGACCTCGACGCCTTCGGCGCCTATGTGATGGTCAAATCGGAATCTCTCGACCCCGAAGCGCTGCTCGGCGCGCTGAAGGCGGGCAAGTTCTATTCGAGCCAGGGCCCGCGAATCCACAACATCGAGATCACCCGCAAGGACGTGCGGGTCGAGTGCACTCCAGCCAATACCATCGCGGTCGTCACCGGCGCTTCGGCGGCGGTGAGCCGCGTCGGGCGCGGCCTCACGGACGTGACGATCGAGTACGCCGAAGCCAGGAAGTGGGCCTGGAGCGAGCTGCCGCCGATCAAATGGTTTCGCATCGTCGTCATCGACGGCGCGCGGCGGGCCTGGACCAACCCGATCTGGGTCGACTCTCTCAACTGATCTGAGGCGGCCTAACCGGCCCGAAGCCGCGCCCGACCGCCGCGGCCTTCGCCCTTGCGCGCCGCGGCGCGCGGCCATACATGCGGCCCTTGCCGAACGGTGAGGCGAAAAAACTTGAGGATCGAGCGCCGATGACTGACGAGACCGCCGCCCGCTCGCCCGGATGGCACGCGACGACCATCCTGATGGTGCGCAAGGGCGGTAAGGTCGTCATCGGCGGCGACGGTCAGGTCAGCATGGGCCAGACGGTCGTCAAATCCAATGCCCGCAAGGTTCGCCGTCTCGCCAAGGGCGACGTGATCGCAGGCTTCGCCGGCGCGACCGCCGACGCTTTCACGCTGTTCGAGCGGCTCGAGGCCAAGCTCGACCAGTATCCCGGCCAGCTCGCGCGCGCCTGCGTCGAACTGGCCAAGGACTGGCGCACCGACCGGTACCTGCGCCGGCTCGAGGCGATGCTTATCGTCGCCGACAAGGGGTCGGGCTTCACGCTCTCGGGCTCGGGCGACGTGCTTGAGCCGGAAGGGGACGAATTCGGGTCGGCGATGGCGATCGGGTCGGGCGGCAATTATGCGCTCGCCGCCGCCCGCGCGCTGATGCCGATGGCGCTCGAGGCCGATGAGATCGTGCGCCGTTCGATGCGCATCGCCGCCGAAATCTGCGTCTACACCAACGTCAATCTGATCCTCGAAAGCCTCTGACCTCATGACGGATCTGTCGCCCCGGGAAATCGTCTCCGAACTCGACCGCTTCATCGTCGGTCAGGCGGAGGCCAAGCGCGCCGTCGCCATCGCGCTGCGCAATCGGTGGCGGCGTCTGCGCCTGACGTCGCCGATGCGCGAGGAGGTGATGCCGAAGAACATCCTGATGATCGGCCCGACCGGCTGCGGCAAGACCGAGATCGCNNCGCCGCCTCGCCAAGCTCGCCGGGGCGCCGTTCCTGAAGGTCGAGGCGACGAAATTCACCGAGGTCGGCTACGTCGGGCGCGACGTCGAGCAGATCGTCCGCGATCTGATCGAGGTCGCGATCGCCCTGGTCAAGAGCCGCCGGCGCAAGGACATCGAAGCCAAGGCGGAGCTGGCGGCCGAAGAACGGGTGCTCGACGCGCTGGTCGGCTCGACCTCGTCCTCCGCCACCCGCGAAGCCTTCCGCCGCAAGCTGCACGCGGGCGAGCTCAACGACAAGGAAATCGAGGTCGAATTGCCGCAAAGCGGTTCGGGAATGCCGATGTTCGAACTGCCCAACATGCCCGGCGCATCGATCGGCGCGATCAACATCGCCGACATCTTCGGCAAGGGGAGCCGCACCAAGGCCAAGCGCATGACGGTGGCCGAGGCGCACGAACCGCTCATCGCCGCCGAGGCCGACAAGCTGCTCGATCAGGACGCGATCGTCCGCGACGCGCTGGCCGAGGTCGAGAGCAACGGCATCGTCTTCCTCGACGAAATCGACAAGATCTGCGCCCGCGAGGGCCGCGGCGGCGCCGACGTCTCGCGCGAGGGCGTGCAGCGCGATCTCCTGCCGCTGATCGAAGGCACGACGGTCGCCACCAAGCACGGGACGATCAAGACCGATCATATTCTCTTCGTGGCCTCCGGCGCGTTTCACATCGCCAGGCCTTCTGACCTCCTGCCCGAGCTGCAGGGCCGCCTGCCGATTCGCGTCGAGCTCAATTCCCTGACCGAGGATGATTTCAAGCGCATCCTCACCGACACCGAGGCCAGCCTCATCAAGCAATATGTGGCGCTGATGCAGACCGAAGGCCTCGATCTCGAATTCACCGACGATGCGGTGGCGGCGATCGCGCGCATCGCCGCCAAGGTCAATGGGTCGGTCGAGAACATCGGCGCGCGCCGCCTGCAGACGGTGATGGAGCGGGTCCTGGACGAGGTGAGCTTCACCGCCGCCGACCGGTCGGGCGAGAAAGTCCGGATCGACGCCGAATTCGTCGAGCGCCACGTCGGCGACCTCGCCGGCAACGCTGACCTGAGCCGGTTCATTCTCTGACCCAAGGGGCGCGATTTCAAGCTGCGCAAGCCCTAGCTTCGCGCGTAGGGTAGGCGAGCCAGCCCGCCACGGCGCCAAGGAGGCCCGTCCATGACGACGCCGCTCGTTCTGACCTTCGTCGGCGACGACCGGCCGGGCCTTGTCAACGCGATCTCGGAGAAAGTCGCCGCCTCAGGCGCGACCTGGCTCGAGAGCCGGTCGGTGCGACTCGCGGGCAAATTCGCCGGCGTGGTGCTGATCAGCGTTCCCGACGATCGCTTGACGGAGCTGGAATTGTCGCTCAGCGATCTCGCGCCCGCCGGGCTGCGCATCACGATCGAGCGCGGCGCGGCGGCGGAAGCGGAAAAGCCGGCGCGGATCGTCAGTCTCGGCATCCTGGGCCGCGAGCGGCCGGGCATCGTGCGCGACGTGACGCAGACGCTCACTCGCCTCGGCGTCAACATCGAGGAATTCATGAGCGGCCTCGAGAGCGAGCCGTTCACCGGCGCCGAGATGTTTCGCGCTCACGCGCGTTTGAGCGTCCCCGAGGGCCTTGACCTCGACGACTTGCGCAAGGCGCTCGAGCGGCTGGCGGGCGAGATCATGGTCGATCTTGCCGTGGGCGGGAGCGAGCCGGGCGACTGACCGGCGCCCTTCGTTCGCCCCTTGCGCGGCGTTCCCGGCGTTGCCATAAGGGCCGCCCTCACAAATTACGGCCTCAAGCGGACGACGATGGCGAAGTTTCCCGAGCGCGTGTTCTCAGGCGTTCAGCCGACCGGCAATCTGCACCTCGGCAATTATCTTGGCGCGATCAAGCGCTTCGTCGCCATGCAGGCGACCCATCCGTGCATCTATTGCGTCGTCGACCTGCACGCGATGACCCTGCCGCACGAGCCGGCGCAGCTTCAGCGCACCACCCGCGAGGTGACCGCGGCCTTTCTCGCCTGCGGCATCGATCCGAAGGCCAATATCGTCTTCAACCAGAGCCGGGTCGCCGAGCATGCCGAGCTTGCCTGGGTCTTTGACTGCGTCGCCCGGCTCGGCTGGCTCAACCGGATGACCCAGTTCAAGGAAAAGGCGGGCAAGGACCGGGAGAACGCGTCGATCGGGCTCTTCAACTATCCCGTCCTGATGGCCGCCGACATCCTCATCTACCGCGCGACCCACGTCCCGGTCGGCGACGACCAGAAGCAGCATCTGGAGCTGACCCGCGACATCGCGCAGAAGTTCAACAACGATTTCGCCGCCTCGATCGCCGCCCACGGCCACGGCGAAGCCTACTTTCCGCTGCCCGAGCCCTTGATCCAGGGACCTGCCACGCGGGTCATGAGCCTGCGCGACGGGACCAAGAAAATGTCGAAATCCGATCCGTCCGAATACGCCCATATCGCGCTCACCGACGATGCGGACGCCATCGCGCAGAAGATCCGCCGGGCCAAGACCGATCCCGAGCCGCTGCCGGGCGAGGTCGAGGGTCTGGCGCGCCGCCCCGAGGCCGACAATCTGGTCGGCATTTTCGCCGCCCTCAACGACGCGACCAAGGAAGACGTGCTCAAGCGCTTCGGCGGCAGCCAGTTCTCGGCGTTCAAGACCGCGCTCGCCGACCTCGCAATCGAAAAGCTCGCCCCGATTCGCGCCGAAATGCTGCGCCTCGCGGCCGATCCGGCGTTTACCGACGCCGTCCTCGCTGAGGGGGCGGAGAGGGCGCGCGTCATCGCGCGGCCGAACATGGATGCGATCAAGGACATCCTCGGCCTCGTGCGCTAGCCGGAACGGGCGCCGAGAACGCAAATATATTTG
>PLUH01000192.1:22335-22483 GCA_003164825.1 Hyphomicrobiales bacterium
GGTCGGCGGACGGCCCGGCGGGCCTCAGACGTGGCCGCCAGGTTCTCGAGGAGGCGATTCGTTGCGGGGGTTCAGCGGGGCGGGGCGCTCCGGGATCGGCGGGCGGACGCGAAGGTTCGACCGCTCGCGCGCGGCCAAGGCGGCGGCG
>PLUH01000103.1 GCA_003164825.1 Hyphomicrobiales bacterium
AGGTCAGGATCGCTCTCGCCGCCGGATAATTGTCATAAGTTTCGCGGCGACAGATGGCGTTGGCCGGCGGCCAGATCATCATGCCCTGGGGCGAGAAGACCTTGCCGGACGGGAGCTTGAACGTCGGGTCGTCCCACGGCGCTTTGGCGCTCGGGTTGGCCTTCACCCAGGCCTTGGCGAGCGCGACGATCTGATCGGCGGGCGCGACCTCGTGCACGAGGCCCATCTTCCTGGCCGCGGCGGGGCGGATATGATCGCCCTTGAGCAGCATCTGCAGCGCCTCCGGCGTTGGCATCAGCCGCGCGATGCGCTGGGTGCCCCCGCCGCCGGGGAAGAGCCCGACCTTGATCTCCGGCAGTCCGACCCGCGCCTTGTCCAGATCGGCGACGATGCGATAGTGGCACGCGAGCGCCAGTTCGAAGCCGCCGCCCATGCACACGCCGTTGATCGCTGCGGCTACGGGTTTGCCGCAGGTTTCGAGCCGCCTGAGGATCAGTGGATACTGCCGGACGCCATCGACGAAGGCGCGCATCGCAGCTTCCTTGCCTTCGGCCTTGGCGCGGCGCGCGTATTCATGGCCGGCGGTTTCGAGCATCGTCAGGTCCGCGCCCGCCGCGAAACCATCCTTGCCAGACGTGAACACGGCGCCTTTGATCGCTTCGCCGCTCGCAATCTTGTCGACAATCCGGCCGAGCTCTCCGACCACCTCGTTGTTGATCACGTTCATCGAGCGGCCCGGCATGTCCCAGGTCACGAGGGCGACGCCCTCGGCGTCGGTTTCGAAGCGGAAATTGGTCAGGTTCATGGTCGCGGGTCTCCGCCGAGGTCAGACGCGTTCGATGATCGTGGCGGTGCCCATNNCCGCCGTTGACGTTGACCTTGCTCGGGTCGACGTCGAACGCCTGAAGATAACGCAGCACCACCGCCGCGAACGCCTCGTTGACTTCGAAGAGGTCGATGTCGCTCATTTTCATCCCGGAGCGGGCCAGCACCTTCTTCGTCACGTCGACCGGACCGGTCAGCATGATCGCCGGCTCCGAACCAATATTGGCGAACGCCCGCACCCGCGCCCGCGGCTTGAGGCCAGCCTTCGCCCCGGCCTCGCGCGAACCCAGAAGCACCGCCGCGGCGCCGTCGACGATGCCCGACGAATTGCCGGCGTGATGGACATGGATGATGCGTTCGACTTCCGGATGGGCCTGAATGGCCACCGCGTCGAAGCCGCCTTGCTCGCCGGGAATGACGAACGAGGGTTTGAGCGAGGCCAGCGACTGCATGTCCGTGCTCGGCCGCATGTGCTCGTCGTGGTCGAGCAGCGCCAGGCCGTTGGCGTCGAGGACCGGCGCGATCGAGCGCCTGAACCGGCCCTCCTTCCAAGCTTCCGCCGCCCGCTTCTGCGACTCGACCGCGTAAGCGTCGACGTCGTCGCGCGAGAAGCCATACTTGGTCGCGATCAGGTCGGCCGAGACGCCCTGCGGCATGAAATAGGCTGGAATCGCGAGCGAAGGATCGGCGGGCCATGCGCCGCCGGACGCGCCGATGCCGACCCGGCTCATCGATTCGACCCCGCCGCCGATCGTCAGCTCGTGCTGTCCGCTCATCACCTGCGCGGCGGCGAAATTGACCGAATCGAGGCCCGAGGCGCAGAAGCGGTTGATCTGCACGCCCGGCACGGTGTCGCCAAAGCCCGCGGCGAGCGCGCCCATTCGCGCGATGTCGCCGCCCGCCTCGCCAACCGGATCGACGCAGCCCATTACGACGTCGTCGACGTCAAGCGGATCGAGATGGTTGCGATCCTTGATCGCTCTCAAGGCGGTCGCCGCCAACTGGAGCGTCGAGGCGGTATGCAGCGAGCCGTCCGGCTTCCCGCGCCCGCGCGGCGTTCGCACATGATCATAAATGAAGGCGTCGCTCATTGGTATTCTCCTTGCCGCGCGAGCCGCGCGCGGCGTTCAAGCTTCCTGATCCGGATGCTGGCGATTGTGCACGGTTTGAATCTTCGCCCGCGCCAGCCATTGTTCTACACTCGTCTCCGGAGCGCCGAGCGCGCGCGGCAACCAGCGCACGCTCGATTCGGCGCCGAGTTGCGTCGCCGGCTCTACCGCGTTTGGATCATCGAGACTGCCGAGCGTGACGCTGACGCGGTCGCTGCCGAGGCGATGATAAGTCAGCGGTGTTCCGCATTGCCCGCAGAAGCCGCGCTCGGCAATGTCCGAACTGGCAAAGGTCGAGACGACTCCTCTGGAGACAGCGAATTCCGACATCCGCACCCCGCCAAAGGCCATGAACGGTCCGCCGCTCGCCTTCTGACACATCCGGCAATGGCAGATGTTGACGCCGGTCGGCTCACCCATGAGCCGGTAGCGCACCGCCCCGCACTGGCAGCCACCCTTCAAGCCAGCCGCAGCATCGATCGCCATCGCTCGACACCTCCCTCAAACGCGCTTTCAGAACGCTTCTGCCGGCAGCGCCATCAGCGTCGAAGCGCCAGCGCTGAGCCGCGCCAGATGGGCCGCCGTTTCCGGCAGCATACGCTCGCTGAAAAACTTGGCGAGGATCAATTTGGCGTCAAGCGCGGGATTGCTCTCACCCTTGCCCTGGCGAGCCAGAACCGCCTTGACCACGCGCGCCCACATATAGCCGAGCGCGGTCAATCCGAAGAGATGCATGTAATCGGTCGACGCGGCGCCCGCGTTGTTGGGATCGGCGACGCCGTTGCGCGACAACCACAAGCTCGCCTGCTGCAGATGACCCAGCGCGGCCTGTAGGCCGCCGAGATAGGGAGCAAGCGCCGCGTCGCCCTTCTCCGCCGCCAGGAACTGCGCCACTTCGCCGAGGAAGGCCATCAAAGCTCGGCTGCCGTCCTTCGGCAGCTTGCGGGCGACGAGGTCGAGCGCCTGCACGCCGTTCGCGCCCTCGTAGATCATGGCGATGCGGGCGTCGCGCACGAACTGCTCCATCCCCCACTCGGCGATGTAGCCGTGGCCGCCGAGCACCTGCTGCGCCTTGACCGCGTTGGCGAAGCCGTAATCGGTGAACACACCCTTGAGCACCGGCGTCATCAGGCCGAGCCGATCGTCGGCCGCCTGCCGCGCCTTCTCATCCGGGGCATGGCGCGCCTCGTCCTGGGTGAGGGCGATCCAGACCAGAAGCGCGCGGGCGCCTTCATTGAAGGCTCGCACTTCGAGCAGCATGCGGCGGACGTCGGGATGGACCAGCAGCAGATCGGCCGGCTTGTCCGGCTCGACCGGGCCTTTGAGCGAGCGGCCCTGCCGGCGCTCCTTGGCGTAGGCCGCGGCGTTCTGATAGGCGACCTCGGAAACGCCGAGGCCCTGGACGGCGACGCCGAGCCTGGCGCCGTTCATCATCACGAACATCGCCGGAAGGCCCCGGTGCTGTTCGCCGACCAGCCAGCCCTTCGCGCCGTCGAAATTGAGCACGGCGGTCGTGTTGCCGTGAATGCCCATCTTGTGCTCGATCGAGCCGCACATGACGCCGTTGCGCTCGCCGACGCCGCCATCGGCGCTCGGCAGAAATTTCGGCACGAGGAAGAGCGAGATGCCCTTCACCCCTGCCGGCGCGCCCTCGATTCGCGCCAGCACCAGGTGGACGATGTTATCGGCAAGGTCGTGCTCGCCGGCGGAGATGAAAATCTTCTGGCCGGTGATGGCGTAGGAGCCGTCGGGCTCAGGGACCGCGCGGGTCTTGATGAGGCCGAGATCGGTGCCGCAATGGGGCTCGGTCAGGCACATCGTGCCTGTCCACTCGCCGGTGGTCATCTTCGGCAGATAGCGGGCCTTGAGCTCGTCGCTGCCGTGGACGGTCAGCGCCGCGACCGCGCCGTTGGTGAGGCCGGGATACATTGAGAAGGCGATATTGGCGCCATAGCCGTATTCGCTGAACAGGACCGCCAGGAAGACCGGCAGGCCCTGGCCCCCGTATGCGGGATCGCCCGCCAGTCCCACCCATCCGCCGTCGACCAGCGCCTTATAGGCCTCCTTGAAGCCCTTGGGCGTGGTCACGCTGCCGTCGTCGTGGCGCTTGCAGCCTTCGATGTCGCCGACGCGGTTGAGCGGCTGGACGACCTCCTCGACGAATTTCGCGCCCTCGCTGAGCACCGCCTCGACAATGTCGATCGGCGCCTCCGAAAATCCCGGGGCGTTGGCGTAGTTGGCGTAATTGAACACGTCGTTGAGCAGAAAAACGGTGTCGCTCACTGGCGCCTTGTATGTCGGCATCGCACTCTCCGAGTCACAAGCGGAAACCCGCCCATGACGGCGGCCGCGGCATCAACGCCGCAATAACGTTCACATATGAACTATCTCGTCGCCCAGCGCAAGCGAAATCGACCGCGGCCTATCCTTCAGGTGGGGCGGCGCGGCACGATTGCAATCGGATTGAAGGTGTAGACGGGCTCGCCGCGTTGATTGAACGCCGTCCATTTGACCCGGACGATCCCCTGCGGCTTCGACCGCGAGGGCGTGAGTTCGACGACCTCGCCTTCGAGATGGATCACATCGTCCGGCCGCACCGGGGCGAGCCATCGCAGATCGTCGACGCCAAGCCCGAGCAGCGGGTGCGGCCCGAACGGGCGCGTTTCAACGGCGAGGCGCATCGCCATCGCCGCCGTGTGCCAGCCCGAGGCGGCGAGGCCTTCGAAGACCGAGCGCTGAGCGGCCGCCTCGTCGAGATGGTAGGGTTGGGGATCATATTCGGAAGCGAACCGCTTGATCTCTTCGCGGGTTACGCATTTCTCGGGACTCTTGAAGCGCATGCCGACAAACAGATCATCGAACCACTCAACCATTGCCCCGTTTCCCAATCGCGCGGACTCAGAATTCGCACATCCGATCGCGACGGGTTCGTACATCGCACCGGAAAGGGGTGCAATCCGATTGCGACGGGTTCGTCCGTGACAGCAGAAAGCGAGCCAGGTTGTCACTCGGGTCCGTTCAGCAGCCGGACGTTGTCAACTTCGCCCCATAGCTTGGACCCATAAACGGGAAAGGCGACGGGATCAGGCGGGGCGGGGCACGATTCCCACCGGATTGAGCGTCTAGACCAAAGCGGTATCCACGTCCCACCCACGGCGGGTCTTCCTTCAGTTGTTGACACGACTGAATTCGTTTGGATACAAAGATTATGCTGATATCGTGGGCTTCCGTGGAATAAAACGCTATGAGCGAAACGATAAACTTTATGATCGATGAGACGCTCGTCGCGCAACATGACTATTATGGATATCTGAATACAATCCTTACCAAGAAGTCGCAGTTTTACCAGCCGTATCGCCCGTCAAACGCAGTCGACGTCTCGCCGTGCGAGCTCATTGCGTTTTATCTGCCCCAGTTTCATCCCGTTCCTCTGAATGAAGCTGCATGGGGGCGAGGGTTCACGGAGTGGACGCAAATCACCAAGGCGCAGCCTTTTTTTTACGGTCACTATCAGCCACATTTGCCGGCCGATCTTGGCTTTTACGATTTGCGGCTCCTGGAGACTCTGCGCGCTCAAGCCGCTTTGGCGAAAAACTACGGCGTGAGCGGCTTTTGTTTTTACTATTATTGGTTCTCGGGCCAGCGACTTATGGACGGGCCATTGGAAATGTTGCACCAAAACAAAGACATCGACATCAAATATTGCCTGATGTGGGCGAATGAATCGTGGTCCAAGCGATGGATTGACGAACAGGAGGTCATTATCGCCCAGCGCCACGATTCAAAAATAGACTGCGAATTCATTCACAGTATTATCCCTTATCTGAAAGACAATCGCTATCTTCGCTATGAAGGCAAGCCGGTCATCTCCATCTACAGGCAGAATTTGATGACCGACCGCTCGGCGATCGACTATTGGCGTCAGGCGTGCCGCGACGCCGGGCTGGGAGAAATCCTGATCATGAGCGTCCCCGGCTATGGCACGGTCGATGACGCCGGCCTAGACGGCGTGCTCCAGTTTCCACCTTCCGGAGATATTCAGGAGTTTCGAGTGAAGGGAGCGGAGAACGCGTCGTTCTTCAATAAAAAATTCGAAGGTTATCTGAAAAATCCAGCGATATGCAGAGATCGGTTCATGCAGCAGAACAGCCGCGGCAAGCCCGTCTTTCGCGGCGCCTTCACGATGTTTGATAGCAGCCCGAGGTTCGGTAATCAGGCGTCGATTTACGTCAACACCTCGCCCGACTTTTATGGTAATTGGCTCGTCGAGACCATCCGACAGTCCCGACGCGACGCAGCTGACCGCCAAGCTCCCATGACGCCGGTGTTCATCAATGCTTGGAACGAATGGGCCGAAGGCGCGCATCTTGAGCCATGCCGGTGGTATGGGCACGCCTTTCTCGAAGCCACCCGGAAGGCGCTCGCCTTGGCTTGAGCCGCAGCCGTCATGGGAAGGACGACCCTACTTGCGGCGAACCTTAGGTGGACCACGCCAGTTTTCTCTGGCTTGTCTCTGGGCTACCGTCATCGGAAGGGGTCGACGGTGAACTGCCGCATGGTTCCTCCGGAAAGAGCGACGAGGCCAGGTCGAATAGCCCTAAGATGGGCTCTCTTGACGTTTCTATTGGCGATGACCGTTGGCGCCTCTGCATTCGCATCGTCCCCGACCCTGGCCGAGGTCAAGGCGCGCGGGTCTTTGATCTGCGGCGTCAATGAGGGATTGCCGGGATTCTCGTTCGTCGACCAACGGGGAATCTGGACTGGATTCGACGTCGATTTCTGCCGTGCGATCGCCGCCGCCATCTTTGGCGATCCCAACAAGGTCAAGCTCGTGCCGCTCTCGGCCGACGCCCGGTTTCAGGCGTTGAGAGACGGCAAGATCGACGTCCTGTCGCGCAACTCGACCTGGACGATGGGGCGCGAAGCCGATTTCGGCCTGACTTTTGTCGGCATCACCTATTACGACGGGCAGGGATTCATGGCCCCCCGCGCCATGCGGATCAATTCGGCGCTGGAGCTCGACGGCGCCAAGGTGTGCGTGCAAAGCGGCACCACCACGATCGACAATCTCGCCGATTTCTTCACCAGCAACGGCATGACCCTCCAGGAGGTCGTCTCCTCGTCGACCGACCAGGCGGTCAAGAATTACGACGCCGGTCAATGCTCAGTCCTGACCAGCGACCTTTCCCAGCTCTATGCGCTGCGGCAGCGCCTCTCCAATCCAAGGGATCACGTCATTCTCCCGGACGTGATCTCAAAGGAGCCCTTGGGTCCGGTGGTGCGCGACAGCGACCTGCAATGGATCAGTGTCGTGAAATGGACCCATTTCGCCATGGTCAACGCCGAGGAGCTCGGGGTCAGTTCAAAGACCATCAATCAGGCGCTGAAATCGCAGAAGCCCCAGGTTATGCGCCTGGTCGGCACCAGCGGAGACTTCGGCGAGCAGATCGGGCTCAGCAACGACTGGGCGGCGAACATTGTCCGATATGTTGGAAACTACGGCGAAGTCTTTGAGCGCAACCTGGGCTCGAAAACCCAGCTCGCCATTCCGCGCGGACTCAATCAGTTGTGGAACTCCGGCGGCATCCAATACGCCCCACCGATTCGATGACGAGCGGCCAAAGGCGGGGCGATTAGCGATCGACTGCGCGCTGGCCTGGTCATCCGTGCGGCGTTCCGTAACCGTGCTCGCACTCCCGCTTCATCGAGGCGGCCGGACTGGAATAGGCCTCCTGCCGATCGACGCTCCAATAGCGCAGTTCCTCGAGAGGGATCGCCTCACCGGTGACGGCGCAACGCACGAAGGCCCCCGGACGGATGATGCGATATTCGCCGTCAACAAATTCAATTTTCGCTTCGCCTGCGTCGATCGGACGCCGCTCAAATCTGTTCATCGCGCAAGTTCCCGATTGGATTGCTCTATGCCACGATCGCCGCGCTAAGGAAACCAGGTCTTGGCCGCGGCCGGAAGCGGCGCGCCGCTCTGGACAAAAAATAGTCTCTCTGGTAAAGGCCGCGCAACTCCGCGACATTCGCTTCAAGCCAGCGAGTGCGATTGCGGTTCGCGCCAATCTTCACTTCTTTTGAGGCTCCGCCTCAAGCAATAGGATAGCCCGTGCAGGTACTCGTTCGCGACAACAACGTCGATCAGGCTCTCAAAGCCCTCAAGAAGAAAATGCAACGTGAGGGAATATTCCGCGAAATGAAGCTGCGCGGACATTACGAGAAGCCGTCGGAAAAGAGGGCGCGCGAGAAGGCCGAAGCGGTCCGACGCGCGCGCAAGCTCGCGCGCAAGAAGTTGCAGCGCGAGGGCCTGCTTCCTATGAAGCCAAAGCCTGCTCCCGGGGCGCCGCGGTCCGCCGGCTGATTCGCGCCGGCCCCTTTTTGTGGCGGCGACGCTGCTTCGGGGGCAGCGCGCCTGACCGGCGGGGATTTGGATATGGCGTCGCCAATCATTGATCGCCGGGCTTGTATCGCTTTGGTCCCCGCGCTTGCCGCGGCCTTCGGCGCGCCATGATGGGAAGATCGACGCTGAAGAGCGGCTGGATGCCGGCAGGGTTTGCGGCGACGGCGCTGATCCTCGCCGGATGCAGCGAAACCATCGGCGGCTTCAATTCGACGACCCACGTGGCCGAGGTCGACGCTGGAGAAGCCGCTCAAGCCTCCAACACCGGCAACATCGCCTCGCTCACCGAAGTCATTGAGCGCAATCCGCGTGACCCGGCCGCGTACAACACCCGCGGCGTCGTCTATGCGAAGCTCGGCCAATATTCCAATGCGATCGAGGATTTTACTCACACGATCGAGCTTGATCCGAATTTCTCCGGCGCCTACACCAATCGGGCTCTGGCATATCGGCAAACCAGGAAGGACAATCTGGCGCTGCAGGATTTCAACCAGGCGATCATCGTCAATCCCAATGACGCAGCCGCCTATCTCGGGCGAGGCAACCTTTTGCGGTCGCAAAACGACTTTCCCGCCGCGCTCGCCGACCTCAACCAGGCGATCAAGCTCAATCCTGAGGGCGCGCAGGCCTATCACGCGCGCGGCCTGATCTATCAGCGCCAGGGCGACAACATCCAGGCGATCACCGACTTCAATAACGCGATCGATCGCGATCCCTTTGCCGGCGAGCCCTACCAGGCTCGGGGCCAGAGTTTGATGGCCACCGGCAAATTCGATGCGGCGATCGAGGACTTCAACGCCGCGCTCAACGTGAACGCCAACAACTCGGAAGCCTGGTCGGGTCTCGGATTCTGCTACGAGAAATTGAACAACCACGCGAAGGCGGTCGAGTCCTACCAACGCGCTGTGGTGGTTAATCCCAACAATAGTCAAGCTCGCGCGGCCTTGCAGCGCCTGGGCTGACGAACTCTCCAACCCGCCTCGCTGTCTGAAGCAAGCCGCGTCTGGACGGAAACGCCACGGCGGGCGCGGGGGAGCCGCGTGCGAGAAACGCGGAGGGGTTGGCTGAATATGAGGAATAACCGACAAAGCGACAATTGCTTTCGATAATCGGAATACCGTGCTATCGTGCGCTGTCGTCGGATCCCCGATATCGCAGTCTGGGCCGGCGAGGGAAGCGCCCGCGCCTCTTGCTGTTTGACATCAAGCCCGGTTTTTAATGCTCGGGTCGGGATTCGAGGCTCGCGCCCCTCCGGACCGACTTAAGCCATTGAAAAGTCTCGACCGGTGGATGGAAGACGCTTTGGAATTTCTTCCGCTCGATTTGGATTTCGTTGTTTTTCCCTTTGATTTCCTTTCCGCTCGCTTGGTTTCCCGCGCCCGGATTTGGAGGCGCTTTACCGCCTCGGCCTATGGCGCGGCGGCCGCTCCTTCAGCTTGAGTCGCGCTGCCGCTAGCCGCCTCGACCTGGGCCTCGTTCTTCAGGAAATCTTCGAGCCAGTGGATGTGATATTGGCCGTTCTGCACGTCCGAGTTTCGAACCAGGGCGCGAAAAAGCGGCAGCGTCGTCTCGATCCCGTCGACGATGAATTCGTCGAGGGCGCGTCTTAGCCGCATGAGCGCCTCGGTTCGGGTTCGTCCGTGCACGATAAGCTTGCCGACCAGCGAATCGTAATAGGGGGGAATCACATAACCCTGATAGACGGACGAATCGACGCGAATGCCGAGACCGCCGGGGGGATGAAAGTACGTAATTCGACCCGGGGAGGGAACGAACGTCCGGGGATGCTCGGCGTTGATCCGGCACTCGATCGCTGCGCCAAGGAATCGAACCTCGTCTTGCGCGATGGAAAGGGGAGAGCCGGCTGCGATCTTGATTTGCTCATTGATAATGTCAATCCCGGTGATCATCTCCGTGACCGGGTGCTCGACCTGNNAAGAAGAACTTTCCGTCCTCGTAGAGGAACTCGACCGTCCCGGCGCCGACGTAGCCCAGTTCGGCCATGGCCCTCGCGACGACTCCGCCAATGCTGTCGCGCTGCTCGGGGTTCAAGGCAGGGGAGGGACCTTCCTCCCACACCTTCTGGTGGCGGCGCTGCAGGGAGCAGTCGCGCTCGCCGAGGTGAATGGCATGGCCCTGGGTGTCGCCGAGCACCTGGACTTCGATGTGGCGCGGCTTGGCCAGATATTTCTCAAGATAGACGGCGTCGTCGCCGAAGGCGGTCTTCGCTTCGATCTTGGCGGAGGCGATAGCGTCGGCGAGTTCATCCGGCCCGCGCGCGACTTTCATGCCCCGGCCGCCCCCGCCAGCCCCAGCCTTGACGATGACCGGGTAATCGATCTCGCCTGCGATCCGGCGCGCTTCTCCTTCGTCCCGTAGGCTGCCTTCGGATCCAGGAACGCACGGGATTCCCAGACGCGCCGCGGTGCGTTTGGCCTCGATCTTGTCGCCCATCATCCGAATGTGTTCGGCCTTTGGACCGATGAAAGTGATCTCGTGCTCTTCAAGAATGTCCGCGAAACGCGCATTTTCGGCCAGAAACCCATAGCCTGGATGAACTGCGTCCGCCCCGGTGATCTCGCACGCCGCGACGATGGCGGGGATGTTGAGATAGCTGTCGCGTGCGGGCGGCGGCCCGATGCAAACGCTCTCATCGGCGAGTTTGACGTGCATCGCGTCTCGGTCGGCGGTCGAATAGACCGCGACGGTGGCGATGCCGAGTTCCTTGGCGGCGCGCATCACTCGCAGCGCGATTTCGCCCCGATTGGCGATCAGGATTTTATCGAACATCGAGGCAAGTTCCCCGATCGCCGGCAACGCCCGCCACGCAACCCTGATTGGCGGTCATTCGATGACCATCAACGGTTGGTCGTACTCGACCGGCGCGCCGTCGATGACCAGAATGCTGACGACTTTGCCGGCCCGCGGGGCGACAATGTCATTGAAGGTCTTCATCGCTTCGACGAGCAGAAGCTTGTCTCCGATCTTCACCGCAGATCCAAGCTCCACGAACGCTTTGGCTTCCGGACTTGGGCGCAAATAGGCCGTGCCGACCATCGGCGATTTCACCGCGCCCGCGAGATCCACGGCTGGCGGCTGCGCAATTGGAGGAACGGCGGACCCCTGCTCAGCATTGACGGTAACGGGAGCCGCTTGAAGGGGCGCTGTGAGGGCCTGAGCCGATCGCGATCGCTCACGCGCCAGGCGCACCCGCAGGTCTCCGAGGCTGATTTCAACCTCGCTAAGATCGTATCGCTCCGCGATCTTTGCGAGCCGGTCGATTGCAACCATGTCAACAAGGCTTTGCGCAGACCCGTCGGTCTGCGCGCCGGACGGCTTCTTCATTTCGTTTCGCTCGCGCGGGGAAGGGGACGTGCTCGTTAACAATTGCGATTTCGTATATCGCGCCAACCCCGGCAAAGAAAGTGCGATAAGGCGCCGTTCACGCTCGGCGCGCCCACACACTGACGTCATGAAACGCCACGCCGCCATGCGGAGCGACGCTGTCGTCGCCGACAAGCGTGTTGATTCCCCACCCGTCTAGAAAGGCCGCAGGAGGCCAAACGCCTTCGCTGACAAGGATTCCCGGGTTCACGCCTTCAAATATCCGTACATGCAATCGCGTTCGTCCGCGCTCATTGCCGAGTTGCACGACGTCGCCTTGCGCGAGCCCCAGCCGAGCCGCATCCGACGGATTCATGAGCACTTCGGGTCGCTGTTCGCGCGAACGCGAGGTTGGAGTCTCGGTGAAGCTCGAATTCAGGAAATTTCGGGCGGGCGAGGTCGCAAGCTTGAACGGACAATCCTCGTCCGTCTCCTCGTTTATCGGCCAGTGGTCCGGCAGACTCGGCATCTCGCGCCAGGGGCCGCGCATCCCGTCATTGGCGATCGGCGCGTCCGTCCAGTCCGCCTTGAACCGAAACTTTCCGTCCGAAAAGCCAAAGCCACCGAGGAAGTGCGCCTCTTCGAAAGGCGGCTGAAGGTCGAGCCAGCGCGTCGTTTCGAGGGTCGCGAGATCGCCGTAGCCGGATTCGCGCAGGGTCCAATCAATGATCTCCCGCGGCGACATCGAAAATGCCGGATGTTCGGCGCCGACCCGCCGAGCGAGACCGGCGATCACTTCGTGATTCGAGCGGCAGCCCTCGGGCGGTTCGATCACCTTCGGCGCGAACTGCAAATGCTGATGGCCTCCGGCGGTATAAAGGTCGTCATGTTCCAGGAACATGGTCGCCGGCAGGACGACATCGGCATGACGCGCGGTGTCGGTCATGAATTGCTCGTGGACGCACGTGAACAGGTCGGGGCGCGAAAATCCGCGGCGGACCTTCTCCTGGTGCGGAGCGACGGCCAGCGGGTTGGTGTTCTGGACCAACATGGCTCGCACGGGCGGGCCCCCTTTCAGAGCCTCCGCGTCGCCGGTAAGCACTGATCCGATGCGCGACTGATCCAGACGACGAACACTCGAGTCGCGGACGTCCAGACCTTCAATCATCGTCTTTCGAAGCTTGTACACGCCACTGTTGCTGTGGAAGGCGCCGCCTCCCTCGACCGCCCAGGCGCCGGTAACGGCAGGAATACACAGAGCCGCGTGCATATTCGCCGCGCCGTTGCGTTGACGCGAGAAGCCGTAGCCCAGGCGGAAAAAGGTTCGTTTCGTCCGCCCGACCAGCGCGGCGAAATCCTCGATTTGGGCGATGCTGAGGCCGGTGATCGCGCTCGCCCAGGCGGGTCCGCGACTCCGCACGTGCGCCTCGAGCTCGTACGGCGCGTCGGTATATCGCTCGAGATAGTCCCAGTCAGCGATACGATCGCGAAACAAAACGTGGATCACGGCGCAGGCTAACGCTCCGTCCGTCCCTGGCCTCAGGCACAATGCGAGGTCGGCCTGGCGCATCGTTTCCGTTTCATAAATGTCGATCGCGACAATCTTGGCGCCGCGCTCCTTACGCGCGCGAACTGCGTGGGCCATGACGTTGACTTGAGTGGCGACCGCGTTGGTGCCCCAGATGACGACGCAATCCGACTTCGCCATTTCCCGCGGATCGGCGCCCATCAGCCGACCGGCGCCGGCGACATATCCGGGCCAGGCAATCCCTACGCAGATTGTGCCGTGGAAGCGGGAATAGCGTTTCGCGTGCGTGAGGCGTTCGATTCCGTCGCGCATCACGAGACCCATCGTGCCGGCGTAGAAGTACGGCCAGACGCCTTCGGGCCCTAGCTCGCGCTCGACCGTCAGAAAATTGTCGGCGACGAGGTCGAGCGCCTCATCCCAACCGATTGGCGCAAATTGGCCGCTTCCCTTCGGGCCGACACGGCGCAAGGGCTCGGTAAGCCGATCCGGGTGATGAATTCGCTCCCAATAGCGGGCGACTTTGGCGCAGATTACACCGGACGTATATGTCTGATCACGCGCGCCGTGGATGCGACCGATGCGCTTTCCGCCGATCACCTCGACGTCCAGAGCGCATACCGAAGGGCAGTCGTGTGGACAGACTGAGGGACGTCTAGTGACTTCGGCAACCGCGTTCATCGCCTCTCCAAGGAACGCATCATCCGATAAATCGCCCGCGACTGGCAATATCGTGGCCTCTCTTGCCTTTGCAACCCGTGACAACTATAAGTTGCATTAAGCAACGCTCTCAAGATGGCCAATGGCGACCCACTTCACTCTCACAATTTGCATCGCTGGGCTGATCTTCCCGATCACAACGTGGGCCGAGAGCGGAACTCAGGTCGAGATCCATTATGCGCCGCGAGAAAATCTCGAGAGCGTCGACGTTCAGGAGATTGGCCGCGCCGAACTGTCCATCGACATGGCCGCTTATGTCCTCTCCGACTCGCAAATCATCGAGGCGCTGACCGACGCGGCAGAACGCGACGTGGTCATCCGCCTCTATCTCGACAAGTCTCAACTCGCCGAGCACGGACCCATTCGAGGGGGACTCGTCGAAGCGTTGCTGGCCCATCCCAATGTCGTCGCGCGGGTCAAGGGCAAGGGCGTTTTGATGCACTTGAAAGCGTACGCCGTCGACGGTGAGGTGTTGCGGACGGGTTCGGGCAACTTCTCCCGCTCCGGGCTCGCCAGCCAGGACAACGATCTGATCTTGATTACCGATCAAGCGGTCGTCGATGCGTTCGAGGCCAATTTCGACAGCATATGGGCGCGCGCGCAAAACATCGAGGCCCTCGACGCGCCTCGCTGAAGACTGGCAAGCTCGACGTGAATCCATCTGATGAACCGTCGCTCCAGCGCCTCCCGAACGATCCACACGCGGGCGCGGGTTCGGCTCGGCGGCCAAATAGCTCCAAGCAATACCAAGCCACATCAAGATAATCCAAATAACATTGCTTGGATTTGCTCGGGCCTTTTCAATGGGCTATGGCGAAATAAACAAAAAATCGTGTCTTCTTTCTCCGGCCCGCCGAGCGTCTCACGATACGCGGATTCGATTCGGCGACTGGGTAAAGGTATAGCTACCGTCGGCTTGGTCGTCGGATCCGGGATTGACGGGGGAGGCGCGGCGCGTCATATTTCTCAGCTTCGATGCGTTGTTCGTGGTCAGGCGGACATGGAGAGTCTTGGTGTTCCTTGGATTCGCGGTCTAACCATTGAAAAGTCTCGATCGGCGGAAGGAAAATTCTTGGATTTCGCTTCCTTTTCGTTTGGATTTTCCTTCTTCTTTTCTTTGGATTTCCTTCCTTCGGCTTGGAAAACGCTTCCTCCGCTCCCGACAAGGTGCGGAGCGATTCCGCGCTAACGCGACGGGCTCTACAGGCGCGAGAGAATGGGCAGCCTCGGCGCGATGGCGTAGTTGAGCTGGATCAAGATGATGAGCGCAAGCCCGAGCGGCACGCTGGCGAGGGCGACGAGCGCGCCCAGCGCGTAGAGCGACTGGGCGATGATGACCCGCCTCCGAAACGCGCCCAACAACGCTGGAGGCGCGTCTTCCCGAAGCAGTTTCGCCCGTTCGGAATAGGCCCAAGTGACGTAAACGGCCACGCCGAGCAGGAAGATGTTGGCCCAGTAGATCAGGAACGCTGTGCGGTAGGTGAAGAAATCAGCCAGCAGCCGAGTCGTGAACGGCAATACTGTGATGATCGCCAAAAAGACGAGATGCAGCCAGGTCAGGTCGCGGTTCGAGCGCGCGAGCTGGCTCAGCTGTGTCTGCTGGGCGACCCAGAAGATGCCAAGCGTGAGCAGGCTCAGGAGCCAGGGCATGAGCCTGTGCGACGAGGCAAGCAGGGCGCTGAGCAATTCGGCCTCCGAGTGGATGTCGGCCGCGTCGGGGGTGCGGAAGTCGAGCACCAGCACCGTCGCCGCAAAGGCGAAGATGCCGTCGCTCAGCGCCTCGATCCGGCCGACATCGCCGCCGGCGAAGGCATTGTAATGGGTCTTCATCGAGCGACCATCGCAATGGCCCGAGCGCAGCGTCAATCCCGCTGTGGCCCGCTCCGCTCGGCGATGAGCCTCGCGATATGCGCGCGCAAGTCCGCGATTCCCTCGCCGGTCCTCGCTGACGTGAACATCACTTCCGGAAAGGCGGCGACGTGCTTGCTCAAGCCCTCGAGCGTTTCCGCGACCCGCGCGCCTCGGTCGGCCGCCTTCACTTCGTCGCCCTTGGTCAGCACGACCGCGTAGGAGACCGCAGCGGCGTCGAGAGCGCGCATCGTCTCATGATCGCGTTCCTTCAGCCCATGGCGGCCGTCGACGAGCACGAACACGCGCAGAAGCGAGGGGCGGCCGCGCAGATAGTCGCGCGCGAGTGCGCCCCAGGCGGCCGATTTCGCCTTGGCGACCGCCGCGTACCCGTAGCCCGGCATGTCGATCAGCCGAACCCTGCCGTCGAGATCGAAGAAGATGAGCTCCTGCGTGCGGCCAGGCGTGCGCGAGGTGCGCGCGAGGCTAAGGCGGCCGGTGAGCGCGTTAATGAGCGAGGACTTGCCGACGTTCGAGCGCCCGGCGAAAGCGATCTCCGGCCCCCCGACCGGCGGGAGGCCGTCAGAACGCGCGGCGGCGAAGATGAATTCGCAAGTGGCTCCGAACAGCTTGCGCCCAGCCTCCGTCCAGTCCGGCGCCGCCGCCGTTTCGCTCATACGCCCGGCGTCTTCGGCTGCGGCCTGGCGAACAGCTTGAACAGATTGTCCCAAAGCTCGACCTTCACGCCCGCCTTGGTCATGATGTAATACTGCTGAATGACGGTCAGGGTGTTGTTCCACGTCCAGTAGATGACCAGGCCCGCCGGAAACGTGCCGAGCATGAAGGTGAAGATCACCGGCATCCACGAGAACATTGTCTTCTGAACCGGATCGGCCGGCTCGGGGTTCATCTTCATCTGGAAGAACATCGACACGCCCATGATCAGCGGCCAGATTCCGAGATGGAGAAAATGGCCGACTGCCGGCAAGGCGGTCGGGTCCCATGGGACGAGCCCGAAGAGGGTGAAGACGTTGGTCGGATCCGGCGACGAGAGATCCCTGATCCAGCCGAAAAACGGCGCGTGCCGCATCTCGATGGTGATGAAGATGACCTTGTAGAGGGCGAAGAATACCGGGATCTGGATCACCATCGGCAGGCAACCGGCGACCGGATTGACGCCCTCGCGCTTGAACAGCTCCATCTGCTCCTGCTGCTGCTTGGCGCGATCGTCCGGATAGAGTTCCTTCAGCGCCGCGATCTTCGGCTGGATCTTCTTCATCTTCGCCATCGACTGGTAGGACCGGTTGGCGAGCGGGAAGAAGGCGAGCTTGACGAGAACGGTGACGATGAGAATTGCGACGCCGAAATTGCCGACGACCTTGTAGATCGCATCCAGAAGCCGGAACATCGGGATCGTGATCATCCAGAACCAGCCCCAGTCGATCATCAGAGAGAACTTCTTGATGCCGAGGTTGGTCTCATAGTTGTCGATCGTGCTGACCTCTTTCGCGCCAGCGAAGACACGGGTCTTCGTCTCGAACGAAGCTCCCGGCGCGACGGTTTGCTCCTTGCCCAGGAAATCGGCCTGGTAGTCCACCGGCTGCACGGTTCCGTTGGCTGAAAACCGCGCCTCGATCGGGGCGGTCTGGTCGGGAATAACCGCGGAGCCCCAGTACTTGTCGGTGAAGCCGAGCCAGCCGCCGTCGCCCTTGAAGGAGCGCACCCTCCCGGTGTCCTTTTCGATCGCGGCGTAGGTGACTTCTTGAACCGGCAACGTGATGGCCACCTGCGACGCGTCGCCGCCGGCGATGACGCCCACGAACCCCTCGTGCAGCACCGAATATCCAGCGACGTTCGGCCGGCCGTGCCGCAGAATGAGCCCAAAGGGTTGCACCGTCGCTGGCGCGGCGCCCGAATTGACGACCGAGTCGGCGATCGTGAACATGTATTTGTCATCGACCGAGATGACGCGCTTGAACGTAAGGCCCGCGCCGTTGTCCCAAGTCAGCGTCACCGGCTGCTCGACGGTCAGCGTCTGGCGGTCGGCGGTCCAAACGGTGTCGAGATTGGGCGTCTTGGCGGCGTCGGTGCTGACGAAACCGGTCTCGGCCCAATAGGCGTCCGGCGCGCCGGGCGGCGAGAAGAGCCGGATGTTCGGGCTCTTCGGGTCAATGGTCTCGCGATAGTCCTTGAGGATGATGTCGTCGAACTTGCCGCCCTTGAGGTCGATCGAGCCGCCGATGCTCGGCGTGTCAATCGTGACGCGCGGACTCGCTGCCAAAACCTCGGCGACCGTCCCGGCGACGCTCGGCCCTGGGCCGCCAGGCGGCGAAGCGGCCCCCGGGATCGAAGCGCCCGGCGCCCCGGGCGCGGCGGACGGTGCGGCCCCGCTCACCGGCGCCGCAGTGTTGGCCTGCGTCTGCGACTGGTGCTCGCGCTGATAGAGCGGCCCGGCATAGAAATACTGCCAGGCGGCCATCACCAGGACCGACAGCGCGATCGCGAGAAAGAGGTTCCTCGTGTCCTCGGATTTCATGTTGGCCTGTCTTTGTCCTTCGACGCGCTCAAGACCGACCCGCGCCCGCGACTGTCCGCGCCGCCGCGCCGGGCGGCGCGAAACGCGTGGCGGACATCGTCGACGAGCGCGGCGAAGCGGCGGCCAAGCGCCTCGCGCCGGGCCATCAGCACGTAGTCGTGATCACTCTCCGCCTCAAGAGGCGCCGCGGCGCGCAGCGCTTCTTTCAGACGCCGGCGAACCCGATTGCGCTCGACCGCGCCGCCTACGCTCTTGGTCACCGTCAGTCCAACGCGCGGGCTCCCCGCGGTCTCGCGTTCTAACGCCTCTCGTCTGCGGGACTGCAGGGTGAAGGTCTCGGCCGATACGCGCCGCCCTCGCGAGACGCGCTGAAATTCCGCCCGCTTGGTCAAGCGGCCCATGGGTTCGCCGGCGGGCTCCGGCTTTCCATCCTCGCGCAAGGCGTTGAGGCTCCATTCCGCGCCGTCTTTCGAGGCCCGAGCGACGGTCGGACGGCGGCCAAAGGCGAGGGCGGCCGGATCAGGCAGAGAGCTTCTTGCGGCCGCGCGCGCGCCTCGCGGCGATTACTTTGCGGCCGCCCACCGTCGCGGAGCGGGCGCGAAAGCCATGACGGCGCTTGCGCACCAGCTTGCTGGGTTGATAGGTCCGCTTCACCTTTGGTCTCCGAATCCGTTCGCGCGCGAAAACAATCGCAGCGCCGCCCGATTTCCACGCACAAAAGCCAGCTTCCCGCAGCAGCCTTTACGGCCGAGCGGAGAAGCCGGAAAATATTAATGCAGCGTTCGCCGCTTCAAGGCCCGGCTTATGCCGCGCAAGAGGCGAGAAGTCAATTGCGGCGCGCCGGATCGCGGCTTCTTGCGGGTGACTTACCTCTGAAGGTTGAGCCGTTGCTCGCAGTCATGCCGGCCCGAATCCAGGCAGTTCTGAAGTTTGCGCTGTTGATCCAGATAGTTGAACGCCCAGTAGCCGAGCCCGACGAGGGCGACGACGGCGATCAGGGCGAAGAGATTGCCGCGCCCGCTCGCGTTTGGCTCCTCGCCGCCGGACGGCGGCTGGCTCATGCGATGAGACTCGATGGGCGACGGTCGACGCCGCCGAGCGCGGCGACCGCCTTGGCTACGATCCCCTTCGCGTCCAGCCCGGCCGCGGCATACATGCGCTCGGGCTTGTCCTGGTCGAGGAATTTGTCCGGCAGCGTCATCGTCCGCACCTTGAGCCCGTTGTCGAGCGCGCCCGCTTCGCTGAGCAGGGCCAGCACGTGCGCGCCGAAACCGCCGGCCGCGCCTTCCTCGATGATGATCAAAAGCTCGTGAGCGGCGGCGAGCTTGAGGATCAGGTCGCGGTCGAGCGGCTTGGCGAATCGCGCGTCGGCGACGGTGGTCGAGAGGCCCCGCGCCGCCAGTTCGTCCGCTGCCTTGAGCGCTTCGCCGAGCCGCGCGCCGAGCGACAGGATTGCAATCCGCGAGCCCTCGCGCACCACCCGGCCCTTGCCGATCGGCAGCGGCTCCCCGCGCTCCGGCATGTCGACGCCGACTCCTTCGCCGCGCGGGTAGCGAACCGCGATCGGACCGTCGTCGTGGGCGGCCGCGGTCGCGACCATATGGACGAGCTCGGCCTCGTCGGCCGCCGCCATCACTGTCATGTTCGGCAGACAGGCGAGGTAGGCGATATCGAAAGCGCCGGCATGGGTCGGGCCGTCGGCGCCGACCAGTCCCGCGCGGTCGATGGCGAAGCGGACCGGCAGCTTCTGGATCGCCACGTCATGGACGACCTGGTCATAACCGCGCTGCAGGAAAGTCGAATAAATCGCGCAGAACGGCTTGTAACCTTCGGTCGCCAAGCCGGCCGCGAACGTCACCGCGTGTTGCTCGGCGATGCCGACGTCGAAAACGCGATCGGGAAATTCGCGTTTCACCCGATCGAGCCCGGTCCCGTCCGGCATGGCGGCGGTGATGGCGACGATTTTCTCGTCCCGCCGCGCTTCGCTGAGCAGCGCGTCGGCGAAAACCCTGGTGTAGGCGGGCGCGTTGCTCTTTGGCTTCGACTGGGCGCCGGTGATGACGTCGAACGCAGCGACGCCGTGGTACTTGTCATCGGCCGCCTCGGCGGGGGGATAGCCCTTGCCCTTCTTGGTCACCACGTGAACGAGCACTGCGCCGCCCTGCATGTCGCGCACATTCTTCAGGATCGGCAGCAGGTGGTCGAGATTGTGGCCGTCGATCGGCCCGACATAATAGAAGCCGAGTTCCTCGAACAAAGCGCCGCCGGTCCAGAAGGCGCGGCCGTATTCCTCGGTGCGCCTTGCCTTGTCATAGAAGAACTTCGGCAGGCGGCGCGCCAGCTGCTTGGCGGCGTCGCGCAGCGACCGATAGGTGTGGCCAGAGACCAGGCGGGCGAGATAGGCCGACATCGCGCCGGTCGGCGGCGCGATCGACATNNTCGTTGTCGTTGAGGATGACGATCAGCCGCGAGCCCAGGGCGCCGGCATTGTTCATCGCCTCGTAAGCCATGCCCGCGGACATCGCGCCGTCGCCGATGACCGCGACGACATGGTTGCGACCGTGCGACAGGTCGCGCGCGACCGCCATGCCAAGGCTGGCGGAGATTGAGGTCGAGGAATGGGCCGCTCCGAATGCGTCGTATTCGCTCTCAGAGCGCTTGGTGAAGCCGGAGAGGCCGCCGCCCTGACGTAGAGTTCGGATTCGGTCGCGCCGTCCGGTCAGGATCTTGTGCGGATAGGCCTGATGGCCAACGTCCCAGACAATGCGGTCGGCCGGCGTATCGAACACATAGTGCAACGCGACGGTCAACTCGACCACGCCGAGACCGGCGCCCAGATGCCCGCCGGTCACCGACACTGCACTGATCGTCTCGGCGCGCAATTCGTCGGCGACCTGGGCGAGGTCGCTCTCGCCCAGCTTGCGCAGATCGGCGGGCGAGTTGATTTGATCCAACAACGGCGTGAGAGGTTTCGTCACTTTATCCCCAAAGACGCGGCGTATTTGCCTCGTTGCCTGCAAAGAAGGACACCTACACCAAGTCACGCGCCCGCCGCAATTGCGACGGTTCACGCCGTTGGTAGGCGTTCCTCGGCGGGAATCCCCCGGCGCAAACCCGACGGCGCTNNGACGCGTTCATCGAATTAACCTTTTCAGGGGGAAGTGGAGTTTGCATGCCGAGAGCGTCCGAATTGGCGGACCCACGCTTCCCTAGCGACAAAAGCAATCAGCAGAAGAACGCCCGCGCCGAGCCAAATATAGCCTTGCGCGAGGAAAGTCCTTTTGAACGCTTCGACCCAATTCGACGGCGTATTCCGCGAGAGAAGCTCCGGCGGCAGGGCCGCGCGAAGCTCTGGCGCATCGAGCAATTCGCGCAACCGGGTCGCTTCGGGGTAGGGGATATCCATCAGCGGAGCGCCGGCGAGATACGACGCATCGCCGGTGGCGAGATAGAAGCGCAAATTTCTCTCTTGGACGTCGGCGGTTTGGCGCCGCAGGTCCATCGAACCGGGCAGCGGGTGTGCGGGACGGACCAACGACGCCGCGACGATGACCAGCCATGCCGCGAGGGCAGCAGACCACCAAATCTTGCGCTTGCCGCGGGCCGAATCCGATCCCACGAGCCAAAAGAAGCTTGTCATATTGACGGCCAGACCGATCAACAAAGTATCCAGGTAGCGGTTCTCGACCGGGATCAACGCGCGTCCGGCCGCGAACGCAACGAATTGAGTCAGGATCCAACCGAACGCCGCGACATTGAACCAACGCGCATCGCTCAGAGCCGGACGATCGGCAAATGTGCGCAGGCAGAACAGCACCGACGGCAACGCCATGAGCGCGCCCAAATTGGGAGGGGCGGGCCAACTCGCCAACTCGAAAACAGCCGACAGGAACTGCCTGAACGAATGCGCCCTGTAGACGTCCGACGACGGCGCGTGAGGAACGAGGCTCGCCAGGACGACGGTCGCGGCGGCGAGGGCGACGATCCCCAGCCATTCCCGCATGCCCTCTCTGCGACCGCATGCCACCTGCGTGAGATGCAGACCGATCACAGCGGCGAGGGTCAGCGCGCCCGAGGCCATGCAGAGGAACGAGGCGAGCGCGAACAGGACTCCAGCCGCCCACCGCGGCGACCACGCCCGGCTGTCGGCCATGAACCACAGGCTCGCAAACGAAAACGCCAGCAACAAGTAGAAGTGCGTATTGAATCCGAGCAATATGTTGTCGTAACTCAATGGAAGAGCATTGACCAAAGCGGACAATATCATCGCACCCAGCGCCCAGCCGCCGCGAAGCGGGCGTGAGAGCGCGTAGCTGATGGCGACGACGGTCGCGGCGTCGAGGATCGCGTTGGCGATCATTTGCAGGACGACATCCCAATAACCGGAGAGGTTGAAGATCGCCAGAGTCAGCAATCGGGTGAAGAAAATAACGTGCTCATTGTGAGCATGAAACAAATCGCCGATCGTCAGTGCGCCTTTGAGATAGGGCTCCAATAGGTTAGACGCTTCGCCGTCCCATTCATCTGCGTACGGAGTCGCGTTTCCGGCGTAGTTGATGACGACTGCCCGAGCGCCGACGATAATCAGGAAGAGCGAAACAATAAGAACCGTCTGGCGTCTGTTATCGAGAAATCGCAGAAATCGTTCTCCAGGGTGCATCACCAAATCCCGGCGAGCTTCAAGCCCGCGCTTTGTC
>PLUH01000372.1:0-443 GCA_003164825.1 Hyphomicrobiales bacterium
ACGACCAGGTCTCGATCATCTTCATCAGCCATGCATTGGAGGAAGCGCTCGAAATCTCCGATCGAATCACCGTCCTCAGAGACGGCGCCCACATCATCACCGCGGACGCCAAGACCTTCTCCCGCGAAACGCTTATACGCCACATGGTCGGCCGGTCGCTGACCGATGAACTTTATGGTCGCGCGGCCGGCAGCTCCAGGGTGCGCTCGCCNNACGGGGGTGTTTGGACTTGTTGGCTCCGGTCGCACGGAAACCGCCAGGATTATCGCCGGCATCGTCAAACGAGACCTCTTCCATGGCGGCGACGTGCGCCTCAATGGAAAATCCGTACGCTACCGGACGCCGCGCGACGCGGTCAGCGAGGGCGTCGTGTATGTCACCGAAGACCGCAAAAGCGACGGTTTCTTTGAAACCATGTCGGTGGCGGAAAACATCTACATCGG
>PLUH01000372.1:512-746 GCA_003164825.1 Hyphomicrobiales bacterium
ACGAGCCGACGCGCGGCGTCGATGTCGGCGCCATCGCCGAGATCCACCACATTATCGGCAAGCTCGCCGACGAAGGTCTCGCGGTGGTCGTCATATCCTCGTATTTGCCGGAAATCCTGAGCCTGTCGGACAGGATACTCGTCTCGAGACAGGGTCGTATCGTTGAAGAGCTTTCGCCCGAAGAGGCGACGTCCGAAGCGGTCATGTTCGCCGCTGTACATTAGGCGGCAATAC
>PLUH01000372.1:791-5731 GCA_003164825.1 Hyphomicrobiales bacterium
CTCTCCGCGCCCGCCGCGCCCGCCCCGTTACTGCACGGTGATCGGGCTCGCGACCCGCGGGATCATGATGATCGAATCGTGCAGCGTCATCGTGCTGACAGCGAAATAGAGTCCGGTCGGCTGGAACGGATACTGCACCTCGCCGAGTACGACATAATTGGCGGTGCTGTTGCAATTGGGACTGTCATTGTTGGCCGAGCCGGAAAAGGCGGCGGCGATCGACGGGTCGACCGACAGTTGTTGGTTGATCGGGCGCGGCGTTCCATTGGCGTTGGCCCAGCTGCCGCAGACCGTGCCGGTCGCGGTTCCGTTCGCGTTGACGGTGACCTGCAACTGCGACACTTCGACCGCGACGCCGGTGGCGTTGTAAGGATAGAGGATCAGGTTCGGATAGGCGAGAATCTGGTTGAGCTCGGCGGCGGTGATCGTGGAGNNCTCATCAGCATCGCGGCGAACGGCAGGATCAGCGCCAGCTCGATCGCCGCCAGGCCCCCGGCGTCGGCGAGGAACGCGCGCCCGCTCCGCCGGAGCAGTCCCAAACGGCCGATCATCACAGCGGCTCGATCCGGAACACCTGGGTCGACGTCATCAGCATCTTGCCATTGCCCATGTTGGCGAAGTTGAGGCCGAGCGGGCCGCCATAGACCGGCCACGGATACATGACCACCAGCAGCATGTCGGTCCCCGAGGCGCCGGCGCTGGCGCCGACGTCGACGGGCGGCGTGCTCACGACGGTCCCGCTGGAGTTGAACTGCGGCAGCATGGAGCTGAGGTTGGTCGTGCCGGTCGGCAGCGGCTCGAGCTCGACGGTCACCTGCGCGCAGCTGAACAGCGCAGTCAGCTGGTTGCAGACCTCGGTCTGGAACTGCGCCGCCGTCAGGGTCTCGGTCTGATTGGTCAGGACGACCCTCGCCGCCTCTTCCGCCGCCGATTCGAAGAACGCCTTGACGAGGAAGATCGACGCCGCCTGGAGCGTGGCGAGCACGACGGCGATGAAGATCGGAAAGACCAATGCGAATTCGACCGCCGGCGAGCCGGTCTCGTCGCCGGCCAGTTTTCGTGCAAGGCGGCCGACGCCCGCGAAGAATTTGCCTTTTGACCGCATCGTCGCCGGACCGCAACCTCGTTTTGACGCCGAATCCTGCGCGCCAATGGCTTACCCCGGCCTTATCTTCGACGTGTAATTTTAGTGAATATACGAGCGAATCCGCGCGCAGGTCGGAAAGATTTCGGTCTTTCGCCGTTAACGTTGCGGGCGTGTTACGATCGACGACGAATTCGCTCGCGCCGCGCCGACGATTGCTGTTTCGAGGTCGGCGCCGCCCGACCCGCGGCGCGGCAGTCGGCGCCTCAGCGCGCCAGCGGCGTCTGGGGATCGCCGCCCGGCTCGGCTCCATCGCCCTCGCCGATCGCCCGGACCGTCGGCGACGGCCACGGCCCGTCGATGTCGAGCGTCAAATGGGCGGCGTTCTGCGATTCTTGGCCGGCGGCGTCCGTCTGGACCGCATTGAGGCGCAATGCCCATTGTTGGGCGACGAGATCGATGAGCCCTTCCAATCCAGCGCTCACGCCGCCGCTGGTCAGCGCGCCACGCTCGATCTGGGCGCGGCCGTTGTCGAGGCTCAACGAGACGGCGAGCTTGTCGAACGCCGTTCCGCCGAGGCGCATGTCGCGCCCGACGTCGATCGGCCGGCGCTGGCTGCGGCGCAGCGCCTCCTCGAGGTTGACGCCGACGATGCCGCCGTCCGCCGCCTCCAGCGCCGCCGTTCCAGTCAACGCGGCGACGGCGGCGGCGGGCGAAACGCCGGAGGTCTCGATGGAAAATCGGGCCGCGCCGCGCCCGGTCGCCGTCGGCCGGCCGAAATCGGCGAGCGCCGCGCCGAGGTCTGCGTCGGTCAGTTCGCCGCGGGCGCTGAGCTTGAGGTCCTCTCCGAGGCAGGCGAGGGCGGCTTCGCCATTGAGGCGGCCGCCATACGCCGCGGCGTCGATCAGATTCATCCTGAGGTTGCCGTCCTTGACGATGAGGGATGCGGCCGCGTCGGCGAGCTTTCGGCCATAGACGTCGAGGCGGCCGGCCGAGAGGCGCAAGTCGAGGTCGAAGGTCTGCGGCGGAGTGAGCGCGAACGGCTTCGCGCTCCACCCGCCGGACGGGTCGAACAGGCGTTGCGGCGGTCCGAGCAGCGGCTCGAGCGCCAGCGTTTCGGCGGCGAGCGTGCCCGAGACGGCCGCCCGCCCGCCGGGGTCGGCGATTTCGATCGCCCCTTCAAACGTCTGCTCGGCGCTGGTCATCGTTGCATCGCCGAGCGTAAGCGCGTCCGCCGCCGCCTTGACCTTGCCGGAGATGGCGATGTCGTCGGCGGCGAGGACGGGCGGCGGCGAAGCGTTGAGGAGAGCCGCCAAGGCGGCGATCGAAGGGACGGACGCGGTCATGTCGCCTTCGGCGCTCGGCTTTTCCCCGAGCGCAACCGCGCCGTCGAAGGCAAATTTCGCCATCGGCGAATCGAGCGCGAATTCGAACCGGCTCGACGCGCCCTTCGCCGCCGCCTCGGGATCGCTCAGCACCCCGGCGATCGCGACCGGCGCGTTTCGCCACTCCGCCGACAGGTTGAAACGCAGTTGATTGCCGACCGTAAGCCCGTCGAGGCGGCCCTGGACGTTGGCGATCAGCGTGTCGAGGCCGCGCCTCGCGCCGACGACGCGCAAGAAGCCGTTCGACAGGCTCAGGCTCGTCAACGGCGCGAGCGCTCCGGCGACGCTCGCGGGCGCAGCCAACCCGGCGGCAGCCGCGGCGAAGGGCGGGCGGTCGATGTCGAGCGTCACGGTCGGGCTGACGAGAATGGCGCGCGTGGGGATGAAACGCCCGCGCACGAGCTCGACCAGGGACAAGTCGAGCCGGGCCGTGGGCGCCGAGAGGAGGTTGACGCCGCCAGCGTCGTCGAGACGGGCGTCGACGATGCGCAGGCTGGGCCAGGGGAGGGCGGAAAAGGTCGCGGCCTGCGGGGCGCTCCAATGCAGGCGCGGCGAAGCGCCGAAGGCGGCGTTCAAACTGTCGCCGACCCTCGCGGCCGACAACGGCCAGCGTGCAAACCCGCACGCCGCCAGCGCCAGGATGGACGCGACGGCGCAGCCCCACGCCACGGCTCGGCGCATGCTCGGAACGCCTCCTTCCACGCCATCGCCAACGATCGGATGCGCTGTCAACGCCTCATGACCCGCGAATCGGAATTCAAGCTGAAAATGCCTGGGAATTTCAATGAGGACAACTGGCGCCGCGGGCGCGGAGCGGCGGCGAACGGTGGACGATCGAGCGCCATGGGCGGCGAAACCTCCGACGGCGGCAATTTCCCTTCCCCTACGCCGGATCGGGGCGAGTGGCAATTCCGCTGCAGCGGCGCCGCATCACGATCGTGGCATCGTCAGGGCGATGGCCGCAGACGAACTTGCGCCCAAGGCCGGCGCTCTGCGGCCAAAAAATGGCGCCGAGGGGGCGGACGGCCTTCGATCAATCCTGACTGCGCCATTAATTCGCTGTTAACCCGTTTCACTCAACGTCATCGGACGGACGCGCGTATCGGGCGCCCGCGCCTGCAAGCGAAGGCGGAGTTCAAGAGTCATCATGCGCAACGATTTTCACATTATCCCCGATGCGGACGACGAGCGAAGGGCCGGCAGCGTTCTTGCCCGCATCTATCACGACATCGGCCTTGCTGCGGTGGCCCAGGCGTTGAGACTGCCGTCGGGCGCCTTCGAGCCGGAGATGATCGAGTCGCTCGAGCGCGGCGAGTTCTATCTGCTGCGGCCGCGGCGTGAACTTGCGCGAGCCGGGGCGGACGCGTAACACGGCGGCAGGCGAAAGAGCGCCTGACGCGAGCATAACCGATGGTTCATCTGACCAGGCGCCGGTTTCTCGCCGGCGCCGGCGTCGCAGCCGCCACGACCCTGTCGTTATCCGGCTACGCGACCGCGTATGAGACCGGCTCGGCGCTTACGCTCGCCGAATACGCGCCCAGGCTTCCCAATTGGCCGCAAGACCTCGAGCTCAAGATCGCGGTCATCGCTGACATTCACGCCTGCTATCCCTGGATGTCGGAAGAGCGCGTCGGCGACATCGTCGATCTCGCCAACGCCCAGAAGCCGGATCTCACGGTGCTGCTCGGCGACTATGTCTGCACCCATCCGTTCGTTTCGGGCTATGTGCCGCCCGGCGCCTGGGCCGAGCAACTGGCGCGTCTCCAGGCGCCGCTCGGCGTCTACGCCATTCTCGGCAATCACGACTGGTGGTCGGCGGCGATTCCGACCGATCCCCCGGACGGCTCGCGCAGCGTTCGCCGGGCGCTCGCCGCGGCCGGCGTTCCTCTGCTCGAAAATCAATCGGTGCGATTGACCCAGCATGGGCGGCCCTTCTGGCTGATCGGTCTCGGCGACTTGCTGGCGCAATTGCCGCACGCGCGGCGTGGGCACGGCGCCGACGATCTCAACGGCGCGATGCGCGAAATCGGCGACGACGCGCCGGCGATCCTTCTCGTTCACGAGCCTTTCTTCTTTCCCTGGGTTCCCAACCGGATCGCTTTGACCCTTTCGGGCCATATGCACGGCGGGCAGGTCAACCTTCCGATCATCGGCTCGCCGGTGCACCTTCTCCGGGGCCGCTCGGCGCGATACATCTATGGCGAATATGCGCTGGGCGAAAGGCGGATGATCGTTTCGGGAGGGCTCGGAACGTCCTACGCGCCGGTGCGCATCCTCCGGCCGCCGGAAGTGGTGATGGTGAAGCTCGGCGGCGACGGCTCGTTGGCCTGAGATCCAGCCGGTCCGNNTCCTACTCGAAAATGACCGGCGCGATCGAGGCGACCAGCAACGCCGCGAGCCCCTTCAAGCCCCAGCTTCTTGCTGGGGCTTTCCCCTCTCTTCGAATGTGTGATAATTGAGAGCGTCTTTGG
>PLUH01000138.1:0-3983 GCA_003164825.1 Hyphomicrobiales bacterium
CTGGAGCGCGTCGGCGAGGTCCGCGGCGCAGCGGTGTTCGTCGACTACGCCCACAAGCCCGACGCTCTTGAAAAGGCGCTCGCCGCCTTGCGACCATTCGTGCGCCGCCGTCTCGTCCTGGTGTTCGGCTGCGGCGGCGACCGCGATCCGGGCAAGCGGCCGATCATGGGCGCGATTGCGGCCCGCCTCGCCGATGTGGCGATCGTGACCGACGACAATCCGCGCTCCGAGGATCCCGCCGCCATTCGCGCTGAGATTCTCGCCGCCGCGCCTTCGGCGATCGAAATCGGCGATCGGGGCGCGGCCATTCGCGCAGGCGTCGCCATGCTCGCCGACGGCGACGCGCTGATGATCGCCGGCAAGGGCCACGAGACCGGCCAGATCGTCGGCGCGAACACGCTGCCGTTCTCCGACGCCGACGAAGCGCGTGCGGCGCTCAAGGCGGCCGCATGACCGCGCTGTGGAGTCAGGCGGAGCTCACGTCCGCTTTCGGCGCCGCGCCGACCGCGCCGTTGGGCGCGCCCGTCGGCGGCGTTTCGATCGACAGCCGGACGCTTGAGGCCGGCGATCTCTTCATCGCCATCAAGGGCGCCGCTCACGACGGCCACGATCATGTCGCTCGCGCCTTCGAATCCGGCGCCGTCGCGGCGGTCGTGTCGCGCGAGCGGGCGGGCCGGCTCGCGGCGTTAGGTCCCCTGTTCGCGGTCGACGACACGCTGAGCGCGATGGAGCGGCTGGGCGTCGCCGCCCGCGCGCGGTCGAAAGCTCGGATCGTCGCGGTGACCGGTTCGGTCGGCAAGACGACGGTCAAGGAGATGCTGCGCGCGATGCTCTCTGCTTGTGGGCCAACCCACGCCTCGGCTCATTCCTATAACAATCATTGGGGCGTGCCGCTGACGCTCGCGCGCATGCCGGCGAGCGCCCGCTACGGCGTGCTCGAGATCGGCATGAATCACGCAGGCGAAATTGCGCCGCTCACCCGCATGGCGCGGCCGCATGCAGCCCTGGTGACGACGATCGCCCCGGTCCACATCGAATACCTGGGCTCGATCGAAGCGATCGCGGACGCGAAGGCCGAGATCTTCCTCGGCCTCGAGCCCGGCGGCGCGGCGGCGCTCAACCGCGACGCGCCGCAATTCGAACGGCTCGCTGAAGCTGCTGTCGCGCACGGCGCGCGCGTCCTTAAGTTCGGCCGTGGATCCGATTGCGACGCCCGGCTGATCGAGGTCGAGGCGATCGACGGCGGCTCGCGGGTGACGGCGCGAGTCCTCGGCCGCGAGTTGGCTTTCGTCCTTGGCGCGCCCGGCGTCCACATGGCGGAAAACGCGCTTGGCGCGCTGCTCGCGGCGGAAGCGCTCGGCGCGGACCTCGACGCCGGCGCCGCGGCGCTTGAGCGGTTCTCGCCGCAGCAGGGCAGGGGCGCGCGATTTTCGATCACGACGCCCGACGGTCCGGCGATCATCATCGACGAAAGCTACAACGCCAATCCGGCCTCGATGCGCGCGGCGCTCAAGCTGCTCGCCGCGGCGAAGCCGGGGCCCAAGGGGCGCCGCATCGCCGTCATCGGCGACATGCTCGAGCTCGGGCCAAAGGCGAAGGCGATGCACGCCGAGCTGGCGGCCGACCTCAGCGCCAACCGCGTCGATCTTCTGTTTGGCGCCGGCCCGCTCACTCGCGCGCTTTACGACGCCGCCCCGGCCTCGATGCGGGCTGCCTGGGCCGAGCGGTCGAACGAGCTGACGGACGAAGTCGCCCGCGCCCTGCGCGGCGGCGACATCGCAATGGTCAAAGGCTCCAACGGCAGCCGGATGGGTCCGCTGGTCGCTGCGCTGCGCGACCGCTTCGCCCACGGCGCGGGAGGCTAGGACATTCGATGCTGACCTGGCTTTCCGAGCTTCCCGGCGTATTCCACCTCTTCCGCTATCTCACCTTCCGCACGCTCGGAGCCGCAGGAACCGGGCTCTTCCTTGTCTTCTTCTTCGGTCCGACGATCATCACCGCGCTGCGGCTTAAACAGCATGGGGGGCAGCCGATCCGCGCCGATGGCCCGCCCTCCCACCTTCTTTTGAAAAAGGGCACGCCGACGATGGGCGGCCTCATGATCCTGTTCGGCCTCTTCGTCTCCGCGCTGCTGTGGGCCAATCTCGAAAGCCCCTACGTGTGGATCGTCCTGTTCGTCACCGCCGGCTTCGCGGTGATCGGCTTCTACGACGACTATCTCAAAGTGACCAAGCAGTCGGATCGCGGCTTTTCCGGCCGCGCCCGCCTTGCGGGCGAATTCATCATCGCTGCGCTCGCCTGCTACGCGATGATGCTGGTCGGCGCCAATGGCGCGACTGCGCTCGCGGTCCCATTCTTCAATGGCTTCGTATTCGATTTCGGCTGGGGCTTCCTGCTGTTCGGGCCGTTCGTGATCGTGGCGTTCGGCAACGCGGTCAATCTGACCGACGGTCTCGACGGGCTCGCCATCGTGCCGGTGATGATCGCCGCCGCGACGCTCGGCCTCATATCCTATATCGCGGGCAATCTGCTCTACTCCCACTATCTGCTCATCAATCACATCCCGTTCGCCGGCGACCTCATGGTCGTGAGCGGCGCGCTGATCGGCGCTGGCGTCGGCTTCCTGTGGTTCAATGCGCCCCCGGCCCAAATCTTCATGGGAGACACTGGATCGCTGGCGCTCGGAGGACTGCTCGGCGCGATCGCCGTTGCGGTCAAGCACGAGATCGTGCTGGCGGTGGTCGGCGGCCTCTTCGTCATGGAGGCGCTGTCGGTCGTGGTGCAGGTCGCCTCGTTCAAGCTCACCGGCAAGCGGGTGTTCAAGATGGCGCCGATCCACCACCATTTCGAGCAGCTCGGCTGGTCGGAGTCGCAGGTCGTCATGCGGTTCTGGATCATCGCCTTCGTTTTGGCGATGGTCGGGCTCGCCTCGCTGAAGCTGAGGTGACGATGACGCCGGTTGACACCCTGCGCGGCGAGCGCGTCGCCCTCTTCGGCCTCGGCGGCTCGGGACTGTCGACTGCGCAGGCGCTCGTCGCCGGCGGCGCCGAAGTCGCCGCCTGGGATGACAGCGCCGCCGCTCGCGAACGTGCGGCCGCCGCAGGCATTGCGCTCGTCGATCTCGCGCAGGCCGACTGGCGCAGCCTCAAGCTGTTCGTGCTCGCGCCCGGCGTGCCCCTGACCCATCCCGCGCCGCACTGGACGGTCAACCTTGCCGACGCGGCGGGGGTTCCGGTCGTCGGCGATATCGAGCTGTTCGCCCGCGAACGCGGCGCGCGAGCGCCCAATGCGCCGTTCGTCGCCATTACCGGCACCAACGGCAAATCGACCACCACCGCGCTGATCGCCCATGTGCTCGAGGAGGCCGGGCGCGATGTGGCGATGGGGGGCAACATTGGCGTGCCGGTGCTCGACCTGCCGCCGCCCGCCGCCGGGCGGACGCATGTCGTCGAGTGCTCGTCCTATCAGATCGATCTCGCGCCCTCGCTCGCGCCGAGCGTCGGGCTCCTCATCAACATCACCCCCGACCATCTCGACCGGCATGGCGACCTTGCCCGCTACGCGGCGGTCAAGGAGCGCCTCGTCGCCCATTCCGATGTTGCGCTGGTCGGCGTCGACGACGAGCCGTGCCGCGAAATCTACGCGCGCCTGAGGGCGCGCGCCGGCGCGCCGCGCGTCATCGCGGTCTCGGGCAGAGACGATCCGCTCGCCGACTTTTGGGTCAGCGAGCATCGGGTGATGGCGCGCGGAGAGGCGGCGCCGGCGGCCGATCTTACGCCGGCGCGCGCGCTTCGCGGCGCCCACAACGGGCAGAACGCGGCGTTTGCTTACGCCGCCGCGCGGACGCTCGGCGTCGAGCGCGAGCGCATAGCTCGCGCCTTCGCCACCTTTCCCGGGCTTGCTCATCGCATGGAAGAGGTCGGCCGGCTTGGCGCGGTCTTGTTCATCAACGACTCGAAGGCCACCAACGCCGACGCGGCCGA
>PLUH01000138.1:4028-15533 GCA_003164825.1 Hyphomicrobiales bacterium
CTGCTGTCGCCGGCCTGCGCGTCGTTCGATCAGTTCGCGAATTTCGAAGCGCGCGGCGACGCCTTTCGCGCATTCGTCGCCGAATGGCTGGCGCGGCGGGCGGCGGCGGGCGCGCGCGCCAAGAAGGAGGCCTAGAGCCGATGGTGTCGAGAGTCGAACGCGGCCCGGTTGCGGACTGGATGCGCACCGCCGACCGCTGGCTGATCGGGTCGTTCGTGGCCCTGATGGTGATCGGTCTCGTCATGGCGCTCGCGGCCAGTCCGGCGGTCGCCGAGCGGCTCAACCTGTCGACGTTCCACTTCGTCGACCGGCAGGCGCTGATGCTGGTCCCGACCGCGGCGCTGATGATCGCGACCTCGTTCCTGTCGCCGCGCCACATGCGCCGCGCGGCGCTGGTGGCGTTCATCCTCTCGTTCGCGCTCATCATTCTCGCGCTCATGTTCGGCGCGGAGGTCAAGGGAGCGCGGCGCTGGATCTTCGGCCTCCAGCCGTCGGAGTTCATCAAGCCCGCGTTCGTCGTTCTCGGCGCTTGGGCCTTCACCGAGGGCGGGCGGAAAGGCCCGACCGCAATTCCGGCCAAGATCCTGTCCTTCGTCCTGCTGCCGCTTGCGATCGTGCCGCTGATCCTCGAGCCCGACTTCGGCCAGACGATGCTGGTCGCGATCGTCTGGACGGCGCTCTTCTTCCTGGCCGGCCTGCATTGGTTCTGGGTGGTCGCGGTCGGCGGCGTCGGCATGGCCGGCGGCTTCGCGGTGTTCAAACTGTCGCCGCACGTGCACGAGCGGGTGCTGCGCTTTCTCGATCCCGATTCGACCGGCGGCCTGGTCGACACCTTTCAGGTCGACACCGCTCTTCAGAGCATCCTCTCCGGCGGCTGGTTCGGCCGCGGGCCGGGCGAGGGCGTCTACAAGCGCATCCTGCCCGACGCCCACACCGACTTCGTCTTCGCCGTGACCGGCGAGGAATTCGGCATGATCGCGTGCATGGCGCTGATCGCCTTTTTCGCTTTCATCGTGCTGCGCGCGCTCACTCTCGCCGCCCGCAACCCGGACCCGTTCTGCCGGCTCGCGGCCGGCGGGCTGACGGTGATGTTCGGGGTCCAGAGCTGGATCAACATGGCGGTCAATCTGCGCGCCATGCCGGCCAAGGGGATGACCCTGCCGTTCATCTCCTACGGCGGCTCGTCGCTATTGGCGCTTGGCCTCGGCATGGGCTTCCTCATCGCCGCGACCCGCAAGCGCCCGGCGGCCGATCTCGAGCACCCCGGTCCGCCCGACGAATGAGCATGGGCCGCCCGATCCTGCTCGCGGCCGGCGGCACGGGCGGACATCTCTTTCCCGCAGCCGCGCTGGCCGCCTCGCTCGCCAAGCGGGGGGCGGAAGTCGAGCTCGCGACCGACAGCCGGGCGCTCAAATACGGCAGCGATTTTCCCGCCCGCGCCATTCACACCTTTCCGGCCGCGACGACCACCGACGCCGGCGCGCTCGCCAAGGCGCGCGCCGCGCTTACTCTAAGCGCCGGGCTTGCGACCGCGCTCGTGCAGCTCAGGCGCATCCGGCCGCGCGCCGTGGTCGGCTTCGGCGGCTATCCGACCGTGCCGCCGCTCCTCGCCGCCTCGCTCATGCGGGTCCCGAGCGTCCTGCACGAGCAGAATGCGGTGATGGGCCGGGCCAATCGGTTCTTGAGCCCGCGCGTCAACCTCATCGCGTGCGGCTTTCCCTTGAAGGGCGTCGATCGCGCGATCGAGGCCAAGATCCGCGTGACCGGCAATCCTGTCCGGCCGTCAGTCATCGCCGCGGCCGAGATCCCCTATCCCGAGGTCGTCGGACGGCGCCTCAACGTGCTGGTGACCGGCGGCTCGCAGGGGGCGCGGGTCATGGCCGACGTCGTGCCGGCTGCGCTGGCGCTTCTGGCGCCGGACGAGCGGCAATGGATCCGCCTCACCCAGCAGGCGCGCGGCGAGGACTCCTCGCGCGTGGCTGCGGCCTGCGCGCGGATGGGCTTTCCGGTCGAGATCGCCGAGTTCTTCGCCGACCTGCCGGCGCGGATCGCGAGCGCCCATCTCATCATCGGCCGCGCCGGCGCTTCGACCGTCTCCGAGCTTGCGGTGATCGGCCGGGCGTCCGTCCTGGTGCCGTTCCCGCACGCGCTCGATCAGGATCAGGCTGCGAACGCGGCGGCGCTCGCGTCTTCAGGCGGCGCGGTCGTCGTGCCGCAGCCCGAATTCACCCCCGAGCGCCTGGCCGCGATCCTCAAGGGCGCGCTCGCCGCGCCCGAGAAGCTTGCGGCCCAAGCCGCGGCGGCGAAGTCGGTCGGCGTCCCCGACGCCGCCGAGCGCCTCGCGGACGTCGTGATGGAGGTCGCGGGGCCGGCGTAGGGGTCAGAACCAAGCACCCCACTCATGGGGCCGAAAAGTAAGCGACCGCACGCCCAAGCAAAGCGGGCGAGACATCCGCCGCATTCACTCCTCCGGCAACCCCGCCTTGCGCAGCGCGTCGATCGTCGGTTGCCCATAGGCGTGCCCCATCAGCCATTTGATGCTGAGCTTGGGATTGAGGCGGCGAGCCTCAGCCAACGCCGTCTTCGCCTCGTCGATTTCGCCCTTGATCGCGTGCGCGGCGGCCAAATCGAGGTAGGGATAAAATACCTTATATCCGGCGTCGATCGCCTCGTTGGCTTCCTCGATTGCGGCGTCGTAATGTCCGAGCCCGGCTTCGGCCCACGCCATGTAATCGTGCCAGGGGCCCATTCTGGGATCGCGTGGACTGAGGCGCATGGCTTGCTGTATGTCGGATTTTGCTTGTTCGAATTGACCCAAAACAGTCTCGGCGATGCTGCGATAGGCATATTCTGAGGCGTAATTTGGATTGATCGCGATCGCGGCGTCGGCGACGCGGAGCCCCTCCTTCGCGCGGCCTGTATTTGTCAAATACACGCTTTTCGTCGAGTAGTTCCACGGGTTGTGGGGCGTGAGGGCGATGGCTCGGTCAGCTTGCCCGAGTATTTTTGCTTCATAATCGGTATCAGGGTTCGTCCAGCCGAAAGAATATTCATTCAAATAGGTTGTAGCGTCGTCCCCCAACGCGTCAGCGTCGTTCGGGTCGATCTTCAGCGCCTGTTCGAACAAGGCTCGAATGGCAAGGAGGCCGTCCTTCGTTGGTTGTTGAAAAAACCGCCAAAGGGCTTCGTGGCCGCGCATATCGAGGTCGATGACGTCTGGGTTTTTGGCGTGGGCTCCCGTTTCCGCTTCCGCCCGGACGAGTTCGTAGTTCAACGCATTGGCCAATCGCGCGACCACCTGATCCTGCAGTTTGAAGAGGTCCGATACGTCCTCCTCGAACCGGTCGGCCCAGAGATGCGCGCCGGTTTCGGCGTCGATGAGTTGCGCGTTGACGCGGACGCGGGTTCCGTCGCGCTGCACTGACCCTTCGAGCACGTAGCGAACGCCGAGTTGCTTGCCGATCTCCTTGGCGTCGATGCTCTTGCCTTTGAACGTGAACGCGGTGTTGCGCGCGATCACGAAGCTGTTGCGGATGCGCGAAAGATCGGTGGTCAGGTTCTCGGTGATGCCGTCAGCGAAATAGTCCTGGCTCGGATCCCCCGAGAGATTTGTGAAAGGCAGCACGACGACGGAGAGATGCGCGGGGGCCGGGGCGGCGTTTGAGGCGACGGGCGCGGGCGCGGTCGCGACGGCCGGCGCGGTTCGGGTTCCGGCGAGGAAATACCAAGCGCCGCCCGCGACCACGATGAAAGCGACGATCCCGGCGATCAGCGGCAAGAGCGCCGAGCGTGGTTTCGGCTCGGGCGGCTTCTCGGGGGCCTTAAGCTCTGTCGCAGGCTTCGCTTGGGCGGGGACGCCGACCTGAAGCGAATAGACCCGGATCGGCCTTTCGATGTTCTTGAGCTCGATCTGGCCGAGATCGGTGACCTCCATATCGAGCCTTCCGCTCACTTGGCGGTAGGCGTCCTCGGAAAGGCAGATCGCGCCCGGCTTGGCGATCCCTTCCAATCGCGCGGCGATGTTGACGCCATCGCCCATGAGATCGCCGTCGCTCTCCTCGACGACGTCGCCGAGATGGATGCCGATGCGGAACTCGATGCGGCGCTCGGGCGGCAGTCCCGCATTGCGCTCGGCCATGCCGTTTTGCACTTCGATCGCGCAGCGCACCGCGTCGACCACGCTGCGGAATTCGATGAGGATGCCGTCCCCGGTGCGCTTGACGACGCGGCCGTGGTGCACGGCGATGGTCGGATCGATAAGGTCGCTGCGCAGCGCGCGAAGTCTGGCGAGCGTGCGATCCTCGTCCGCGCCGGCGAGCCGGCTGTAGCCGACCACATCCGCGACCAGGATCGCCGCAATTTTCCGGGTCTCGCTCATCGCGCGCCCTCACGTGTCAAGCAGAATAGCACCAAAACCGGCCGGAGCCGCGGAATTGTTTGATGATTGCTGGCAATTGACCTGAACGAGCCGCCGGCTCGTCACGCTGGGCGTCCCTTGACATAATCCGTCAGCCCCAGCGCCAGCCAGTCGAACATCAGCCGCACCCTCGGCGCGGTCTTGAGATCGCCGTGCATGACCAGCCAGACTTCGAGCGTCATCTGGAAGGCGCTCGGCAGGACCGGGACGAGCTCGGGTGTGCGCCGGGCGATGGCGTCCTGGCAGCCGCCGACGCCGGCGCGCAGCGCCGCGAGCTGGGCGAGATCGCTATCGCAGCGAAAGCCGCCAAAACGGTCGGAATCCCGGACGCAGCGGAACGGCTGGCGGGTCTGGTTCTCGCCGAAAGAGGGACCTTTCGACGTGCTCGCGGCTCTTCAAATATGACACTTCCGCGACAGCCCGATTTCTCTGATCGCAGAAGATCCTATGTGGTCAACGAGACTATAAGTTCGCGCCCATTTGTGACGAGTGCGACTCGGCTTGCAACGCAAGAACGGTTGGAACAAGTAAATCAACAAAGTTGTTGAATTGTCAGTCGCTGAAACTCTGCCGAATATTTGAAGGCGAGTCTTTCGCGCAACGCTTTTCTACGGGGGTGGATTGCTATGCGAACAAAGAACAATGTTATCACTGTTATTATTATGGTCGCTTTGGTCGTTGCGCCCTCGGTCTCTCGGGCCGCCATTGTCGAAACGATCATTGATACGGAGTCGGAACCGGACACGGTGATCGGCAGCATAACTTTCCCTGGCGTGACTGGGAGCAGCGCCGCCGGGGTCGAGTTCTCCTTGGACGGGTTCACGCAAGCTGACATCACCTCAATTTCGTGGACCCTCGATCCGAGCACTTACGCGGTCGACGCACTCGACTTGAACGCGAGGACGGGCGCCCCCACTTGCGGTTTCGGGATGGATTGTTCGTACCAATCGCTGTCCCTGTCGGAGACCGGCTATAGCAGTGGCGGCGGCGGCTGCTCTTACGACCCCGAAAGCATGTCTGGGGAGTGTTTCGAATACTTGACCTTTCCCACTCCGGTCTCCTTCGTCCTGACGGTGCCCGAGCCGTCAACCTGGGCGATGATGCTGGTTGGATTCGCCGGCCTCGGCTTCGCCGGCTATCGGGCGTCGCGGAGGGCCGTCGCCTAGGGGCGCCTTTCGGTGATTTCGGCCGTTCGCCTTTGCTGTTCTAAGCCAACGTAGGCGAAGCTGACAGGGACGGACGCCGTCCCCTCACATAGTCGGTCAGCCCCGCGGCCAGCCAGTCGAACATCAGCCGCACCCTTGGCGCGGTCTTGAGATCGCGGTGCATGACGAGCCACACTTCGAGCGTCATTTGGAAGGCGTTGGGGAGGACGGGGATAAGGTCGGGCGTGCGGCGGGCGATGGCGTCCTGGCAGCCGCCGACGCCGACGCCGGCGCGCAGCGCCGCGAGCTGGGCGAGATCGCTGTCGCAGCGAAAGCCGAAATCCTCCCGCGTGAGCGATTTCGCCAAAGCGCCCGCGGAGCGAAACGTCTGGTTGTCGCGGTCGAAGCCGATAAAGCAATGATTGGCAAGGTCGGCGAGAGAGCGCGGTTCGCCGAAGCGGGCGAGATAGTCGCGATGGGCGTATAGCCGGATGCGGGTCACGCCGATACGGCGGGCGACAAGCCCGCTCTGAGTCGGACGGATCATACGCACCGCGATATCCGCATCGCCGCGGGCGAGATCCTGATTGCGGTTGGTGACCACAAGCTCGATCGCGATGCCGGGATTGCGGGCGCGGAAGCCGGCGAATATCGCCGGCAGCGCTTCGGCGCCCATGGTCTCGCTCGCGGTCACCCNNTGAGCCCGCGCGGCGAGCGGGTGAACAGGGTTACGCCGAGCGCATCTTCCAGCGCGTCGATATGGCGTCCGACCGTCGGCTGGGTCAGGCCGAGGCGCCGCGCGGCGCCGCTGAGGCTGCCATCGCGNNGACTTCGAGGAAGGTGCGCAGTTCGTCCCAGGCGGGCTCGCGGCGGCTCATACGAAAATGTATAGCTGATCAAGACAAATATGCAATTCCGCAGAGGCGAGGGCAGGCGTATCGATCAAGCGTCGAAGCGGCGCGCCGGGCGCCATCGGCGGCGAGGAGGCAAGACAATGACCGCGATCGTCACCCACTTCGCCGATCAAACCCCGTCCGCGCCCGCCATGCACGGCGCGACCCGGTCTTCGCCTGCCCGCGTCAGAACCATCCTGCGCCTCGAGGGCGCGGCCGCCTTCGCCGCGGCGGTTGCGCTCTACGCCCATGCGGGCTTTTCCTGGCCGCTGTTCGCGCTCCTCATTCTCGCGCCGGATCTGGCGATGCTTCCCTATCTCATTGGCCCGAGGGCGGGCGCGGCGGCCTACAATCTCGCCCACATCGGCATGGACCGCATGCTCGGCTATGGCCTCAAATACGCGAGCGGCTTCGCCGACACCCATCTCGGCCGCATCGGCCGGAACTGACCCCAACCCCTGAACAGCCGAGAACCGCGATGCGCGTGCATGCCATTCAGACCGGCCGGGTCAAGATCAAGGCGAGCCAGGTCGTGGGGCGGGGGCATGGGCTCATGCGCCAATTCGCGCCGCTGATCGACAGCGAGTGGTCGGCCTGGCTACCGACCTTCGCCTACGCGATCGAGCATCGCGACGGCGTCATCCTCGTCGATACCGGCGCTTCCGCGGCCGCCAAAAGCCTGCCGCGCTGGCATCCCTACTTTCGCAACGCCGTGCGTTTCGACATCGAACCGGATGAGGAAGCGGGGCCGCAATTGCGGGCGATCGGCATTGGCTCGGGCGACGTCAGGCGCGTCGTGATGACCCATCTGCACATCGATCACGACGGTGGGCTCGAGGCGTTCCCGAACAGCGAAATTCTTGTCAGCTCCGGCGAGCTTGCGCGGGCCTCCGGAATCGCCGGCCGGATGCGCGGCTACCTGCCGCAACGCTGGCCTAAGGCCTTCAATCCGAAACCTCTCGTCCTCGACGGCGGCTCTTACGGACCCTTCGCGCGCTCGAAGCGTCTGACCGCCGACGGCGCGATCATCGCCGTGGCGACGCCAGGCCATACGCCCGACCATCTCTCGGTCATCGTCGAGGATGGAGACAAGGCCGTCTTCATCGCCGGCGACGCGTCCTACAGCGAGGCGACGATGCTCGCCGGAGCGATCGACGGCGTCAGCGACGACGAGGGGCAAGCGGCGGCGACGCTCGCCGCCATTCAGACGTTCGCCGCGTCGACGCCGACGATCTATCTGCCGGCGCACGATCCGGACGCGGCGCGAAGGCTCGCCGAGCGGCGCCCCCTCGCCCTGCATCAGCGGGGAGAGGGTCGGGGTGAGGGGCGCGTCGATTGGCCGCTCGGTTCGGGCTCGCCCTGCCCCTCATCCTAACCTTCTCCCCGCACGCGGGGAGAAGGGACCGCGGGCCGTCCGCGCCGCTAATCCATCACCGCGTGCGCCGCCGCTTCGCGCGAGGCGGCCGCCTCCACGGCTTTCGGCGAGCGGATCAGGGCGAGCAGCGGGAAGGCGCAGAGCGAGATGAAGGTCATGAACAGGAAGTCGTTCGAATAGGCCATCGCCGCCGCCTGCTGGGTGATGACGCCTTCGAGCATCGCCAGACTCGGCATTCCGTGCCCGGACAGCATCGAGGCGTTCGGCATTCGCATCGCGTCGTTGAACGGCGTCACGTGCTCGACGAGCTGGCTGTGGAATATCGTGATCGAGCTGGTCAGTCGGGCGATGACGATCGAGATGCCGACCGCCGAGCCGATGTTGCGGATCAGCGTCCATAGCGCCGCGCCTTCGGTCCGGAGCTCACCCGGCAGGCTGGCGAAGGCGATGGTGTTGAGCGGCACGAAGATGAAGCCGAGGCCGAACCCTTGGGCGACGGAATTGATCGCGATCGCCTGGCCTGAGACGTCGAGCGACCAGCCGGTCATCAGCCACAGCGACGACGTCGCCAGCACGAGGCCGATGAAGATGAGAAGGCGTGCGTCGACCTTGCCGCTGAGGCGCCCGACCAGGAACATCGCCACGAACGTGCCGATGCCGCGCGTGCCGAGCAGATAGCCGCTCGACAGCACCGGGTAGCCGAGCATGTTCTGGATGAACGGCGTCACCAGCGCCATGGTCGCCAACAGGATGATGCCGACCAGGAACATGAAAACAAGGGCGATGGAGAAGTTCCAGTCGCGGAAGATGCGCACGCTGATGAACGGCCGCTTGGAGGTGAAGCAGTCGGCGAGAAAGAAATAGAAGCCGACAACGGAAAGGACCGCCTCGGCGATGATCTCGGGCGAATTGAACCAATCGAGCTGTTCGCCGCGATCGAGCATCATCTGCAGCGACCCGATGCCGAGCGAGAGGCTCAGGAAACCGAACCAGGAGAAGGGAACGTCGCGCCGGGTCGGGGTCTCGCTCATGAAGACCCAAAGTCCGGCGGTGGTAAGGATTCCGAACGGCAGGTTGACGAAGAACACCCAGCGCCAGGAATAGGAATCGGTGAGAAAGCCGCCGAGCGTCGGCCCCATGATCGGCCCGAGCATCACTCCCATGCCCCAGATCGCCATCGCCGAGCCGCGCTTGGCCGGCGGAAAGATATCGAGCATCACCGCCTGGCTGAGCGGCACCAGCGCTGCGCCGAACACCCCCTGCAACAGCCGGTAGGCGACCATCTGCTCGATTGAGAGCGCGACGCCGCACAACATCGAGGCGACGGTGAACCCGGCGGTGCAGACGATGAACAGCTTCTTGCGGCCGAACCGGGTCGCCATCCAGCCGAGCGGCGAGGTCATGATCGCGGCGGCGACGATGTAGGAGGTCAGAACCCAGTTGATCTGGTCCTGCGTCGTCGCCAGCGAGCCCTGCATATAGGGCAGGGCGACGTTGGCGATCGTCGTGTCGAGCGCCTGCATGACGGTGGCCATCATGATGCAGACCGTCAACAGCCATTTCAGCGTCGGCGAGATGGTCTCGTAGAGCGGCGGGGCAGGGACGGCCGCGTTCATCTGATGACGGCCGTCCTCGCGCCGAGAAGGGTGTCGACGTAGCCGACGACCCATTGCTTGAGCCCTTCGAGCGTGCCCGCAAGCGTGCGCGTGCGCCCGGTGTCAATCGTCAGATAGGCGCTCATACCCGCCCGCAGGCCCGTCGTGTCCTCCTTCGGACCGAAGCAGAACCGAAGCGGCACCCGTTGGACGACCTTGACCCAATTCCCGGTCGCGTTCTGCGGCGGCAGAATTGCAAATTGCGCGCCCGTGCCGGGCGCGATCGAGCAGATCGAGCCCTTCCATTCCCGGTCGGGAAAAGTGTCGACGCTGACCGTCGCCGGCAGGCCGGCATGGACGTAGGTCAGGTCCGATTCCTTCGGATTGGCGTCGACCCACAGTCCTGTGTTGGCGACCACAGCGAACACCGGCTGGCCAGCCGCCGCCACGCGTCCGAGCTCGATCTCCGGCACCTGTGTCGCGACGCCGTCGATCGGCGCGAGCACCTTGGTGTTGCGCAGGTTGCGCTCCGCGTCGTCGACCGCGGCGTTCGCCTGCATGTAGTCGGGGAACTGGTCAATCTTCGTGTTGGGGCCCCCGCCGAGCTTCACCGTCACGGTCGCCTGCTGCCATTTGACAAACTCGAGGATCTGCTTGGCCTGGATGAGGTTGGCCATCGAGGTGTCGCGATCCGCGGTCGTCCCCGAGCCGTGCGACGCAAGATCGTTCTTGCGGTCGAAATCGGCCTGGCGCACGCGCACCGCGTCCTGACCCATCTTGATCTGGTCGACATTGCTCGCAAACGAGGATTGCAGGTTGGCGAATTCGACCTTGGCCGCTTCGAGCTTGCCCTTGGCGAGGGCGAGGGCGATCTCATAGGGCTTAGGATCGATGTCGAACAGCGGATCGCCGACCTTGACCTGCTGCCCCTCGACCACATGCACCGCGACGATCGCGCCGGTGACCTGGGGCGTGATGAGCGACTTGTCGGCGCCGACATAGGCGTTGTCGGTTGAGACAAAGCGGCCGCTGCTGAGCCACCAAGTGAAGCCGATCGCGAGCGCGATGAGCGGAATGACCACGAGCATGACGAAGCGGCTGATGCGACGCTTGGGCTTGATGGTGATCGGGGCGCCCGCGGCAGGCGGCTGTGGCGCGGGCGGCGGAGCTTGTGGGCCCGGCGCGGGCGTTCGCGCCGGCGTGAATTGGATGGGCTGCGACGGCTGCTGGGCGGACGGCGCCTGAGGCGCCGATTCGCGCGCAGACGGCGGCGGAGCGGCTCCTTTGGGCGACGAGAAGGGCAGCGGCTGCGCCGACGGCATCGGTGGCTTCGACGGGTCCTCGGGCGTGGGTTCGCGAGGAGCGGCCGGCTTGGGCTGGGTCACTTTGGTCTAGGCTCCGGAATTCAATTCGTTCTTGAGATTGGCCTTGATGATCTTGAGGCCGTCGTGCATCGCGTGGGTCGTGGTTTCGTCGACGCCAGCCAGCGCTCGTCCCATCAAGTCCTCGGCCAGCGCGCCGAGGTTGACGAGCGCGGGCGCGGCCTTCTCGGTAAGGTAGAGGCGATGCGCGCGCCGATCGGTCGCATCGTCGCGCCGCTCGACGAGGCCGGCGGCGGTCAGTTTGTCGATCATGCGGCCGATCGTGATCGGCGCGAGGTCGAGCGCCTCCGCGAGTTCGCTCTGCTTGACGCCCTCGCAGCGCTGCAGGCGCGACAGCACCGCCCATTGGGCCCGCGTGGTGCCGAGTTCGCGCGCACGCTGGTCGGAATAGGTCCTGAGCAGCCGCGCCACGTCGTGGAGCGCGAAGCCGAGCTCGCGGGCGGGCGAAAACGACGGTTTGTGAGCAAGTGATAACATAAGCGTGCTTATAATATAGTAAGCACACTTATGCAAGAGTCCGGCGGCGAAAAATTGCAACACTTTCTTCCGGAAAATCGGAATCCATGCTAGGTTAGAATTCACGGTGGCGCTGTCGCGGACCAGGCGGGAGCAGGGAGCGCGTTGGCGGCGTTTCGGCTTAAGAGTTTGAATTCATTGATAAAGACATTTGGATTTTGTTGCGCTGGATTTTGAAACTG
>PLUH01000108.1 GCA_003164825.1 Hyphomicrobiales bacterium
GGGGTCAAGGCCGAAGCCGCCGAAGGCGGGGGCGCAACGCGCCAGCCTTGAGCCCGGCCGAGCACCGGGCTATTCCGATCATCACGGTTGCTCTCCCGCGTGGCGGGAGAGGGCCGGGGTGAGGGTCTTCATTCCGAGCCGCGCCACTTCAAAAACCCTCATCCGGCGTTTCACGCCACCTTCTCCCGCATAGCCCGTCGAAAGACGGGCGTTCTTGCGAACGCCCTTCTGCGGGAGAAGGGTTCACCTGTGCAGCCCCAAATTCTCCGCCGCCTGCCAGATGCGATAGGCGTCGTGGGGCATCGGGATGTGGGTCGAGCCTGCGAACTTGAACGCGTCGTTCACCGCGTTGGCGAAGCAGGGCACGCTGCCGACGTTCGGGCTTTCGCCGACCCCCTTGGCCCCGATCGGGTGATGGGGCGAGGGCGTGACCGTGTAGTCGGTCTCCCAATGCGGCGTCTCGACCGCGGTCGGCAGGAAATAGTCCATGAACGAGGCGCCCTTGACGTTGCCTTCGGAATCGTAGGTGATTTCCTGACCCATGGCGATCGCGTAGCCCTCGGTGCAGCCTCCATGCACCTGGCCCTCGATGATCATCGGGTTGATCCGGGTGCCGCAATCGTCGAGCGCGTAGAAGCGCCTGACCTTGTGCGCCCCGGTGTCGACGTCGATCTCCATGACGCAGATATAGGCGCCGAAGGGATAGGTCATGTTGGGCGGATCATAGTAGCTCACCGCCTCGAGGCCCGGCTCCATGCCCGGAGGAACTTGGTGATAGGCCGCCCAGGAGAGGGCGGTCATGGTCTGGAACTTCTCCGGATTGCCTTTGACCAGGAACCGGTCGACGTCCCATTCGAGGTCGCCCTCGTGCACTTCGAGCATATAGGCGGCGATCATTTGCGCTTTCGCCTTGATCTTGCGCGCGGCCATGGCGATCGCGGCGCCGGCGACCGGAGTCGAGCGCGAGCCATAGGTGCCGAGGCCGTAAGGAGCGGTGTCGGTGTTGCCTTCCTCGACCGCGATGTCGTCGGCGGGAATGCCGATCTCGGTCGCGATGATCTGGGCCCAGGTCGTCTCATGGCCCTGGCCCTGGCTCTTCGTGCCCATCCGCGCAATTCCCTTGCCGGTCGGATGGATGCGGATCTCGCACGAATCGAACATCGCGATCCCGAGGATGTCGCAGTTCTTCGACGGGCCGGCGCCGACGATCTCGGTGAAGAAGGAAACGCCAATCCCCATCAGCTCGCGGGTCTCGCCGCGCTTGAACGCCTCCTGCTTTTCTTTCTGCTCCTCGCGCAAAGCTCGATAGCCGGTGGCGTCCAGCGCTTTCTGCATGGCGGTATGATAGTCGCCGGAATCGTATTCCCAGCCGAGCGGGGACTGGTAGGGGAACTGCTCGCGCTTGATGAAGTTCTTGATCCGGAAGTCGACCGGATCCAGGCCCAGCTTCTGCGCCATGATGTCCATCGCCCGCTCGATCGCGTAAGCGACCTCGGTGACGCGGAACGAGCAGCGATAGGCGACGCCGCCGGGCGCCTTGTTGGTGTAGACGCCGTCGACGGACAAATGCGCGACCGGAAAGTCATAGGAGCCGGTGACGATGTTCGAGAACCCGGCCGGCCACTTGGACGGATCGGCGCAGGCGTCGAACGCGCCGTGGTCGGCGAGGATATGGACGCGCAGGCCCGTCACCCGGCCCTCGCGCGTCGCCGCGATCTCGGTCGTCATGTGGTAGTCGCGGGCGAACGAGGTGGTGGACAGATTCTCGATCCGGTCCTCGACCCATTTGACCGGGAGCCCGGTCACGATCGAGGCGACCGCGGCGCAGATATAGCCGGGATAGGCGCCGACCTTGTTGCCGAAGCCGCCGCCGATGTCGGGCGAAATGACGTGGATCTTCTGCTCGGGCAGGCTCGCGATCAGCGCGACCACGGTGCGGATGACGTGCGGGGCCTGGAAGGTGCCGTAGATGGTCAGGTCGCCGGTGATCTTGTTGAAGCTGACGACGCACTGGCAAGTCTCCAGCGGGCAGGGGTGGACGCGCTGGTAGCTGAGAAGGTCCTTCGTCGCGACCTCGGCCTTGGCGAAGGCGGCGTCGGTCAGTTCCTTGTCGCCGACCTGCCAGTTGAAGATGTGGTTCGGGTGTTTGCGCGGCCCGTGGGCGCCCTCGGTCTTGTCCTTGATGTCCTCGCGCAGGACGGGCGCGTCCGGGTCCATCGCCTTGAACGGGTCGACGACGACCGGGAGCGCCTCGTACTCGACCTCGACCAGGTCCGCGGCGTCGGCGGCGATATAGCGGTCGGTCGCGACGATGAAGGCGATCTCCTGGTTCTGGAACAGGACCTTGCCGTCGGCGAGCACCATCTGGACGTCGCCGGCGAGGGTCGGCATCCAGGCGAGATTGACGCCCTTGAGATCCTCGGCGGTCAGCACCGCAAGCACCCCCGGCACGGCCTTGGCCTTCGACGTATCGATCTTGACGATGCGCGCGTGAGGATGGCTAGAGCGATGGAAGTCGCCGTGCAGCATGCCCGGCAGCTTGATGTCGTCGACGTAGTTGCCGCGCCCTTGCGTGAAGCGTACGTCCTCGACGCGCTTGCGCTTGCAGCCCATGCCCTGAAGCTTTTCGGCGCGCTCGAGCGAGGTGGGAGTGGGGGCGTCGTTCATTCCGCGGCTTCCTTGAATTCGAGGCCGGCCAGCTTGGCGGCGGCGTATTGGATCGCTCTGACGATGTTCTGGTATCCGGTGCAGCGGCAGAGGTTGCCCGAAATGCCGATGCGGATTTCGCTCTCGGACGGATTCGGGTTCTCCTGCAGCAGCCGATGGGCGCGGATGATCATGCCCGGCGTGCAATAGCCGCATTGAAGGCCGTGCATCTCGCGGAACCCCTCCTGCAGCGCGCTGAGCTTGCCGTCCGCGCCCGCCATGCCTTCGATGGTAAGCACATTCGCGCCCGCGGCTTGGACCGCGAACATGGTGCAGGATTTCACCGACCGGCCGTCGACGTCGACCGTGCAGGCGCCGCAATGGGAGGTGTCGCAGCCGATATGCGAGCCGGTGAGGCCGAGATTCTCACGTAAGTAATGAATGAGCAGGGTCCGCGGCTCGACCGCAGCGGAAACCGTCTTGCCGTTGACGGTCATGCTGACATTGGTGGGGGACATGTCCGGCCCTTTCAGGATGCTGCGCGAGCGAAGGCGCGCTTCAGCGCCCGCGCGGTCATGACGCCAGCCATCTTGGCGCGATATTCGGCCGAGCCGCGGCCGTCTTCGGCGGGGGAAGCGATTGCGGTCGCGGCGGCGGCGGCCCGCGCGAGCGTCGGCGGGTCGAGCGCAGTCCCGACGGTCGCCGCGGCCGCTTCGCTCGCGAACAGCGCCGTTCCGCCGACATTGGTGAGGCCGATGGCGCAGCTTGCGATCCGGCCGCCGGAGACGGTCAAGATCACCGCGGCGGCGGCGGTCGCGTAGTCGCCGACCTTGCGCTTGAGCTTCTCATAGGCCCAGCCGTGGCCTGCGGGCGGCTTGGGAACGCGGATGGCGGCGAGCACCTCGCCGGGCTGGGCGGCGGTCTCGTAGGGGGAGAGATAGTAGTCGCGTGCCGGCACGCGCCGCTCGCCGCCTGGGCCGCTCAAGACGTAGCTCGCGCCGAGCGCCATCATCAGCGCCGGCATGTCGTTGCCGGGGTCGCCGTTGGCGACATTGCCGCCGATGGTGCCGACATAGCGCACCTGCGGATCGGCGATCACCTCGGCGGTTTCGCGCAGGATCGGGGCATGCTCGGCGAGGACGCCGCTCATGATGATCTCGCGCTGGGTGGTCATCGCGCCGATGACGATTTCGCCGCCCTCGAGACGAGCCCCTTTCAGTTCGGCGACACCGGCAAGGTCGACGAGATGGGTCGGCATGGCGAGGCGCAGCTTCATCATCGGAATGAGGCTATGGCCGCCGGCGATGAGACGGGCGTCGGAATCCAGCCGGCCAAGCAGGGCGACCGCTTCCGAGAGACTGGCCGGGCGATGATACTCGAACGATCCGGGAATCAAGAGGTCCTCCCACAGTAGCCGCGCGCTGTGGCCCATCGAACGGACGTCCTTCCGGACACCCTGCGAGCCCAGCCGCGGCGGTGATCCACCGCGGCTAAAGATTCGCGCGCGAGAGCAGGATCGGGCTGGGTGCGCCGCACAATCAACGGCGNNGTCAGTGACGATGACGCATTTCATGGTCCGAGGCTCGTTTTCAGCCGGCGGGGATGCCGATCCTGAGCTTGACCTGCCGATAATGGGCGCGTGCGATCGGGATGCTGCACCGCACCGGCAACCCCAGTTCCGCCACCCCGGCTTCGCCCGATCGTTTGACCCGGGCGATCCGATCGACCGAAACAATATAGCTGCGGTGGACCCGCAGGAACGCCGCGGGATCGAGGCGCGCTTGAAGCGCGCTGATCGAGAGCGTGCAGAAATATTCCTGTTCGCCGTCGTGGACATAAGTGTAGTGGGCGTTGGCCCGGATGGCGTAGATGTCACCGACGTTTAGTTCGCGCGTGCGCCCGTCCTTCTCCACTGGAATGGAGGCTTCGCGGGCGGGCGCCGCCGGGGGCTCCAGTCCTGGGGAGGCGATTGCGGCGAGGGGCGGGCTTGGCCGGGCCTCATCTGGAGCGGCCCCGGCGCCGCCGGGGACGCGGGCGTCTGGCACCAGCGACAGCAGAAAGGCGCCCGAGACGCCGAATGAGACGACGGTGGCGAGCAGGGCCAGCGTGTTGCGCGACAGCGCCGATTCGGCCCCGACGAAGCGCGAGACGTCGAAGCACAGAGGATCGAGGCGCATCCCGGCCATCGCTGTGTAATGCATGCCGGAAATCGCCAGGCCGAGCGCGATCGCGCCCAAAAACAGCCGCGGCCGCGTCGGCCGGCGGTCGATCGCCCATAACGCGAAGGCGCTGGCCGCGATCGACACCACAATCGAGGCGATGACATAGAAAGGAACGTACGACGTCGGTCCGGCCAGATGCACCGCCGACATGCCGACATAATGCATGAGGCTGATTCCGAGTCCCATCGCCAGAGCGCCGGTCGCGATCCGAAACGACGGCGGCCCGGACGCGTGGGCGGCGTAGACGCCAATGCCGACCACGATGACGCAAATGAGAAAGGAGATCAGGGTCGGCAGCGCCAGATAGTCGACGGCGCTGGGGAAATTGGCGGCCAACATGCCGACGAAATGCATCGACCAGACGCCGGTCGCGAGCGTCAGCGCCGATCCAGCGAGCGCGAGGCGCCTGCGGAACCCCTCGGCCGAATCCAGTTCGCGGGCGAGCGACAAACCGACGAAACTGCCCTGGATGGCGATGGCGATCGAAAGGGCCACGAGCCATGGCTCGTGTGGAATGGTCATTCCGCGCCTCCCTTGCGCGTCTCCCCCGCGGCGCGAAAAGTTACGCGCGCGAGCCAGGCGTTGCAACGATTAACCGTTGTATTTAAACGGGAATATCGCCTGATCGCTGACGGAAGAGGCGAATATCTGGGGATGGGCGCGTCAACGGATTGAGAACACCGGCGATGGTTGGCGTGTGTTGATTTCCACTGAGAACTGACCCGGGCGCCGCGGGGTTTTTCCGCCGAGAACTGACCCATGTTGGAATCTCGCCCCCCTTGGCCTAGGCAGGGGGCAACAGAGTGATCGACATGGGGCTATTGAGCGTCATCCGGCGCTGGCGTCTGATCCGGGAGATCTCGCGGTGGACAGGTCTGTCGAGGAACACGGTGCGCAAATATCTGCGCTCCGATATCGTCGAGCCTAGGTCAGCCTCGCCGACCGCACGAGCAAGCTCGATCCCTGCGCCAACAAGCTATCTCGCATGCTCCTTCAGGAGGCGGCCAGGTCGCGCAAGCAAAAGCGGACGATCAAGCAATTGCACGCCGATCTGGTCGCCCTCGGCTATGACGGTTCCTACAATCGGGTGGCGGCGTTCGCCCGCGAGTGGAAGGCCGCTCGGCAGCGAGAGCAACAGATCTGCGGGCCGCGGTCGGCCCGCTTGCGCCGGCACGCGCGGAGCGCATAGTTTTGACCTCGTTGGAGCGATCGGTCCTCAAATCCCGATTCACGACCCCTAGGTAAGCCGCGGAGCGCCATGAACCGCCGCAATATCCTGCTCGGCATCGCCGGGGCGTCGGCGGCGCTCGTGGGCGCGGACAAAGCGCGATTGGCCGCGACCGCGCCGACGGACCAGACGCGGGCAATCACAGGCGAACTGCTGATCGCCGGATTTTCGGGCAGCAACGCTCAATCTCCCTCGGCGCAGGCGCTCGCGGACCAGATTCGCTCCGGCGCGGTCGGCGGGGTCGTCTTCGTCAAGGACAATGTCGGCGACAGGGACGACGTCCTGGGGCTGGTGAGGCTTTTTTCGGCCGGGGCGCCGCGAAGAGTGATCGTTGCCATCGATCACGAGGGAGGCGCTGTCCAGAGGCTGATCGAGGCGCACGGCTGCGCCAGGCTTCCTTCCGCCCGGCAGGTTGCGGTGGATCACACCGTCGCCGAAGCGCAGGCGGTCTATGCGGAGGCCGGCCGCGCGGTGGCGCGCCTCGGATTCAATCTGAACCTTGCGCCCGTCGTCGACCTCGATAATGCCGGCAACCCGGCGATCGGCCACTACGGCAGGGCGTTCAGCGGCGACGCCGACACAGTGGCGGCCTACGCGGGGGCATTTGTCCGGGGTTTCGAGGTGAGCGGCGTCTGCTGTGTTCTCAAGCATTTCCCGGGTCAGGGCGGCGCGCAAAGCGACAGTCACGAGTGGGCGCCCGACATTTCGGCGGTCTGGTCCGAAGCCGATCTCGCGCCGTTCCGGCGCCTCATCAGCGCAGGCGGCGTCGACGTGGTCATGAGCGGCTATTCGGTTCTCAGAACCGTCGCCTCCGATGGCAGGCCGGCGGCTTTGTCGCGCGAAATCGTGACCGGGCTCCTGCACGACCAGCTCGGCTTCGATCGCGTCGCCATGACCGACGATCTCGACATGGGCGCAGTCGGATACGGTTTCGCTCGGCGCTCGGCGATCGTACAAGCTCTTCAAGCGGGCAATGACGCGCTGATCGTCAGGAACCGCACGAATTACGATCCCGCCCTGCCGGCGTCGATCGCCTCATGGATGAGCGAGGCCCTCGCGGACGGAACGTTGTCGATGGACGCCCTGAGCAAATCCGCGAAGCGCGTCCAGGAGTTACGAAACAAACTGACCCGGTTAACGTAAACTAGACGATCCCTGCGCGATGTTTTAGAGACCCGTGGGAACGCACATGGACATCACGCAAGTCGGTGAATACATTTTCGCTCCAGATAATCTTCTGGACGCGGACGTCGCTATCGTTCTTGGCATGAGCGATTGGCGGCGGCCGGTCATGCGGGCGGTCGAATTGTACCAGGAGGGCCGTGTCAGACGGCTTCTCTTCACCGGCGGTTACAATTCGAAGATCGAAGCCACGGAAGCTACCGAAATGGCGGCGGTTGCACTCGCGTCGAGGGTTCCCGAGGCGGACATCCTGGTCGAGCCCCGGGCCACCCATACCGATCAGAACATGACGTTTTCCAGGGAGCTGATCGAGTCGAGCATCGGCTTTGCCGAGCTCCGGTCGATCTTGCTGGTTACCATCCATTATCACATCAGGCGAGCGATAATTGCAGCAAGGCGCCAGTTCCCGAGCTCGGTCGAGATCGGATGGGTCTGCTACCCGAGCAGGCACTATTCATCGTCGAATTGGCGCTATTCGGCCCACGGGCGGGAACACGTCAGGTCAGAGGTCAGCAAGATCGAAAAATACTACGCCGTCTCGGTGCACGAAAGCGAGGATTGGACGGCATGACGCTCGCCATCGCGTATGGCGAGAGCGTCGAGGCCGCGCCGTACGCCTCATTGCGGGACGCGATCATCGGCGCAACCGCGCGCATCCCGGACGGACATTTCATCCACGCGAAGGCGAACAGGCCGCACCGGACGTCGACCTACCGGGAAACGCTCGAAATGGCGACTGCCCTCGCTGTGGGCCTCGGAGAGCGCGGAATGCGCCCCGGCGACGGCCTGATCATCAATCTTCGCAATAGCGAGGATTTCATCCCAGCGCTTTGGGCGTCGGCCCTCGCCGGCTTCGTCGCCGTGCCGCTGGTTCACGACATTGGACGGCGCTTCGGCGAAAAGGGACGCGAAGGGGCTCTTGCATTCGTTCGAGAGGTCCTAAATGGGGCGACGCTCATCACCGACGACTCGCCATTTTCCGCGAGCGCTCCCCTCGACGCCGTTTTCTTCCCAGACTTGGTCAAGTTGTCGCGCGGACGGCAGGAAATCCCCGATGCCATCGAAGCCGGCGCCGACCGGCTCTGCCTCGCCATCCTGACTTCCGGGGCGACAGGTCGGCCGAAGATGGTCGGCCTCAAGGAAGGCGCGGTGCTGGCTCGCTGGTGGCCGAAATTGCCGGACGCGGAAAACGCGAGCACGTTTCTGTCCTGGTCGCCTTACGACCACGTGATGGGATTGGGGCTGGCCGCGCCAAACCTGAAGCGCAAAGTCCACCTCGACGCGGAGTGCTTTGTCGCCAATCCGCTGCTCTGGCTCGACGTCATGGAAGAGACAGGCGCCACCCATGCGACAATGACGAATTTCGGCGTCTCCCTCATCGTCCGCGCCGTTGAAGCCTACCCCGACCGATCCTGGCGGCTCGGCGAAATTCGAAAAATCGGAGTTGGCGCCGAACCTGTCTCTCCCGCCCTCTGCCGTCGCTTTCTCGATTGTCTCGCGCCGTTCGGATTGCGCGACGACGCGATCATTCTCGGCTATGGCTTGACCGAATGCGGCCCGGTTGTCGGTGGCGGAACCGCTTTTGCCCTCGCTCCAGCATCAAAAACCGACGGACGGATCTTTCTCGACCGGCCGACGGCAGGCCATGCCGTCCGCGTCGTCGGGGAAGACGGTCAGATCCTGAATGAAGATTGCGTCGGCGCGATCGAAGTGCGCGGTCCGACGATGGCCTCAGGCTACATTGGCGACCCAGCCGAGACCGGCCGGCTTTTCACTTCCGACGGCTGGCTGCGAACCGGCGATCTCGGCGTGCTCGACCACGGCAAGCTCGCCGTCATCGGCCGCGAGAAAGAGCTGATCGTCGTCAACGCGCGCAAATATTCCTGTCCGGAGATTGAAGAGGCGATCAAGGCGCGCAGCACGTTCGCCGAGGTCTATGCGGCCCCATTGGACGGCGCCCTCCCGGCGGGCGATCCGGGACGCGGCAAGCCCTTCGCGATATTCGTCGCGGTCGACGATGTCGGGGATTTCGCGCTCGCCGCCGCGGCGGCCGAGGTCCGCGCGATCCTGGCCTCGACCTTTCGATTCGTCCCCGAGGCAGTCGCGCTCATCGACAGGCGGGACGTGCCGAGAACGCCGCTCGGAAAGGTGCGGCGTCTCGAACTTGCGGCGGCGATCGGCGAGGGTCGATTTGAGAACCAGGTCCATCGCCTGGACTGTGAGACGCAGAGGGTCGCGAACCCTCGAGGGGACGACCCCATCGAGGAGGCCGCCGCGACTGCCTGGGCGCGACTGTTGAATTGCTCTCCGGACTTCGACCGCGACGCCGATTTTTTCGCCATGGGCGGAGATTCCGTCCTCGCGCTCCAGCTCTCGCTTGCGCTCGAGGAGCAATTCGGATTTTCGATTCCGTTCGAAAAGTTCACGGACCGCGTCAGCGTCGCCGAGATCGCGAGATACATCGCCAGCCTGCAAGGCGCCCCCGCACGGCAACCCGCGCCGGTCCCAAATCCGGCGGAAGGCGGCAGCGCGCTTTCGGATTCGATCGCCGCGAGACTGCATTCGATATTAAAGTCCTGGCCCGGCGCGCCCGTCGGCGAAGGCCGGTTCCTTCGGCGCGTCGGGTCGGCGCAGGGTGGCCTCCCGGTGTTCTGGTGCATGCCGGATGTGTGGGACGCCTTGCGTTTCGAGTTNNTCGGCGCCCGCCGTCCGGCCTTCATAATGCGGTCCGGCAACCTCCTCGTCGAATATGGAACGCCGGCCGCGAAGGCGCTCGCGAGACGGTACGCCGACGAGATTGAGGAGGCCTTTCCCGACGGGCCCTATGTGATCGCGGGAAATTGTCAGGGCGCCGTTGTCGCGCTCGATGTCGCACGCGAACTCATGTCCGACGGGCGCTTGGTCCGGGCGCTGGTCGTTGCTGATACGGCGCCGTTCGAACTGTTCAACAATGCGCCTTTCGCCGCGCCGGTCGTCNNGGCCGGGCGACCCCGAGCTGGTGACCGTGAAGGCGCTGCGCCTGCTGCGCGCCGCGCCGGTCGTCGCCTATCTCGCGAACAGGAGCAAGTTCAACCCCTATCGGAAGTACCGCTTTCCGGCCCAGGGGCTCAGGAAGCTGTTGCCGGCCGGCTGCCGAATGACCATGATATCGGCCGAATACAGCCGGTTCATGACCGAGGCCCCGCTCGCTGAGGTCAGCGCGGATCTCGAAGCGGCGATCGCCTGGGCCGAACAGGCGGCGTCCGCGCCCCTGAGCCCGGCGCGCGGCGCCTATGGGAGTTCGGCGTACCACAACGAAATCGTCGCTTCCGTGTCCGAGCTCGCCCTTGCGCCCGGCGAGACGGCGAACATCGATCTCGAACTCCGGAATCGCAGCTCGGCCGATTGGGGGAGTTTCGAATCGAGCGGAATCGCTATCGGCAACCACTGGCTCTCGCCGAATGGAGAAATGCTCGTATGGTCCGACGGCCGCGCCCCTTTGACGGAGCCGATCGCCGGCGGAAGTTGTGGGAGGGCGACGCTCAAAATCACCGCGCCGGCGACAAACGGCCGCTATCTCCTCGAAGTGGACCTGATCGAGGAGGGCGTAAGATGGTTCGGCGAGAAGACATCGCCGCCGCTGCACATTCCGGTCGTCGTGGGGGAACAATCCGCTTGCGATGCTCGACCCTCCAAGTTGCTCGCCGCAGGCCCCGTTCGCCTCAAACGGGAGTATGGGGCCAGCCCCGTGCGATTGGACGCCGCGATCCGCGACCTCAGAGCTGACATTCGCGCGTCGTCCCTTCCCGGCTGGAGGAAGATAACGGCCAAGTTCGCCCTGTCGCTCGCGAAACGCGCCCTGCGCCTCTAATTAGCACCGGTCCCCCGCGTTCGCAGCGGCGGCTGGCAGCCATTCACCGATCCGGCCGCTGCCCCACGGAAGCCGCCGCAGCCGATGGCTTCCTTGGGCTTCGTAGGGCCGCCTTGCGCGAGAGGGCAGCGACGCGGCTGCTTCATAACAGAATTGAGTCGCGGGCTCACGGGGCGCCGTCAGTACCTCTCCGAATTTTTCAGTTAAAAAAGGACGACCGCTTCATTCGTAAATTTTGGAGGCGGAGCAAATCGCACCGCCTCCACGTTGCGGTTCTTCTCAGGCGCAGACGCGCACCCCGCCGCGCCACCAGCAACGGCGGCCGTAGAATCCGTAGCCGTAGGGGCGGTAGCCGTAGGCGTATGGGCGATACCCGTAGGCATAGTAGCCGCCGTTCGGCCGACAACCGCCATACGGTCCCCGATGGAAGCCAATGCCGCAGCCGCCTGCTGTGAGCGTGATGACGGATGGGACATCCGTGAGCGGAGCGACGGGCATCGCGGCCGCCGGAACTGCTGCAATACCTAGGAACGCGACTGAAGCGATGAACATATGTTTCATACTCTGTACCTCGTTTTGTCAGCCCGCCAGCACGCTACGTCGACCCATTTGAACCCTGGCTGAACGGCCTTTCGGCTCCCTCGTCATCGCGCCTGGTTTTTCGCCCCGAACCAGGGCCGCCGCCGCCCCCCCCCGGCACACATCTCAAACGTCGCGCCATCCCGGCGCTCAGCCCGAAAAGGAAACAACATGTTTACGCTATTAGGCATGGCGGCGAAATGAAGTGGACCCCGTTTTTTGGGGCCGGAGGTTAAGTTGGAGAACGGCGGCTCTGTTTGATAGGCGGAGCGAACGATGACGAAGAAGACGAGGCGGCGGATTGACGCCGGACTGAAGGCGAAGATCGCGCTGGAAGCGCTGCGGGAGCAGGCGACGGTCACGGACCTTGCGCAGCGCTACGAGGTCCATCCCAACCAGATTTACGCCTGGAAGAAGCAGCTTCAGGATCAGGCGGCGCGGGCGTTCGATCCCGGGGTGGGGCGGGACGCGGAAACGACGCATGAGCGGGAGATTGAGCGATTGCACGCCAAGATCGGGCAGCTCACGGTCGAGCGGGATTTTTTAGCCAGGAGGTCGGAAGATGAGCGCTCCGGACCGCAGGGCGATGCTCGACCGGGCCGACA
>PLUH01000107.1 GCA_003164825.1 Hyphomicrobiales bacterium
GACCGTGGGCATCGCGGCCGGGACCGGGCTGGTGGGACGGGTGCTGGCCGAGCGGAGCAGTGTGGTGACTGCGCAGAAGGCGCTGCGCTTTCCCAAGCCGTCGGTGACCGAGGCGCTGCCGCCCGGCGTGAACCTCAACGTGCCGGGGATTTCCCCGTTCGTCACGTCCAACGCGAATTTTTACCGGGTGGATACCGCGATCGTCTTGCCGCAGGTCGATCCGGGCAGCTGGCAGCTGCGGATCCACGGCATGGTGAACCGCGAGCTCACGCTCAGCTTCGACGACCTGCTCAAGCGCCCGCTGATCGAGGACTACGTCACCTTGTGCTGCGTGTCCGACCCGGTCGGCGGCCCGTACATCGGCAACGCGCTCTGGCTGGGCGCCAGCCTGGCTGGCGTGCTGCGTGAGGCCGGCATCCAGGCCGGGGCGGACCAGCTGATGTGCACCTCGGTGGACGGGTTCACCTCGGGCACGCCGGCTGCGACCGTCATGGACGGCCGTGACGCGCTGCTCGCGGTGGCGATGAACGGCACCGCGCTTCCGGTCGCGCACGGCTTCCCCGCCCGCATGCTGGTCCCCGGCCTGTACGGCTACGTGTCGGCGACCAAGTGGGTCACCAAGCTGACGCTGACGACCTTCGCGGCGCAGAAGGCCTACTGGACGCAGCGCGGCTACACCGCGCAGGCGCCGATCAAGACCGAATCGCGGATCGACGTGCCCAAGCCGCTGGCGCAGGTCAAGGCCGGGCACGTCACGGTGGCGGGAGTGGCCTGGGCGCCCGCCAAGGGCATCGCCGCGGTCGAGGTCAACGTGGACAACGGCCCGTGGCACCAGGCCAAGCTGGCCGCCGTCGACAGCATCGAGACCTGGCGGCAGTGGATGTGGGACTGGGACGCCACCAGCCCCGGGCTGCACACCCTCCAGGTACGCGCGACCGACAACTCGGGCGCGACTCAGACCTCCGCACGCGCCCAGGTATTCCCCAACGGCGCGAGCGGCTGGGACTCAACCGTGGTGACCGTCACCTGACGGCCCGCATCCAGGGGACGGCATGGCGTCGTACCCACTACGTGAACCGAATCATCGACACCGAAAACGCTCAAAGGAGCAAACCGTGAAATACCGCCTTCTGGCCGTCACCGGCATCGCCGCCGGCCTCGCCCTCAGCACCGCCGCGTGCAGCTCGAGCTCATCCTCGTCAGCCGCGTCTGGCAGCTCGTCCACTTCCGCCGCCTCCTCCTCCGCACCGATGGCGTCCTCCACCGGATCGGCCGCCGGCGGCTCGGCCGCGGCGACCACGATGGACTTCGGCCCGGCCTGCTCCTCGGTGCCCAAGACGGGCGCGGGCAGCTTCACCGGGATGTCCACCGCGCCGGTCGCCACCGCGGCTTCGGCGAACCCGCTGCTGTCCACCCTGGTCGCGGCGGTCAAGGCCGCGGGCCTGGTCGACACGCTGAACTCGGCCAAGAACATCACGGTGTTCGCGCCGGACAACGCCGCGTTCGCCAAGATCCCGGCCGCCACCTTGAAGGGGATCCTGGCCAACAAGGCCGAGCTCACTAAGATCCTCACCTACCACGTGGCTTCCGCCCGTTACACCCCCGCTCAGCTGGCTTCCGGCATGAAGATCAAGACCCTGGAAGGCGGCACCGTCACCCCGGCCATGATGGCCGGCAGCTACACCGTGAACGGCGCGAGCGTGGTGTGCGGCAACGTCCAGACCGCCAACGCCACCGTCTACATCATCAACACCGTTATGACGCCCCCGTCCTCATAAGGACGTCCTCCTGAGGCACCGTCCTCCTGAGGCACCGTCCTCCTGAGGCACCGTCCTCCTGAGGCTGATAGCCCGCCCGGTCGCGCTGACGCGGCCGGGCGGCGCGATCGTCTATTGCGTGTGCTCGCTCGAACCGGAGGAGGGCGAAGCGCAGATCGCGGCTGTCCTGCGCCGCAATCCCGACGTGCGGCGTCTGCCGATCGCGGCGGATGAGATCGGCGGCCTCGCCGAGTGCGTGACCCCTGCGGGGGATTTGCGCACGCTGCCCTGCCATCTGTGGGGCGACAATCCGAGGCGCTCGGGACTCGACGGATTTTTCGCCGCCCGGCTCATCAAGGCGGGATAGCGCGGGGGAGGGTCGGCCCGTCAGAAGAACGAAAACGGGCTCTTCCCATGCACGCGCAGATATTCGGCCGCGTCTTCAGACGGGTACCTGGCCTGATTGTCGTGATTCCAGGCGCGCTCCCTGTTGGTGAGCGATATCGTGGGGATCACCGGTCCCCAGCCGACGGCGCCATAGGACGACGATGTGCCCTGCTGGGCGAGGGCCGCGGCTGAGGGGCGAGGGCGGCGCTCAGGCCGATCATTGCAATGGTTTTGAACATTGGATTTTTCCCGATGGCTCGAGCGGCTTTCCGAGGGCCCGTTCAGCCGGTCGATAACATCCAGGCGCCGCAGGGTATTCGCTGAGTTAACGGGCGAAGACCGCAAAAGTTTCAAGCGCCGCCCGGCCGCTGATTCTTGGACCGCGCGGCGCTTGAAGGTCGGGCTAAGCGGGAAGAAGGCGCGGCCCCATCAGAAGGGAAACGGACTCTTCCCATGCACGCGAAGCCACTCGGCGCTGTCCTGGGCCTGGTATTTGGACTGATTGGCATGATTCCAGGAGCGGTCGAATGGCGTCAGCGACTGGGTCGGGATGTGCGGACCCCAACCAACGCTGCCATAGGACGACGATGTGCCCTGCTCGGCGAGAGCTGCAGCCGGCGCAAGCGCGATAGCCGCGCCGAGGGCGATCAAAGAAAGCGTCTTGATCATCGGATGTTCCTCAAAACGGGTTCGTTTTTGAACCCGTGGTTTCTAGGTAAGAAACGCCGGGGCCAGGACAATGCCCTTCTGCATAACATTTCGGTGACCGGAATTTCAGCATCGGCGAGAGTTCCTGGGCGGTTCCCTCTATGCTATTGCACCGCAACATAATCAACGCGCGACGGACTGGGGGCGAGGGGCATATGGCAACCGATACCGTGAGAGTCGGGCGGGCGCTGCTGTCCGTTTCCGACAAGGCGGGCCTCGTCGATCTGGCGCGCGCGCTCTCCGAAACCGGCGTCGAGCTCATCTCGACCGGCGGCACGGCGGCGGCGCTGAGCGGCGCCGGCCTTGCGGTCGTCGACGTGGCGCAGATCACCGGCTTCCCCGAAATGATGGACGGGCGGNNCGGGTCAAGACGCTGCACCCGCGCGTACATGGCGGCCTGCTGGCGATCCGCTCCGAGCCAGCCCACCAGGCGGCGATGATCGCCAACGACATCGCGCCGATCGACCTTCTGGTCGTCAACCTATATCCGTTCGAGGCGACGCTGAGGGGAAGCGCCTCGTTCGAAGACCGGATCGAGAATATCGACATCGGCGGCCCGGCGATGATCCGCGCCGGGGCCAAGAACCACGACGACGTGGTCGTGATCGTCGATGTCGACGACTATCCGGCGCTGATCGACGAACTGCGGCTGAACGCGGGGGCGAGCAGCCTCGCCTTCCGCCGGAGGATGGCGCAGAAGGCCTACGCCCGAACCGCCGCCTACGACGCGGCGATCTCCAACTGGCTGGCGCGGGAGGTTCGCGAGTCGGCGCCGAAATGGCGCGCCTTCGGCGGCGTACTGCACCAAAGCTTCGGCGCGCTGCGCTACGGCGAGAATCCGCATCAGCGCGCGGCGCTGTACCTGACCGCCGAGACCCGCCCGGGCGTCGCGACCGCTCGTCAGGTCCAGGGCAAGGAGCTGTCTTACAACAACATCAACGACACCGACGCAGCCTATGAGCTCGTGGCCGAATTCGATCCTACCGAATGCGCCGCGGCGGCGATCATCAAGCACGCCAACCCCTGCGGCGTCGGGCTCGGCGCAACGCTCATCGAGGCCTACGAGAAGGCGTTGGCCTGCGATCCCGTGTCGGCCTTCGGCGGCGTCATCGCGCTCAACCGGAGGCTCGACGCGGCGAGCGCCCGCAAGATCGTCGAGATGTTCGCCGAAGTGATCATCGCGCCGGAGGCGGACGACGAGGCGCTGGCGATTGTGGCGGCGAGAAAGAACCTCCGGCTCCTGATCGCCGGCGCGCTGCCCGACCCCAACCTGCCGACGCTCGCCGTGCGATCGGTCGCCGGCGGCCTCCTGGTTCAGGATCGCGACAACGGCGCGCTCGAGGACGAGGCCCTTAAGGTGGTGACCAAGCGCGCGCCGACCCTAAGCGAAATGGCGGACCTGAGGTTCGCCTGGCGGGTCGCCAAGCACGTGAAATCAAACGCCATCGTCTACGCGAGGGACGGCGCCACCGTGGGTATCGGCGCGGGGCAGATGTCGCGGGTCGATTCGGCGCGCCTTGCCGCGCGCAAGGCCGAGGAGGCGGCGGCGATCGCGGGCTGGCCCGAGCCGCGCACCCGAGGCTCGGTCGTCGCCTCCGACGCCTTCTTTCCGTTCGCCGACGGCCTCATCGCGACGATCGAAGCCGGCGCGACTGCAGTCATCCAGCCGGGCGGTTCGGTGCGCGACGCCGAGGTGATCGCCGCCGCCGACGCCGCCGGCGCCGCGATGGTGTTCAGCGGCATGCGGCATTTCCGCCACTGACTGGCGCCCCGCTCCGGCCTCCGGTCCGCGATGCGCTATTGGTCGGGCGAGACGATGACCGAAATCCGATCGTCCTTGACGTCGCTGAACTGGAGCGCAAGCGGGCGGGGCGGCAGATCGAACTTGACGCTCTTGCGCGCGCCGTCGCAGCCGACCGCGCCGGTGAACGCTTTCGGATGCAGGTAGTCTCCGCCGTCGAGGACGTCGATCCAGCCTGGCGACGAAATCGTAATCTTGTAGACGCCCGGCTTCGCCGGCGCGGCGAGGGCGAAATGGCCGGCGAACGCCTGCGCTAATTTCGGCGCCCGCTCCGGCGACTTCGGCAAACCGGCGCTGGTCAATGGCTGAAGCTCAAGCGTCATCGCAATGTTCAAGGCGAGGGCGCCGCCGTTGGCGAGCGACGGCTTATCGGATCGGATGAGCGCCGCGCGCTCGGGCTCGAGGGGCCATCGGAACCCGCCGCAACCCGAGCCCTCCTGCGCCTGAGCCAAACCCGGCGCCGCGGCCAGGGCGACGGCCGAGAGTCCGACGCCCAACAGCCATCGGCCAAAGGTCATTGCGAGGTCACGGCCGCAGGCGGATCGGGACTCCTTAGCGTCTCGGCCCTGGCGCCGTGCAGGAGCTCGACGGCGGCCTCCAATTGCGTGTCCTTGTCGCGATCGGGCGGCACATAGGCGTCGGAGCCCTTCTCCTCCTCGTCGCCGTTCTTCAGATGACCGGCCAGCGAGGCCTCTCCCATGCTGGACACTTTGCCCTTGAGGTCGTCCGGGATGTTCTCCAGCACCCTGATGTCGGGATCGATTCCCTTGGCCTGGATCGAGCGGCCCGACGGCGTGTAGTACCGGGCGGTCGTCAGCTTGAGCGCGCCGTTCTCGCCGAGCGGCAGGATGGTCTGAACCGATCCTTTGCCGAACGAGCGCGTGCCGATCAGGGTCGCCCGCTTGAGATCCTGCAACGCGCCCGAGACGATCTCCGACGCCGAGGCCGAGCCGCCGTTGATGAGCACGACAAGCGGCTTGTCCTGCGCCAGATTGACCCCGGGGCGGGCGCTGTAGCGTTGCCCCTGGTCGGGGGTCCGGCCGCGGGTCGAAACGATGTCGCCGCTGTCGACGAACGCGTTGGTGATCTCGACCGCCTGATTGAGCAGTCCGCCGGGGTTGTTGCGCAGGTCGAGGATATAGCCTTTCAAACTCGACGACCCGGGATCGGCGCGGAAATGGTCGAACGCCTTGCGCACCCCGTCGTACGCTTCCTGATTGAACTGGGTGATGCGGATATAACCGATATCGCCGCCCTCGAGATGCGCGCGCACCGATTGGACGTGGATGATCTCGCGGACGATCGTGAACTCTTTCACGTCCCCCTTCGATCCGCGCTCGACCGTCAGCCTCACCGGCGACTTGGCCGGACCGCGCATCTTGTCGACCGCTTCCTTCAGCGTCAGGCCCTTGACGGCCGTATCGTCGATGCGGGTGACCAGATCGCCGGACATCATCCCGGCGCGCGCCGCCGGCGTATCGTCGATCGGGCTCACCACTTTGACGAGACCGCCCTCCATCATCACTTCGAGCCCGAGGCCGCCGAATTCCTCGCCCTTCATGCTGCTCTGGAAGTCCTGCAGCGCCTTCGGATCAAAATAATTTGAATGGGGATCGAGCGACGTCAGCATGCCGTCGATCGCCGACTTGATCAATTTTTCGTCATCGGGCTTCTCGACATAGCTGTCGCGCACTTTGTTGAACACTTCGCTGAAGACCGCGAGCTTCTCGTTGCCGGCGCTCGCGGCGGCGCGCAACGCGTCGTGCGAAGCGCCCACAAGGAGCACGCCGGCGGCGGCTCCATAGGCAAGGTAGGAGAGTCCTTTCCTCATTGAACGACGCTCCGCTCCATGCACTCTGTTCGGCTGCATCAATTCGGCTTGGCGGCGCCCGCCTGGCCGGGATCGGACGGCGCCGCCGGCGCCGCCGTCGCCGCGGCAGGCGGGTCGGTCTTCGCCGGGGCCGCATCGGCCTTGACCGCCGGCTCCGGATGTTTCACCCCGTGCAAGAGGTCGACCGCGGCGACGAGTTGATTGTCGTCCTTCTCGTCGGGCGGGACGTAGGCCTGCGACGCCGACGTATCCTCGTCGCCGTTGGCGAGATGGCCCTTGAGCGAGGCCTCGCCCTTCATGTCGTCCTTGCCTTTGAGATCGTCGGGCACGTTCTCGAGCACCTTGATATCGGGCTCGATGCCCTTGGCCTGGATGGATCGGCCGGACGGCGTGTAATAGCGCGCGGTCGTCAGCCGCAGAGCTCCGTCCTGGCCGAGCGGCATGATCGTCTGCACGGAGCCCTTGCCGAACGAGCGGGTGCCGATCAGCGTCGCGCGCTTGTGATCCTGCAGGGCGCCGGACACGATTTCCGACGCCGACGCCGAGCCGCCATTGATGAGCACCACCAGCGGTTTGCCGCCCGACAGGTCGCCGCCGGGCTTGGCGTCGAACCGCTGCGTCTCGTCAGGCGTGCGGCCGCGAGTGGAGACGATCTCACCGCGGTCGACGAACGAATTGACGACGTCGATCGACTGATCGAGCAATCCGCCCGGATTGTTACGCAAATCAAGGATGTAGCCCTTGAACTTGTCGGCCGGAATCTCGCTATGCAGCTTGTCCATCGCGGCCTTGAGACCGTCCTCGGTCTGCTCGGTGAACTGAGTGATGCGGATGTAGCCGATGTCGCCGTCCTCGACATGCGAGCGCACGGATTGGACGTGAATGAGATCGCGGACGATGGTGAAATCCTTGACCTCCTTCTTCGCGCCGCGGAGGATTTTGAGCTTCACCGGGGAGTTGATCGAGCCGCGCATCTTGTCGACCGCCTGATCGAGCGTCAGGCCTTGCGTCGGCTGATCGTCGATCGCGGTGATGATGTCGCCGGACATCACGCCCGCCTTGGCGGCCGGCGTATCGTCGATCGGCGTCACCACCTTGACGAGGCCGTCCTCCTGGGTCACCTCGATGCCAAGGCCGCCGAACTCCCCCTTCGTCTGGACCTGCATGTCGCGGAACGCCTTGGAGTCCATGTAGCTCGAATGGGGGTCGAGCGAAGTGAGCATGCCGTTGATCGCGGCCTCGATCAGCTTCGACTCGTCCGGCTTCTCGACATAGTCGTTGCGGATCTTGTCGAACACGTCGCCGAACAGGTTGAGCTGCCGATAGGTGTCGGCCGCCGCTGCATAGGCGGAAGGACTGACGAAGAGCAGCGCCTGCGGCGCCGTGGCGGCGGCCGCTGCTCCCAGAACGACGCCAAGTCCCAGGTAACCAGTTTTACGAATCATCCGCGCGCCTTCTCGATGTCTGACTTCGCCCACCACGGCCCCGGATCGATCGCCGTACCGTCCTTACGCAACTCGATATAGAGCACCGGACGCGCCGCGCCAACAGCGGCTGCGGTCGCCATGCGGACGGAGCCGTCGCCCATGACGCCGATCGGTTCTCCCGCGAGGACGAACTCGCCGGACTCAACATTGATTCGATCCATGCCGGCGAGAAGCACATAATATCCTCCGCCGGCGTCCATGATCAAGAGTTGCCCGTAAGTTCGATAAAGCCCGGCGAAAAGCACCGCCCCGTCGACCGGCGCGGAGACCGTCGCACCGGCGGGCGTGGCCAATGAGAGCCCGCGTTCGGTTCCGCCAAGCCCGTCCGGCGAGCCGAACGCCTTCAGAATCGAGCCCGCGGCGGGCAGCGGCACCTGGCCCCTGGCGTCGCCGAAGGCGATCTCGGGCTTCAGGCGCCCCGGATCGGCCCCGCGCGCGTCCCGCGCCAACGCCTCGATTTCGGCCGCTGCGGCAGCCTCGGTTGCATGCGCCGCCGTCGCGGCGGCCTTGCGGGCGTCGTTTTCACTGTCCAGCCGGGCGATGAGGTCCTTGAGCGACGTCGCCTGCCTGGCGAGGTCGGCCGCGCGCCGCCGCTGCGAGCCGAGGGCGTCCTGCGCCGAGGCGAGCGACTGCTGGCGCGCGTCGATGAGGGCGCCGAGACGCATTTTATCGACCGCCAGCGCCTGGCCCCTCTGAGTGAGCTCGTCGCGCTCGATGGCGATCGAGTCCCTGGTCCTGGCGAGGGCGTCGAGATCGTTGCGGACGGACTCGATCTGCGACTTCAATTCCGGTATCACCGCACTCATGACTGTCGCCGCCCGCACCGCTTCCGACATGTCGTTGGGCTTGACGAGAATGGCGGGTGGGGGATTGCTGCCCATGCGCTGAAGGGCGGCAAGCACATCCGCGATCACCGCCCGTCGGCGCTCGAGCGAACGCGAGAGCTCGTCGGCCGTGGCGTTGAGGCTCGCCAGTTTGTCGCCGGCTGCGGCGGCGCCGCGCTCGGCGTCCTGAACCTTGGCGGTGGTCTCGATCAGCGCCGCCGACAGGCGACCCCGATCAGCGCGAACCGACTCGATTTCGGCCTCGATCGCACGGCGCTGCTCCTCCGAGGCGCGCAGCGTATCTTCGACCCCGCGCAGCTCGGTCTCCTTGTTCGCGCGCGCCTGATCGGCCGCGGCCGGCGGATCCGGCGGAGCGGAATCGGCTTGCGCCGGCCACGCCGCGCCGAACGAGGCGACGAGAGCTGCGCTGCCTGCTGCGGTTCGCCTGAAGCGGCTGAAGCGTTGCGACATGCGGGGCAAGAATCACGAAATTGAGCCAATATCGCGGCGTTCATCGGCGATGATAGGGATGGCCGGCGAGAATCGTCATCGCCCGGTAAAGCTGCTCGCCGGCCATAACCCGGACGAGCTGGTGAGGCCAGGTCATCGCGCCGAAGCTCACGATTCGATGCGCGGCGGCGCCGAGCGACGAATCGAGACCGTCCGGTCCGCCGATCGCGACCGCATAGACCGGTCTCGACCCATCCCGGGCGCGGCCGATGTCAGCGGCCCATTCCTCGCTGGTGGCGGGCGCCCCTCGCTCGTCGAGCAGGACCAGCGCGCCGCCCTTCGGCGCCGCCGCCAGGATCGCGGCGCCTTCCTCGGCCCGCCGTTCGTCTGGCCGCCGCGCCCGCGATTCGCCGATCTCGCGAACATCGACGCCGGCGAGGCCGGCGCTCCGCGCGCCCTCCTTGAGCCGCTTGAGGTAACGATCGAACAGCAAACGCTCCGGCCCCGCCTTCAGCTTGCCGACGCAAACCAGCGCGAGACGCACCGCCTCAGCTCTTGCCGGCCTCTCCCGGCCGATCCGCGCTCCACATCTTTTCGAGGTTATAGAACCGGCGGACATCCGGACGGAAGATGTGGACGATGGCGTTCTGCGCATCGAGCAGGACCCAGTCGCAAAGCGGCATCCCCTCGACTTTCGGCGACGGAAAACCGGCCTCGCGACAGGCCTTGACCACCCGGTCGGCGATCGCGCCGACGTGTACGCTCGAACGGCCGGAGGCGATGATCATCCGGTCGGCGAGCGTCGTCCGGCCGAAAAGATCGATCGAGACGATGTCTTCCGCCTTCGCCTCCTCCAGTCCTTCAACAATGATCTGCGACAGGATGTCGGCCGTCGGCGCGTGGCCGGAACTGGCCGAGCCGCGGGCGGTAGGCGCCGCAGCAGGGAGAGGCGTGAGGGTCAGCGTCGCGTTCCTCTTGGCGCGGGGCCGATTCTCGCCCCGCATCGGGAAACATGCGACTTCGGCATCCTCTTTTCAAGCTCGGCCTGCGGCCCGGCGCTCACGTCCTCAGGACCACCTTGCCGACGTGCCCGGCGCTCTCGATCCGCTCATGCGCCTTCGACGCCTCGGCGAGCGGGAAAACCGAGTCGATGATCGGCTTGCAGCGGCCCGCTTCCAAAAGCGGCCACACCTTGGCCTTGAGGGCCTCGGCGATGACCGCTTTCTCCGCCGGCGAGCGCGGGCGCAAGGTCGAGCCGGTATGGATGAGGCGCTTCACCATGAGCGGCCTCAGATCCACGGTCGCTTTTTGACCCTTGAGGAACGCGATCTGCACGATGCGTCCGTCAAGGGCCGCCGCCGCATAGTTGCGCTCGACGTAGTCGCCGCCGACCATGTCGAGAATGACGTCGGCGCCCCGGCCCGCTGTCGCCTGGCGAGTCAGGGCGACGAAATCGTCCTTGCGATGGTTGACGCCGAGATCGGCGCCGAGCCGCTCGCATTGCGCCGCCTTCTCGTCCGATCCGGCGGTGGCGACGACGTGGGCCCCAAACGCTTTGGCGAGCGTGATCGCCGTCGTGCCGATGCCGGAAGTTCCGCCATGTACGAGCAGGGTTTCGCCGGCCTTCAGCGCTCCACGGGAAAAGACATTCGTCCAGACGGTGAAATAGGTTTCCGGGATCGCCGCCGCCTCGATTGCGCTAAGGCCGGCGGGGACCGGCAGGGCGTTGGTTTCATGCGCGACGCAGTAGTCGGCGTAGCCGCCGCCGGGGACGAGCGCCGTAACCCGCTCGCCCAAGCGGTGAAGCCTGGCGTTCGGCCCGAGCGCCACGACCTCGCCGGCGATTTCGAGGCCGAGCACATCGGTGACGCCGGGCGGCGGAGGATAATTTCCTTGACGCTGATGGACGTCGGGTCGATTGACGCCCGCGGCTTCGACCCGAACGAGAATCTCGCGCATCCCCGGGTCCGGGCGCGGACGCATCTCGATTTGCAGCACCTCCGGACCGCCCGGCCGGACCGCAACCACCGCGCGCATGCTTTCGCTTTGGTCAGCCACGTGAACCTCCCCGCGTCGCCCCCGGCCCCGTCCCCGGTTTGTCAATCGGCAATCGCGGCGGCCGTCGCCCCATCTTGCGCCGGGGCGGCGCGAAAAGCCGGAAGCGCCTCGGCGCGGGCGGAGAACGCCGCGAGATTGGGATAGCGCTTCGGATCGACCAGGTCAGCCACAATGCCTTCTATAAAGCCGAAGGCGCAGACGGCCGAAATGTCCGCCAGGCCCAGTTCGCCGCTGATCCAACCGGATTGGGGCAGTTCGGCGTCGAGCGCGCTCAAGCCCCCGGTCAGCTGGCCCATGACCCTGTCGACCCACGGCTCGTGCCGCTTTTCGGCCGGACGCAGGGCGCGTTCGTAATGGCGCTGGACCGCTTTTTCCATCACCGTGAGCGCCAGGCCGGTCGCGCGCGACGCGCGGAGGCGTCCGGGCGCATTTGATGGCTTGAGCGCCGCTATCCGCGGATCGAGGCTGGCGAGGTACTCCAGAATGACGCTGGAATCCATCAGCGCCGTCCCGTCGTCGGTGACGAGCGTCGGCGCCTTGAGAATCGGGTTGAGCTTCGAGAACTGGTCGATGTGCCGAAACAGCGAGATTGGCCGGTGGTCGAACGGAGTTCCGGCGACGATCAGCGCAATCGCGACCCGTCGCACATACGGCGAATCCAGCATTCCGATCAATTGCATACGGTGCTCGTCAGCGCGCAGGGGCGATGGGCGAAAGGCGAAGGAAAAAGCATTGCGGACCCTCGATCGTCAAGTTACGACGACGCCGAAGAATCGCCAAACGTGAACGCTGCTGGCGGAAAGGGGAAAACTGCCGCCCGGGCCCGGCTTGCGCTGGCCAAGCATGCGCGTTAACTAGCCTCCCCGCCCGTCCGACCGCAAGGCGGGCGTCCAAAGCGAGCGAAACAACAGTTTTGACGACATTGGCCGCCGCTTTTCCCCGCCTCGGCTCCCGCGCCGACCGTGCGACGGTCGGCTCCGATCTTGGAGTCGAGCCGCCGATTCGATTGGGCGACGATCGGCTGGACCGCAACGAGCGGCGCAGCGCATCGTTCCGATGGCTTGCCGGCGCGTCATTGGCTGGCCTCTTCGGCGTCACCCTGATTGGCGCCGCGCTCTACCTCGATCTCGACAGTCAGTATGACTTCGCGGAGGCGCCGGAGTTCGCCGCTCCCGCGCGGCCGGCGGACGCGCTGGAAGAGGGCGTCAATCCCGGCAAGGGCGATCGGCTGCTTCGGCCCGTCGACATCGTCTCGGACAAACAGACATTCAAGGTTCCGACCAGCATCAAAGTTGGCGACAAGGAAGTGGTGAAGGCGCGGCCCTTTACCCGTCTTGAGACCACCCTGACCATGACCCCGACCGGTTTTGCCGACGCCGTGCCGCCGTTCAATCCTCTCAAGCTCATGAACGGGGGAACCGACGTCGCCGATGCGCCGCCCGATCCCGGCCCGGTGCAGGACAGTGCGGAGGTCACGTTTCGGGTCGAGGACCTCACTCCGGCCGACGCCGCGCAAACAACGGGCGAATTGTCGCAGGCCGAAGCGGAAGCGCAGGTCATCGAGACCCTGAAAGCGCCTGCCGGCGCGCAAAAGGCGGCCGCGCAATCGCTGCCGCCTCAGATGCTGCTGATGCGAACCAGCCGGGCCGGCGGCGACGCGCTGCGCGCGCTCTCCGCCTATGCGCCCGTGGGCGGCGCGAGCCCGAGCACGCCGTTCGCGTCGATCGAAGTGCGCATGATCCCCGAAAATGTGACCAACGCGGTCAAGGCGAGCCTGGACGATGCGTCGCCGAGTGAGAAGCTGGTCCAAATTCGCCATGGCGAGAGCTTCGAGGACGTGCTCAAGGCCAATGGCGCAAGTCCCGAAGACGCGGCGGCCATCTCGGCGGCGTTCGGCGTGAAGCATGGCGAATCGCCGGTCGGCGAGGGGCAGAAGATCATTCTCCTGCCAGAAGAGCCGGCCGCGCGAGGAGAAAAGCCGCGCATAGCCCGAATCTCGGTCTATGCCGACGATCAGCTCAAAGCGACGGTCGCGATCACCGACGGCGGCGGTTATAAGACTGTCAGCCAGCGCATCGCCGAAGGGCCTCGGAAGCCGAAGGCCGCCGATGAAGAAGACGCAGGCGGCGGCATGAGTCTTTACCAGAGCCTCTACGAGACGACGATCAAGCAGGGCGTGCCGCGGCCGGTCATCGACGTCCTGGCGAGGGTTTTCGCCAATGACGTGGATTTCCAGCGCTCGGCCACGGCAGGCGATTCGATCGAGGCATTTTATTCCGATCCTGACGACATCAATCCGCGCCCCGAGCTTTTGTGTGCGTCGATGACCGTCCGCGATCAGACGTTCAAGTACTACCGGTTCCAGACCCCTGACGACAACATGGTCGACTTCTACGACGAAAACGGCCGCTCGATGCGCAAATTCCTGGTGCGCAAACCGATCGCCGACGGCGAAATGACGTCGCCGTTCGGCATGCGCTATCATCCCATCCTGCATTATGCGCGCATGCACACCGGCATCGATTGGGCGGCGCCGATCGGCACGCCGATTTTCGCCGCCGGCAACGGCACGATCATCGAGGCGGCCTGGGATGGCGGCTACGGGCGGCGGGTCGAAATCCAGCACGCCAACGGCTACGTGACCACCTACAATCACATGTCCGGCTTCGGACGCGGCATCGTCGAGGGCGTCCACGTCGTCCAAGGCCAAACCATCGGCTATCTCGGCGATACAGGATTGGCGACCGGGCCGCACCTGCATTACGAGGTGATCATCAACGGCAGCTTCGTCGACCCGATGGCGATCAAGCTCGCCCGCACGCGCGAATTCGACGGCAAGATGCTCGCNNGGAGAAACCCGCGTCTGCTCCGGTCGCTTCGACGGCGGAGCTTCAACCGAGCGCGACCGTGAGCGCGCCGCCGGCGCCGGCTCCGAACCCCAACGCGGTGCGAACTTCGCCCGGGTTCAAGCCGCTTTCGCGCAGTTCGGCAACCGACGCAGATTGACGGCTTTTCGCCAGTTTCGCTCCGTTACGGTCGAGAACGAGCCGGTGGTGCCGGTAGCGCGGCGCTGGACAGAAGAGCAGCTCCTGAAGCAGCCGGTGGACGGCGGTCGCGGCAAAGAGATCGCGCCCGCGCACGACGTCGGTCACGCCTTGCAGCGCATCGTCCACGACCACCGCGAGATGGTAGCTCGCCGCCAGATCCCGTCCGCTGAGGACAATGTCGCCCCAGGCCGCCGGCGCCGCCGCGCGCTCGGACGGAACGGCGCCTTCGCCATATTCAACCCAGGAGAGATGCGCCGGCGCGCCGGCGAGCGCGCGGCCGATGTCGAGGCGGAAGGCCGCCTTCTCGCCGCGCGCGAGGCGGGNNCGCCGTCCGGGTCGCGAAGGCCAGCCGAGGCGCGCGCGGCCTCCGAGCGGCTGCAAAAGCAGGGGTAGACGAGGCCCTGCTGGTCGAGGCGCGCCAGCGCCGCCGCGTAGTCGTCGCGATGCTCGCTCTGGCGGCGCCAAGGTGCAGGAAAGCGAAGTCCGAGCCACGCGAGGTCGTCGACGATCGCGGCCTCGAACCGCGGCTTGCAACGGGCGCGGTCCAAGTCTTCAATGCGCAGAATCAAGCGCCCGCCGGTCTCGGCGGCGAGGCGCTCGTTCATGAGCGCCGAATAGGCGTGGCCGAGATGGAGCGCCCCGTTCGGCGACGGCGCAAAGCGCAGCACGGGCGCGGTCGCGAGGATATCATCGGCCATGGCGGCAAAGCGCATGCATAAGCCGGCGGCCCGCGCAACCCTACGCGCCCGCCGTGTGGCGGCAAGGGCTTATCATCCGGGCCCCCTGATCGTCGATGAGGCTTCCTTGCACGAAGCCGCCGAGCGCCTGCGCGCCAAAGACCCGGAACTGGTCGAGCGCCTGACCGCGGCGGGCGGACGGCCGCCGCTCCGCCGCCGGGAACCGGGCTTCGCCGGCCTCGCGGCGATCATCGTCTCGCAGCAGGTCTCGGTGGCCAGCGCGAGCGCCATATTCGGCCGGTTGCAGGCGCGCGTCGTCCCGCTCGAGGCGGCTCAAATCGCCAGGGCGACCGAGGACGAGTTGCGCGCCTGTGGATTGTCGAACGCCAAAATCCGCGCCTTGCGGGCGGTCGCCCAGGCGGAGGTCGATGGCAGCCTCGACCTCAAGGGCCTCGGCGATCTCGACGCCGGGGACGCCCACAAGGCGCTGGTCGCGGTCAAGGGCGTGGGGCCGTGGACGGCCGACATTTTCCTCCTGTTCTGCCTCGGCCACCCTGACGCCTTTGCGGCCGGCGACCTCGCGCTTCAGGAAGCCGCCAAGCTCGCCCTGAGCCTCAAGCGCCGCCCCGACGCGGCGAGACTCGAGCGGATCGCCGAACGCTGGCGCCCGCTCAGAGGCGTCGCCGCGCGGATGCTGTGGGCCTATTACCGGGGCGTGAAAGCGCGCTCGGGGATGGCTCTCGCCGATGGTTCGCGTTAAAGCCAGACCCTCGATCATCCCCGGAGCCGATGTCTGATGAGCGCCGCCCTGGACGGACCCCGCATCCCGGCGGCCGCAGGCCGAACCAGCCAGCTGGTGGTGTTTCTGCATGGCTACGGCGCCGACGGCGCCGACCTGATCGACCTCGGACGGCAATGGCGGGCGGTGATGCCCGAGGCGGCGTTCGTCTCGCCCCACGCGCCCGAGCGCTCGACGGCCTCGCCGATGGGCCGGCAATGGTTCGCGCTCTCCAATCGTCCCCCCGAGGATCCCGCCGGCGCCGACGAACGCTGGAACGGCGCGGTCAAAGCGCGCGGCGCGATCGACGCCTTTCTCGACGCCGAGCTCAAGCGGCTCGGCCTGGACGAATCGCGTCTGGCGCTGGTCGGCTTCAGCCAAGGGGCGATGATGGCGCTGCACGTCGGGTTGAGGCGCCCGCGCGCGCCGGCGGCGATCCTCGGATTTTCCGGCCTCCTGATCGGCCCGGAGCGGCTCGGCGAGGCGAGGGCTCGCGATCCGCGCGGCCGGCCGCCGCCGATCCTGCTCGCACACGGCGACCAGGATCCGCTGATCCCGTTCGAGGCGATGTTCATGGCGGCGGAAGCGCTGGCCGGCGCTTCGATCCCGACCCAATGGCATCTCTCGCTCGGGGTCGGCCACGGCATCGACGCCGGGGGCCTGCGCCACGGCGGACTGTTTCTCGCCAAGGGGTTCGCTGACCGGAGACGCTGACCGATCCGCCGCGGACTGGAAAATACGGCCTGGATCGGGTTGCGCGTTTTGCGCCCGCCTTTTCAACCGCTTAGGCACCCTTTTCTGCAACGGTCGAGGGACGCTGGGACGGCCTGATTTATCTTTAACTCATTGAAGTTATTATA
>PLUH01000036.1 GCA_003164825.1 Hyphomicrobiales bacterium
TTCATGCGAGCGACCTTTCGCGCCGCGGTTGAGACTGGTGATCTGAGCTTCGCTTGCTATGGCCTATACCAAATTGTCACGGGACTTCTCCTGCGGAACGATCCGCTCGACGCGGTGTGGCGCGAGTCGGAGATGGCAGTGATCGATCACACGGGCCGCCATGGGGGTTTCGATGGATCGGCGAGCGCAAAGTTGACTGGACCGATACCGCAGATCGCGATGACTGCCGGCTCATTCTGGCTGCGGATGACCCCGTCGTAATGCGGAGTTCCAGCCACGCGATGCACGAAGCTCCCGACAGGTGCAGGCACGCACGAAGCTGGGTCGAAATCAGCGCCGCTGTTGACCCACCAAGTGCCCGAGACGACGACGCAAAATCGATCGGTCGTATAGGTGTGCGGCGCGCTCATGTATCCCGGGCGCCAGCGGATAAGGACATAGTAGAGACCCGACGCAGTGCTGTCCCCGGTCAGGGGAGAAATGTCTGCGCTGCCCGGAGGAAACGTGGGCTGCGTTTCCCATTGCAATGCGTCCGGCGCCTTGATGATCGTCTGAGCCGGATTGAGCGGACTGGCGGCCGCACCCGCCAGGTTCAAGGGCAGCGCCGCAAGGAGCGATGTTAGTAACAGGTCGCGCCGGGTTGCGTACGGTTCCACCGAGGACCCCCTCGTTCGCAGTCTGCCAACAGTCCGCCGCGGGCCGAATACTGACCCATAGAGAGACCAACATCCACGATGGCCCCGCATTACGACTCTCTACCTCAACCCGCACATCCGATCGTCGACGCCGTCAACTTTGCGTCGGTAGTTCGGAAATCAACTTGTCCAGGGTTATCGGATAGTCACGGACACGCACGCCGCACGCGTTGTAGATTGCGTTGGCGATCGACGCGCCNNCACATCGACCACGTCAGCATGGACCGGAACGTGGTATTCGGCGAGATCGTGATTTACGAAGCAGCCGAAACGAGGGTCGAGGATGAGCGCTTCTTCCAGGGCTGCTCCGATGCCAAAGATCATACCGCCGATCGCCTGAGATCGTGCGGTCTTCTCATTCAAGATGCGCCCGGCGGTAAAGACGCCCAGCATGCGTCTCAGCCGGACCTCGCCAGTATCGATATCGACGCCGACTTCAGCAAAGTGCGCGCCATAGGATTGTTGCGAGAATTCGGTGCTCGTGGCGCCGGGTTTGATCTCGCCGTCGGCGTCGATGCCTCCCGGGCCGACGAGGTCTACGAGCTGCCTGGATTGACCAGCGGCTTCAATCCGGCCGTCGCCGAAGCGGGCCGAATCCGGGTCCATGCCCGCGAGCCGGGCCAATTTTGCTCTCAAATTATTGCAGGCGTCGAACAGTGCCGAGCCGGAACTGGCGGCGCCGTAGGAGCCACCCGACCCCGACGCCTGCGGAAAGCTGGTGTCGCCCAGTTCCACTCGAACTTGTTCCGGCGCCAGGCCGAGCATCTCGGCCGCGATCTGGGTCAGAATGGTGTAAGTCCCCGTACCGATGTCGGTCATCGCCATGCGCACGACGGCCGAACCATCCGGTCCGAGCCGCACGTTCGCCTTTGACAATTGAAGCGTGTTCCCGCGCGTGGCGGCCGCCACGCCCATTCCGACAAGCCAACGCCCGTCCCGCGACTGGCCAGGCTTTGGATTCCGCCGGCCCCACCCAAAGCGCCGCGCCCCTTCCTGGAGGCAGGAAATGAGGTGACGACTGGAATAGGGAATGTGCTTCTCCGGGTCCGCCGCCGGCTCGTTGCGCAACCTCAACTCGATCGGATCTAGGTCGAGCTTTTCGGCGAGTTCGTCGATCGCGCATTCCAGAGCCAGAAGACCTACCGCCTCTCCGGGGGCGCGCATTGACGAGGCCACTGGAATGTCCAGGGGCGCCAGACGATGCCTGGTCAAACGGTTTTCGCCGGCATACAGCGTCCGCGTCTGGAGGGCCGCGCCCTCGTAGTTCTGCTCGCTCCATAGGTTGCCTGAAAACACGTCGTGGCCGATCGCAAGAATGCGGCCATCTCGATCCGTGCCGAGGCGGATGCGCTGAATGGTGTCCGAACGGTGCGTCGTGACGTGGAAGATCTGCTGACGCGTGAGCGCCGTCTTCACCGGCCGGTTGAGCTGGCGTGCCGCGATTGCGGCCAGAATGGCGTCGGCATTGACCCAAAGCTTGGAGCCAAAACCACCGCCGATGTAGGGGCTGATCAGCCGGACGTTCTCGACTGGAATCTGGAGGGTCCTGGCGACCGCGTCGCGCCCCTGATTCAGCATCTGGTTGGAAGTGTGAAGGATGAGGTTGTCGCCGTCCCACATCGCGAGCGTGGCGTGGGGCTCCATCATGGCCTGGCTTTGCAGAGGCGTGGTGTAAGTGACGTCGAGCCGCACGGGAGCCGCGGCGAAAGCGCCGGCGAAATCACCTACGGCGCTGTCAGGTGGAGCGCCACCCTGCGGGGCGCGCGCTTGACCCAGACCGCTGCGCAACGCAAATCTTCCAGGCGTCCTCACATAGTTCACGCGCACGAGGTAGGCAGCCGCTCTGGCTTCCTCGAAAGTCTCAGCGACTACGAACGCGACCGGCAGACCCGTAGTAAAGGACCTCCGGGCTTGTGAGCACGGGATGGGCGACGTGATGATTGCCTGTGCCTTGCTGCGGCGCGTTTCGATAGGTCAGCACCAGGGTGACGCCCGGCGCGCGCTCGGCCGGACCCGTGTCGATGGACTTGATTTGTCCCTTGCCGATCGAAGCCTCGACGACGAAGCCATAGGCCGTCTTTGGATTCTGCTCCACCTCGTATGCATAGCGAGCGCCTCCGGTAACCTTCAGGCGTCCGTCGACACGATCCAGCGGCTTGCCGACGACGCCCTGA
>PLUH01000284.1:0-134 GCA_003164825.1 Hyphomicrobiales bacterium
GCCCGGCTGATCGTCCCGGCCGGGGAGGTGCGCCAGTTCCTGGCGCCCGGCGCGACGACGCTGACCAGCCACCTCTTGATGACGCTGACCTACGCCATCAAGGAAGGGTTCTCCTACGAACGGCGCGAGGCGCC
>PLUH01000284.1:185-4966 GCA_003164825.1 Hyphomicrobiales bacterium
CTGCCCGGCGCCGGCTGGATCGAATTCGACCCGACGAATGGCTTGGTCGGCGGCAAGGACCTCATCCGCGTCGCTGTCGCGCGCGATCCTGTTCAGGCGGCGCCGCTGACCGGCGCCTATTTCGGCGATGCCGGCGACGAACTGGGGATGGAGGTTTCCGTCGAGGTGACGCAGCCAAAGCACGCCGAAAGGGTTACTCTCGCCGGCGCCTGAGCCGCCTGATCCAAGGGATTCTGCATATGATCATCCGTGCCGGATATGCGATCGCCTTCGAGTGCGCCGCGGTGACGCCGATGATATTGCATCTCAATATCCATCCCTCCCGCGNNATCGCCGCCCCCGACGCGCGTCAGCACACCATCGATGATCTGCCCGATGAGGCGATGGTCTACCTGCTCGCCAGCCGCTATTGCGACAGCGATAATCTGAGCGACTTCGCCTGGTCGCAGTTCGGCGGGATCGGCGGCGGGGCGAAGCTCGTCCAGGCGATCTGCAATTTCGTCCACGGCCGCATCCGCTTCGACTACGCGACCGCGAACCCGCGCCGCACGGCGTCCGACGGCTTTCGCGACGGCATCGGCGTCTGCCGGGATTTCGCCCATCTCGCAGCAGCGCTGTGCCGGGCGATGAATGTGCCGGCGCGCTATTGCACCGGCTATCTGGGCGACATCGGCGTGCCCCCAGACCCGGCGCCGATGGATTTCTCCGCCTGGTTCGAGGTCTTTCTCAACGGCCGCTGGTATACGTTCGACGCCCGCCACAACATGCCGCGCATCGGGCGCATCGTCATGGCGCGCGGCCGCGACGCCGCCGATGTCGCCATCTCGACCGCGTTCGGCCAGGCGCTCCTGAAGCGCTTCGAGGTCACGACCTACGAGGAGGCGGCCTGACCGGGCCGCCCCAGCGCGACGAAAGGGTTTCCAAGCCCGAGGGTCGGAAATCCAAATCGGGCGCAACGAAATCCAAATTGCGCGGTCGGGAATCCAAATCCCGCGGCAGCGAATCCAAACGCCTTTCCTTCCGCCGATCGAGACTTTTCAATCGCTTAAGCCTCAAGTCCAAGGCCTGGCGCCGCTTCTCCTCTCGCCGCCTGCTGTCGCCCGCCTTGCGCTCGCCGGGGACACGGGTGGCGCGTCCCCGCGAGGCGATGGGGAGAGAGACTATCGCCGACTTCTGATTACCGCAAGCAATGGGCGCCTTTTCTTTTTATCGCCACATTTGCCTCCGTGCGCCCGCTCCGGCGCCCGCGCCGCCGTCCGCCGCGTCAGATCACTCGGAACTTTGCCCGAAGGGCGTCCGGGTCGGCAGCGTGACGGCCTACAATCGCGGCGTAGTTGATCGGCTCCACGACCCAGCCGGATGTCGCGGCGTCGAAATAGGCGAGGTCGGCTGCCGGAACGGACAAACGCACCGTGCGCGTCTCTCCCGGAGAGAGCGCGACCCGGGCAAACGCTTTCAACTCCTTGGGCGCACGCTCCACCTTGGAACCCTCCGCCGCGACATAGAGCTGCACGACCTCCTCGCCCGGGGTCGCGCCGGCATTGGTCACCTCGACCGTCGCTTCGAGCGCGTCCGAGGCTCGAAGCTCGTCGCGCGCGAGCTTGAGGCCGGCATAGCTGAAAGTCGTGTAACTAAGCCCGAAACCGAAAGGAAAGGCGGGGGCGGCGCCGTCGCGCTCCAGCTTGCGGTAGCCGTGCCACAAGTCGTAGACGATCTTCGTCGCGCTCCGGTCGAAGAAGGGGAGGTCCTCCTGCCTGGCCGGGAACGTGCAGGGCAGTTTGCCGCTCGGGTTGACCTCTCCCGTGATCACATCTGCGAATGCGTGACCGCCCTCCTGACCTGGGTACCACAGCATCAGAATCGCCTGCGCCCGGTTGGCCCAGGCCTCCATGATCACGGCGCTCCCCGCCATGACGGCCACGATCGTACGGGGATTGGCGGAGCAAACCGCCTGTATCAGCGCCTCGTCGCGCGGACTTAGCGACAGTCGCTCGCGGTCGCCGCCGAGCGGCATGCCGGTGTCCATCGCGCCGCCCAGAATACCCTGGGCGAAGGCCGCATGTTCCGCGTCCGGGGACGGGAAGGAGGGCAAGAAATCGGCAAAAATGTCCGACGGGATGTACTCGCCTTCGTCGGCGTGGGTGTAGCCGGCCACTACGAGCGCCGCGTCGGCGCCCCGAGCCGCTGCGGCCGCGCGCTCAAGATCCGCTCCGTCGTCGTGAGCAAGCTCGATCCTGTCGCCGAGAGCTGCGCGCAGGCCCTCCAATGGCGTCACGACGTAAGCCGGCCGGGTGTTGCTGGANNGGCAATAGCCCGCCGTCGTTCTTCAGCAGCACAATGCTCTTCTGCGCGGCTTCGCGGGCCAGTCGCCGGTGGGCTTCACAGCCCACGATCTCAGGAGCGTAGTCGCACGGGTTGCGGCCTTGGCCGAAACGCACCTGCTCACGCGAGATGCGGAGAGCCGCGTCGTCGACACGCTCCAGGGGAACCTCGCCGCGCTCGACCAGCCCTTTCAAGTCGCGGGAGACCAATAGGCCGAAGGGCATCTCGACGTCCTGGCCGGCAAGGGCCGCCTTCCCGGCGTCCCGCATCCCAAAGATGAAATCCGTCACCACGAACCCTTGAAAGCCCCATCGCGTTTTCAGAACGCCGGTCAGGAGCTCGCGATTCTGGCCGCACCATTCGCCGTTGACACTGTTATAGGCGCTCATCACCGAGGCGACCCCGTCGTCGACCACGCGTTTGAAGTGGGGCAGGTAGACCTCGTGCAGGGCCCTCGGATCGATCGTCACATCGACCTTGAACCGAGCGTTCTCCATCGAGTTCAGCGCGAAATGCTTGGCGCAGGCCATCACGTGGCGCTGCACCCCGCGTGTCAGCGCGGCGCCCATGGAGCCCAGGTGGCAAGGATCTTCGCCGTAGGTTTCCTGGGCGCGGCCCCAGGCCGGGTGACGCAACAGATTGATACACACGCCGCCGAAGTAGTTGCCCCCGAGAGCGCGGATTTCACGTCCGATAGCGTCGCCGATGCGCTCTTCCAGCGCCGGGTCCCAGGCCGCTCCCCGCGCCATGGAGACCGGAAAGGTCGTCCCTCCGTCCAGAATGACGCCGCGCGGCCCGTCGGTGAAGCGGATGCCGGGAACACCCAGACGCGCCACCTCTCCGGCCACCCAAAACTGGCTGCTGTAGCCTCCCGGGGCGGTCATCGCAGCGAGCCCCAGCCATAGGGACAGTTGGCCGTGCATCAGGCTGATTTTCTCGTCGAGGCTGAGTTGGTCGCGCAAAGCCTTGGCGCGCGCTTCAATCTGGCTCGGGGTCAGGGTTTCGGTCGTCTGAAGGCCGGCGAAGGCCGCGTCGGTTTGCATGGCGCTCATGCTGTGGGCTCTCCTGGTCCGCGTTCGCAGAAGGAAGTCAGCGCGCCGCCCACAGCATGCCGCGCTCGAGAATCGTCTTCATCTCCGGCACGCCGAACTCGGCGGTGACATGGCCGAGCGACGAGTAGAAGACGCGGCCCTCTCCGTGCCGGCGCTTCCATACGACGGGCATCACGACGCCCTTGGTCCANNGTAATATTGCTCGGAGCGGTAGGGGAAGCTCGAAATCCCCTGCATGATCGGGTCGTCGGGCTTGGCGACGTCGACCCGGTAGTCGATGATGTTGCCGGGGTGGGCGACCCATTGGCCGCCGCACATGAACTGGTAGTCGACGCTGTCGCGGAACGCGTCGCACATGCAGCCGTGATAGCCGGCGAGGCCGACGCCGCCCCTCACCGCGGCGGTCAGGTTCTCGACCTCTTCCTTCTCGATCTTCGACATCGTGACAATCGGCACGATGAGGCTCATGTCGGCGATCGCCGGATCGGCGAACGCTTCGGTGGTGTTTTCGATATAGACTTTGAAGCCGTGCTCCTTGAGCATTTTGGCGACGATATGCGCGCCCTGCTCGGGCTCGTGGCCGCTCCAGCCTCCCCAGACGATGAGCGCTTCGCGCATCCGTTCCTCCGTTTGAATTTCTTGTTCAGTCGAGCTCGCCGACGCGGAGCGAGGAGGGCAGGGGCGCCGGCCGCTGCGGGCGACTCGAGATCGCGACCGACTTGCCGGCGTCGGACGACGTCTGGAACGCCTCCATCACTTCGAGCACATGGAACGCCAGCTCGCCGCTGGCGCGGTGCGGCCGGCCGGAGCGGATCGCCTGCGCCATATCGGCGAGGCCGACGATGCGGTAATTGCCGTCGGCATAGGGGCCTTGGGTCGGGACCTCGAGCCAATCCTCCGAAGCCGTCGCGAACTCGACCTTGCCGCCGAAATGGTTCGGGTCGGGNNCGAGACCGCGGCTCCGCTCCCGAACATCAGCGTGCCGGTGACGTGCGTCGCGACCTCGACGGGCGCGCGCGTTCCCGCAAGCGGCTGGCTGGTGACGATGCGTTCGGACCTCGTCCGTGTCGCAACGCCGCTGACGCTAGCCACCGGCCCGAGAAGGTTGACGAGGTCGGTCACATAATATGGTCCCATGTCCAGCATCGGGCCGCCGCCGGCAAGGTAATAAAAGCCCGGGTTGGGATGCCAGCGCTCATGCCCAGGGCACATGAAGAACGCGGCGCCGCCGATCGGCCGGCCGATCAGCCCTTCGTCGATCGCGCGGCGCGCAGTCTGATGGGCGCCGCCGAGAAACGTGTCCGGCGCCGAGCCGAGCCTGAGCCCTTTGGCGGCCGCGGCTTCAACCAGTCGGCGCGCCTCGGCGACCGTGACGCCGAGCGGCTTTTCCGAGTGGACGTGCTTGCC
>PLUH01000284.1:5008-6959 GCA_003164825.1 Hyphomicrobiales bacterium
ACGAGGTTGAGAATCGGGAACTTTCTCGCCGCCGTCAGGTAGGCGGCGCTGATGTTGCCGCAGCCGATGACGCCGATGCCGACCGGCTTCATCACGATTCTCCGATCTGCGGCGCGAGCGCCTCGCGAATTGGCGCGGGCCCGGTCGTTCCCCACGGCGCCCCATAGAGATCGCGCAGCGTCATCGCCGCGGCGCCTTGCAGCCAGTTTCCGTCGCTCCATTCGCGAACGATGATGTCGGAGACGTCGGCAAGGCTGGGCGGCAGAAGATGGGCGACGGTTTTGCGCAGCGGCTCGATGAAATACTCGCTGGTCGCCATGGCGCGGCCGGAGATGATGACCTTCGGCGGCGCGAACAGGGTGATGAGATTGGCGACGGCGAAGCCCAGCGCCTCCCCGGCGGCGGCGAGCACGCGCGCGCAGCGCTTATCCCCGCCGGCGGCGCGCTGCAAAAGCAGCGTCATCGCGCGTCCCGTTTGCGGGGCGCCGTCGGGCTCGCGGTCGCGCATCAACGCTTCCGCTTCGATCAGCACAGACGCCTCCGAGGCGACGTCGGCAAGCCGCGCGTCGCCGCCGCCGGGCGGGCGAACCATGAGATCGCCGAGGTCCGGACTGAGCCCGTTTGCGCCGCGAAACAATTCGCCGTTATGAAGAATGCCAAGGCCCAGGCTGCGCTCGACGTTGACGACCAGAAAGTCGTTCAAGTCGCGCGTCTGTCCGAACCAGTGTTCGGCCAGCGTCACCAGATTGACGTCGCTGTCGATCGAAGCGGGCACGCCGAGGCGATGGGTGAGATCGTCGCCGAACGGAACGTCGCGCTCCTGAAGAATCGGGCTCTGGCGGCAAACGCCCGCCGCCCGTTCGACGACGCCCGGCAGGCCGACGCAGACGCCCGAGATATCGGCGATGTCGAGACCCGCGTCGCTGACGCAGCGGCGCACGCCGTCCTCGACCAGATCGGCGATGACCGAGGCCGTCTGGCGATCGATGCGGACCGGCAGCGCCAGCGAGCGCAGGACGTCGGCGCAGAAATTGGTCACCCCGACCGAAATCTGGTCAGGGGCGAGCTTGACGCCCACCACATGGGCCGCTCCCGGATTGAGCTTCAGCATGACGCGGGGCCGGCCGCGCCCGGCGTCGCGCACCGCGCCGACCTGCAACGGAATGATGAGCCGGTCGTCGAGCAGCGCCGCGGTGATGGCGGAAACGGTGGTCGCGCTCAATTCGGTCAGTTGGGAGATCTCGACCCGCGACACGGGGCCGAAGCGGCGGATCGCGTCCATCACGTGAAAGCGATTGATCGCGCGCATCAGTTCCGGATCGGCGGTCTTCATCGCTCGGACGTTTCCGCTTAAGGCGCGTCTTTTCTACGGGAGGCGGAATTATTTTCAATTCCGCGTCGCCCTGTCAACCGCCCGGCGTCGATTTTTCGGCTATTTCCGGTCGTTTGTCTTGACAGCCGCCCGAACTCGGGACAGATTTTATCCGCATCGCGGACAAAAAGAACGCCGCCGAGCCCACTTCCTTTCGGAGGAAACCCATGAATTTTCGCCAATTCGCGCTTGCCGCGGGATGCCTCGCCGCGCTGTCGGCGCCCGCTTACGCCGAAACGCACATCACCGTCCTTCATGTCAGCGACAATGCCGCCCAGAAGGCCATCTGGGACCAGATCGCCAAGGATTACAATGGCGAGCATAAGGGGGTGACGGTTGAATTCAAGTATCTCGAGAACGAGGCCTTCAAGGCCAAGCTGCCGACCATGCTGCAGGCTGACGAGTCGCGTCCGGATCTGTTCTACAGCTGGGGCGGCGGCGTCATGCAGGCGCAAGACAAGGCCGGGTTCCTGAAGGACATCACCAAGGACGTCGCCTCGTGGGAGTCCGACCTCTCCCCAACCGCGGTCGACGCGTTCAAGGTCGACGGCAAGGTTGTCGGCGTGCCGTTCGAGGTGG
>PLUH01000113.1:0-1808 GCA_003164825.1 Hyphomicrobiales bacterium
GCGGAGCACTGGCGCAGGATGGCGGAGGAGGGGGCCGGGAGGCGGGTGGGGGCGGTGAGGCTTGTCCGCTGAGGCGCAAAACGCCAGCGGGCCGCCCTTTGGGGCGGCCCGGCGAGACTCGGCAAGCCTCAGTGGCGCGGGTCGGTCGGCGGCGGCTCGGCCGGCGAATCCGGCTCGACGGGGCGCTGGCGCCGCTCGGCCATGAACTGATCGAACTCGGTGCGGTCCTTGGCGAAGCGCAGCCGGGCGAGGAACTCCTTGAACTCGCGCTGTTCGTCTTCAAGGCGCTTCAGCGTCTCGGAGCGATAATCGTCGAAGGCGCTATTGCCGCTCGAGGTCGGACCGAACCAGTCGCCGCGGCTCCTGAAACGGTCCATCCTGCCCCGCATGCGCTCCATTTTGTCCTGCATGCGAGCGATCTTCCGCTCCCAGCGGTCCCCACGGTGTTCCCAGTCGAGCATCGGTCCATCTCCTGCGTAGACTGAATGACGCCAACAGCCCAACCTTCCTCTTGCGATGAGGAAGCCGAGCACCAGGAGTCCCAGCGGCCACCACCATATGAATCCCAGGACCATCAGAATGACAGGCATGACATCCTCGCTTGTGAATGTAATGAACATTTACATCAGTCGAGGCCGTTGTCAAGTCCCTCCTGGCGGGCCTCGATCCCGAATGCGGCGGCGATGAGCGCCGAGGGGTTGCCCGTCACCGCCGCGAAAGCGGGGGTCCAGAGGCGTCCGGCCCGACCGGACGGATCCCCGCTTTCGCGGGGATGACAAGCCGTGGCTCAAGGCCGCGCAGCATTGACGCCGAGCCCTCGCAAATAGACCAGCATGTCCGCCTCCAGCAGTTCCGCCGGCGACATCGGCAACGCGCGTTGCGCGCCGTCGCCGCGCCCAAACAGCGAAGCGATTCCGTGCGCCATCGCCCAGATGTGGAGCGCGACCATCAAGGCCGGCGGGCGCGCGGTCGCCGGCATGGCGGCGCAGACTTTGTCGGCGGCGACGCGCAATACCGCGAAGGCCCGCTCGCTGGCCTCCCGGAGCGCGGGATCGGCGCCGACCGGAACGCCGGCTTCGAACATCGCCGANNTCGTCCCAGGCCCGCGCCAGCGCCGCCGCGAACTGCTCGAAGCCGCGCAGCGCCACGCTCGCCATGAGTTCGTCACGGTCGCGGAAATGCCGATACGGCGCCGCCGGGCTGACGCCGGCAAAGCGCGCCGCCTCCGCGAACGTGAATCCGGCCGTCCCTTTTCTGGCGATCAATTCCAGCGCGGCGCGGATCAGCGCCTCGCGCAGATTGCCGTGATGATAGCTGCGCGGCGCATCGCGCTCGCCGCGATCATCCTTGCTCCAACTCATGTGAAGGATACTTACATAAGACCGGCAGAGAAGTCGATGTTCCCCGCCCGGGCGATCGTCCGGATAATAAGGGGCCTTGCCGTCTGGCTCTTACGTGGACAGCCCAAAACCCTATGGTGAAGCCCATGCGGCGTCGCCCGGAAGTTCTACCGCGAGTCAGGAAACGACCATGGTTAAAATTGCTGTGTTGGACGACTGGCAGGATGTCGCGCGCAAGAGCGCAGACTGGTCTGCCCTCGCCGCCCGCGCCGAACTGGCGTTCTTCGCTGACGCGTTCGGCACGGAGGACGAGGCGGCGGCCGCGCTGGCCGATTTCGAAATTCTCTTGACGATGCGAGAGCGCACGGCGTTTCCGGCGACCCTCATTCGCCGTCTCCCGAAGTTGCGGATGATCAGCATCACCGGTGCTTCTGTCGCGACGCTGGACCTCGCGGCCTGCGCCCGGCA
>PLUH01000113.1:1847-13518 GCA_003164825.1 Hyphomicrobiales bacterium
TCGTCGGCCTGGGTCGGCTTGGGGCCCGGATGGCCCGCTACGCGCTGGCGCTCGACATGAATGTCGTGGCGTGGAGTCCAAATCTGACCGAAGACAAGGCGCGGCAGGCCGGCGCCCGCCTCGTGAGCAAATCAGATCTCATGGCCGCGTCCGACGCCATCTCGATCCATATGGTTCTTTCGCCGCGAACTCGCGGCATCATCGGCGCCGAAGACATTGGCCGCATGAAGCCGGGCGCCATGGTGATCAACACGTCCCGCGGCCCTTTGATCGACGAGGCCGCGCTTGTGGCCGCGGTCAAGGCAGGCAAAATCGTCGCCGCGCTCGACGTGTTCGACAAAGAGCCCTTGCCCGATTACCATCCGTTGCGCGCCCTGAGCCATACCGTGCTCACTCCGCATCTTGGCTACGGCGTCGCGGAGACGTGGGCTGATTTTTATCCCCGCAGCATCGAGAATGCGCTGGCCTTTCTCAACGGAAAGCCAATCCGAGTTGTGGCTGCGCCGTAGAGTCTTGGGGCGCGCCGCTCTGTGTTTAAGCGCCCGCGAAACCGTGGTCCGGAGGCCGCCTGGACCATCAGGGAGCCGAAGAAGGAGANNGATATGGTTTCGCCCGCCAAATCTCTGCGCGAATACCTGCTGTCAAGCCTCGGCGCCGCCCGCAAGTCGCGCGGCGAGCGACTCGAGCCGCGAACCGAGCTGATCGAGGCTCGAGGCCATTGCCTGGGCGCGCTCTTCGGCGGCGTCGGAGCGCTTGCGCTCGGCCGCCGCCTCGTCGCGGGCTTCGGCCAGATTGTCGGCGATGGTAAGCGCGGCCATGATGACCAAGCGCTGATCGCCGATTTCCCCGAACGCCTTGCGCATTTCGCCAATTTTGTCGTCGATTACGCCGGCCAGCGATTCGAGGCGGGCCTCCTCGCCCTCGTTGCAGGCGAGGCGATATTTGCGGCCGTCGATCGTCACCGAAACCTGCGCCATGCCGCAGCCTTTTCCGTTTGAGCCGGGTCTTAAGGCTTGGCCTCCGGCTCGAGCCGGCCGAGAATGCGCTCGATCGCCTGAGCGGCATGGGCGAGCCGTTTCGCCGCTTCGCTATTGGCGGATTCGAGCGCCCGCGACCGGTCGACCGCGGCGTCGAGTTCGACCGCGAGCCGCGAGCGGTCGTCTTGCATCAGCGCGTATTCTTCCTGCTCGGTTGCGCGCGCTTCGTCGTGACGCATGCGCCGGTCGGCCGCCAACTCGAGCGCGTCGACCGCTGCGGCCAGCCGTTTCAGCGACATGTCAATGTCATCCAAGGAGGATTTGATTCCGTCCATTGTCACGGCTTGTTTACGCGATGGTTGAACGAGGCGTCAACGCGCGGCGCAACCGGTGGGGTGAGTAATTGACAGGTTCCTTCGACCGCCTCACTCTGACATCAGGGCCGCCCGCTTGGAGCGGCCCTCGCGGCCCCGGGCTTGGGACCGCGAGGAGGCGGCGCCCAAATCACCTAAGGAGAGCCCCGATGGCTGCGAGCGTGTCTCATGACGCAATGGCGAACGCGATCCGCTTTCTCGCGCTTGATGCGGTCGAGAAGGCCAAGAGCGGCCACCCCGGCCTGCCAATGGGCATGGCGGACGTTGCGACGGTTCTCTGGCGCGACGTGCTGAAATTCGACGCGTCTGATCCCCATTGGCCCGATCGCGACCGGTTCGTCCTGTCCGCCGGCCACGGCTGTATGCTGTTGTACAGCCTGCTCTATCTCACCGGGGTCGGCGGCGACAAAGGGCTCGGCATCGACGACATCAAGCAGTTCCGGCAGGTCGGATCGAGGACGCCCGGGCACCCGGAATATTGGTGCGCTCCGGGCGTTGAGACGACGACCGGCCCGCTCGGGCAGGGGATTGCGACCGCGGTCGGCATGGCGATCGCGGAGCGGATGCTGGCCGCGCGTTTCCCCGGCGTCGTCGACCACCATACCTATGTCATCGCCTCCGACGGCGACTTGATGGAAGGCGTGAGCCAGGAGGCGATCGGCATCGCCGGCCATCTCAAGCTCAAGAAGCTGATCGTCTTCTGGGACAACAACGGGATCTCGATCGACGGGCAGGTCCCGGTCCTCGCCGACAATATCGACCAGGTCGCCCGCTTCCAGTCGGCGGGCTGGAATTCAACCCACATCGACGGGCACGACCCCAAGGCGGTCCTCGACGCCATCCATGCGGCGCAGAAATCCGACCGACCGACGATGATCGCCTGCAAGACGACGATCGGCTTTGGCCTGCCGACCCATGCGGGGACCAGCAAGGCGCACAGCGACGCCCAGGGGGCGTCCGAGGTCGCCGGCGCGCGGAAGGCGCTGAACTGGCCGTACGATCCGTTCGTCATCCCGGACGACATCTTGTCGGCGTGGCGCGCGGTCGGGCCCAAGGGCAAAGCGAAGAGCGATGAATGGCGGACCGCGCTGGCTGCGCTCGCGCCCGACCAGCGCGCCGAGTTCGAGCGGCGCCAGCGCGGCGAACTGCCAAAGGGCCTCGATCAGGTCATCGACGCCTATAAGAAGAAGCTCGCCGATGAAAAGCCCGAGGTCGCGACCCGCAAGGCGGGCCAGGCGGCGCTCGATGTGATCGGGGCCGCAGTTCCGGAACTTATCACGAGCTCGGCCGACCTGACCCCGTCCAACAACACCAAGTTCAAGGACGAGAAGGAAATCACGCCCGGCGACTTCTCCGGCCGCTACATCCACTTTGGCATCCGCGAGCACGGGATGGCGGCGGCATGCAATGGCATCGCGGTGCACGGCGGCTTCATCCCCTCAGGCGCGTCGTTCTTCTGCTTCACCGACTATTGCCGTCCTTCGCTCAGGATCGCCGCGCTGATGAAAATCAGGGTCACGCATGTGTTCACCCACGATTCAATCGGCCTCGGGGAGGACGGCCCGACCCATCAGCCGGTCGAGCACCTGGCGTCGCTCAGGGCGATGCCGAATTTCTATGTCTGGCGCCCGGCCGACAGCGTCGAGACGGTCGAGTGCTGGCAGGCGGCGCTCAAGCGCGAGCATTCGCCCTCGATCCTCGCGCTGACCCGGCAGGGCCTGCCGGCGCTCAGGACCACCCATGTGGCGGAAAACTTGTGCGCGCGGGGCGGCTACGAGATTTCTCCGGCTTCAGGCGAGGCCCAGGTGTCGATCTTCGCCTCCGGCTCCGAAGTGTCGCTCGCCGTCGCCGCGCAGGCGCAGCTGAAGGAGAAGGGAGTGGCCGCCCGGGTCGTGTCCTTGCCCTGCTTCCCGGTGTTCTTCGAGCAGCCGGAGGACTATCGCCGCTCGGTGATTGGCTCGGCCAAGGTCAAGGTCGGGGTCGAGGCGGCGGTGAGGTTCGGATGGGACGCGATCATCGGCGACGGGCCGTTCATCGGCATGCACAGCTTTGGCGAAAGCGGGCCTTATAAGGCCGTCTTCCAGCATTTCGGGATCACGCCGGAGGCGGTGGTCGAGGCCGCGCTCGCCCGGCTCAAGGCGTGAGCGCGCCCGCACGGGGATAGGCTTGGCCAGTCGGAGCGGCGCCGCGCCGCATTCATACGCGATCGCCGGCGGCGAGGACGGCAAGCGGCGGCTCGACCTTCTCTCCGACATCATGCGCGAGACAACCCTGCGGCTTCTCGAGGACGCGGGGCTCAGGCGCGGAGACCGGGTCCTCGACGTTGGCTGCGGCGGCGGCCACGTCGCGCTGGATATGGCGCAGATCGTCGGGTCCGAGGGTCACGTTCTCGGCATCGACTTCGATCCGCATGTGCTCGAGCTTGCGCGCGAGGACGCGCGGAAGGCGGGCGTCGGGACGGTCGAATTCGCGACCGCCGACGCGCATGGCTTCGACGGCGGGCCGTTCTCTTTCATCCACGCGCGTTTCCTTCTGTCTCACGTGAGTGAGCCCGAGCGGGTCTTCGACCGGCTCAAGGCGATGCTCGCCCCGGGCGGGCGGATCGCGGTCGAGGATATCGACATGTCCGGCGCCTATTGTTTTCCAGCCGATGCGGCGCAAGACCGCTACCAGGCGCTCTATACGGAAGCGGTGCGGCGTGGCGGAGGTGATGCGAACCTCGGCCGCCGCCTGCCGGCGGTCGCGCTCGCGGCGGGGCTTCACGCGCGCTGGCGGGTGTTCCAACCCGTCCACGCCGCCGGGCCCGAGAAGCGGCTGACCGCCGTCACAATGGACATGATCCGCGGGTCCTTGCTGCGCTACGGCCTCGCCGAGCCCGGCGAGATTGACGCGATCACTGAGCGCCTCAACGCTTTCGCCGAGGACCGCTCGACGCTGGTCGCGCTTCCCCGGATGGTCCAGGTGTGGGGCGCCGTTTAGCCGACGTCGACGGCAAATCGTCGCGGGCGCCGGAATGGCCTAGACTTTCGGGTGAGGATCGGACATTAAACCGTCGCTTTCACCAAGCAGACGCGCCCCTTAAGCCCGGACCCGAAGGGTCCGTCGATCGTAAGCGGGCGCGAGAGGAGAGACGGGGATGGTTGCCAAGGTAGCGATCAATGGCTTCGGCCGGATCGGACGGCTCGTGCTGCGCGCAATATTGGAGTCCGGCCGCAAGGATATCGAGGTCGTCGCCATCAACGATCTGGGGCCGGTGGAGACCAACGCCCACCTCTTGCGCTTCGACAGCATTCACGGCCGCTTTCCGCACGAGGTCAAGGTCGAGGGCGACACGATGATCGTTGACGGCCACAAGATAAAGGTCACCGCGATCAAGGATCCGGCCGAGCTGCCGCACAAGGCGCTCGGCGTCGATGTCGCGCTCGAATGCACCGGCATCTTCACCGCGCGCGAGAAGGCGGCGGCTCATCTGAAGGCGGGCGCGAAGAAGGTCCTCATTTCCGCCCCGGCGGAAGGCGCGGACCTCACGGTCGTCTATGGCGTCAACAACGACAAGCTGACCAAGGATGACCTCATCGTCTCCAACGCTTCCTGCACCACCAATTGCCTCGCCCCGGTCGCCAAGGTGCTCAACGACGCGATCGGCATCGAGCATGGGTTCATGACCACCATCCACTCCTACACCGGCGACCAGCCGACGCTCGACACGCTGCACAAGGACCTCTACCGGGCCCGCGGCGCGGCGCTGTCGATGATCCCGACCACGACGGGGGCGGCCAAGGCGGTCGGCCTCGTGCTGCCGGAGCTCAAGGGCAAGCTCGACGGTTCGGCGATCCGGGTGCCGACGCCGAACGTCTCGGTCGTCGACCTCAAGTTCGTCGCCAAGCGCAAGACCAGCACGGACGAGATCAACAACGCGATCAAGACGACTGCGGACGGCAACGGTCCGCTCAAGGGCATCCTCGGCTACACCGACAAGCCCAACGTCTCGAGCGATTTCAACCACGACGACCGCTCTTCGATCTTCCATCTCGACCAGACCAAGGTCATCGACGGGGATTTCGTTCGCGTGCTTTCGTGGTACGACAACGAATGGGGCTTCTCCAACCGGATGGCGGACACCGCGGTCGCGATGTCGAAGCTGATCTGAGCATTGAATGTCACCCCCGCGAAAGCGGGGGTCCAGCGTCGCGTCGCCGAAAATCTCCGCTCGAACGGACGCGGCTGATCTGGATGCCCGCTTCCGTGGGCATGACAGAACGGGACGAGCAGAACGCGTCGCTGCCGCCGCAAGCTTGAGGGGCGCTGAACATGAGCAACTCATTCCGCACGCTTGACGACGCCGACGTCGCCGGCAAGCGCGTGCTCCTGCGCGTCGACCTCAACGTTCCAACCGAGAACGGCCGCGTCACCGACAAGACTCGCATCGAACGCGTTGCGGAGACGATGAAGGAGATCGCCGACAAGGGCGGCAAGGTCATTCTGCTCGCGCATTTCGGNNTGCTGCTCGAGAACACCCGCTTCCACAAGGGCGAGGAGAAGAACGATCCGGCCCATGTCGAAGAGCTCGCCAAGCTCGGCGACATCTATGTCAACGACGCCTTCTCCGCCGCCCACCGCGCCCACGCCACCACCGAGGGCCTTGCGCATAAATTGCCGGCTCACGCGGGGCGGGCGATGCAGAAGGAACTCGAGGCGCTGACGCTGGCGCTTGGCAATCCGGCGCGGCCGGTGGCGGCGATCGTCGGCGGGGCCAAAGTGTCGACGAAGCTCGAGCTGCTCGGCAACCTCGTCAACAAGGTCGATATTCTCATCATCGCCGGCGGCATGGCCAACACCTTCCTGTTCGCCGAGGGCAAGCATGTCGGCAAGTCGCTGTGCGAGAAGGATCTCGCCGTGACCGCGCGCGCTATCGTGGCGGCGGCGGAAAAGGCCAAGTGCCGCATCCTGCTGCCGATCGACGCGACGGTCGCCAAGGAGCTCAAGGCCCACGCGCACGCTCATGTCGTCGACGTCGACCATGTGGCTGAGGACGAGATGATCCTCGATATCGGGCCGAGGTCCGTCGCCGGGGTCGAGGAAGTCCTTGGCCGGATCAAGACCCTGGTCTGGAACGGCCCGTTCGGCGCGTTCGAGGTCGAGCCGTTCGACAACGGCACCGTCGAAGTCGCCGAAGCGGCCGCCGNNCCGCGATGATCGTCGATGCCGACGGGACGGTCGCCGCGCTCAACGAGGCCAAGGTCGCCGACGACTTCACCTATGTTTCGGCCGCCGGCGGCGCGTTCCTCGAGTGGATGGAAGGCAAGATTCTGCCGGGGGTCGAGGCGCTGAGGGCGAAATAGCGTCAGCGGCGCCGAACGGCGAGGCTCTGCGTGGCGCGCCCGATCAGTCCCTGCTCGTCATACAGCGCCGATTCCGCCATCCCGCAGCCGTTCCCGCCAAGCAGGGTGCGCGATTGCAGGCAGATCCATTCTCCGACCGGACGGCGGGCGAGGTTGATGGTCAGATCGCAGTTGAGGAAGACATACTTGTAGAAGTCCAGGACGGCGCTGATGCCGTTGCCGGAATCCGCCGCGACTGCAACGCGCTGATAGGGGCTCGGCGCCTCGCCCTTCACCAGCGGATGATTCAAGCGAAACCAGATCGCGCTCGGCCCGTTGAAAAACTTCCCCTCGGCAAGCCGGTTCTCGACCAGGCTCCAATACCCGGCCCCCTCCCGGCCCGAAGGCGCGACGACGACGGGGCTCTCGCTGACCGGCTTTGGCGCGCGCGGCGGCGGATGGCCCAGCGTCCCATCGGGGATGGCGAAATCCTCCTCGCGTTGCGTGAGAGCGGTGAATCGTGCGACGTCCTTGCCGCCGGAGATCAGCCGGCCCGAAAAGTGGCCGGCGTTGCGGCCGAGGTAATCGGGCGTCACTTCGATGCGGCACTCGCCAATTGGAGCGGGCCGCATGAGATTGACCGTGAGGCGCCCCAGATGGGTAAGGCCCGCCTCGGCGGCGGCGCGCTCGATGGCCCGGCAGATCAGCGCCGAGGGCGGACCGGCGTGCTGATGGTCGGGATGCCATGGGCCGCGGGTGAGGGGGCTCGCGCGAAAGACGCCTTCCGTGACTTCGCTGTAGGCTGCGTCCAATGGAAGCCTCCCGCTCTCTCCCCGGCCCGCGAGCTTTGCGCCATGATGAGGCTCGAAGCAAGATGGTTCGTATCTAAACTATTGTCGCCAACATGCTTGTAAGGTCGATGACGCGTCACGGCGAACGGGCAAGACGATCCTCATGAGGGGCTCAGGGCTCGCGACTGTCTTGTCCGCCATCACGCAGACGGGCCTCGTTCCTCGCGGCGCCTTCCTTCTTTCCGACGAAGACCGGCGCGGCGTCCTCGCCGACGTTCGCGCGATCGTTCTCGCCGGCATGGCCGGCCGCGACGGCTGGAGCGCATTCGCCGCGAGCCCCGAGGCCGCTGATGGCGCCGACCATCCGCTCGACCGTTGGAGTCGGCGCGTCATCGATGCTCTGGCGCGCGACCTCGGCGCGCTCGCCCTGTTCCCTTTCGGCGGACCGCCGTTCTGGCCGTTCCAGCAATGGGCGCGGCGCTCGGAGCCGGTGCATCCCTCGCCGATCGGTCTCCTGATCCATCCGCGCTACGGACTTTGGCACGGCTACCGCGGAGCGCTCGCGTTTCGCAAAGCGCTCGACGTTCCCGAACCCGCGGCGGCGCCAAGTCCGTGCGACTCCTGCCGCGAACGCTGGTGCTTGAATACATGCCCTGTCGGCGCGTTCTCAGGCGGCGGCTATGATGTCGCCGCCTGCGTCGGCCATCTGAAGAGCGCGAACGGCGCGGATTGCATGGACGCTGGATGCCGGGCGCGGCGGGCCTGCCCGGTTGGCGCAGACCACGCTTATGGCCCGGACCAGGCGAGTTTCGCCATGCGGGCGTTTCTGCGGGCGCGGGAGGCGCGGTGACGCCCCATCCGCGGCGTCGAGCAGCCTCGCGCTTCGTTACTGGCGGTCCACATGCGCTATAGTGCTGCGCATGACAGCCGCGACACTTAACGATCCAATTCTTGAGCGCCTCCGCGCCGTCCTAACCGAAATATACGGTGACCGGCTTGAGCGCGTCGTTCTGTTCGGTTCGCGCGCGCGCGGCGACGCGCAGCCGGATTCCGACTACGATGTGGCGGTGTTTCTGCGCGACATGCCCGACCGCATGCCTGAACTGAACCGCCTTGCCGACGTCGCCACGGACATTCTCTACAGCGAGGGCGGTTTCATTCATGCCATGCCGTATCCCGCCGGCTCGTACAAGGAACGAACGCCTTTGATGCACGAAATCCGGACCGAGGGCATCGACCTTTGAAGCCGGAAACTGCCCTGTTCCTCGAAAAATCGCGAGAGCTTCTCGATCAAGCCGAGACGATATGCTCGGAGTCGGGTTGAACGAAGCCGCTGGACGCACGGCTTACCTTGCGGGGTTCCATGCTGCGCAGGGTCTCATCTTCGAGACGGCAGGACGCGTGTTCAAAAGACATTCGACGGTGCAAGCCGAGTTTGGGCGGTTGGTGAAAGATGATCCACGGTTCGACGTAGCGCTGCGGACGTTCCTTCCGCGCACCTACAACTTGAAATCCATTGCCGATTACGGGACCGGACCGGGTTCGCATGTGTCCCGCGAGAGTGCGCGAGACGCAATCCAAACCGCGCGCCGTTTTGTCAGATCCGTCACGCTTCTGGTTCCGTCCAATGGCCAAGAGGGCTACTGATGAAGCCACCGGCCTTGAAACAGGTTGGCGCGGCCCGCCTCGTCGCCGAAGGAACTTCGTCGCGCGGGCGAGGTAAGCGCTACCGGTCGGGATTGGTCGCCGTGACGATCCAGATCGCGGCCCCGAGCGGAACGCTGTCGCCCTTGGCGCGCTCGGCCAGCGCCTTCCTGATGTCCGCGGCCGCGGCGGCGCGAACGGCTTCGGGCTGGCCGTCGAGGATGCGGCTGGTCGGTCCGATGCCGAGCGCGCCGGCGACGGCGGCGTCCAGCCCGCGGCCGATCGCCAGGTCGAGATCAAGGTCGACCGGGATTACGACGATGTCGGCGAAGCCGGCCGCGCTCAGGACGCGCCGCACGCGCGCGTCATCGGCGAAGGCGAACGGGCCGGGGTCCTCGGGGTTCGTCTCGGGCAGGGGAGGGGCGTGCTTCTTCGCCTCGCGCAGCGGGATCATCATCCACGGATTTTGCTTGGCCTCGCGCCAGCAGGCGAAAGCGAGCCGCGCCCCGGGCTTGAGGCCGCGGCGCAGATTGGCGAAGGAGCGTGCGGGATCGGCAAAGAACATGACGCCGAATCGCGACACCGCGAGATCGGCCCACTCAGGTTCGAAATCATAGACAGTGGCGTCGGCGAGAACGAACCCGGCGGGTAGCCCGCTCGGCGCGCGCTCGCGGGCGCGCGCCAGCATCGGCTCGGAAATGTCGAGCCCGAGGACCTCGCCTCCGGGCATGACCCGGGCGGCGAAGTCGATGGTCGTGTCGCCGCAGCCGCAGCCGATGTCGATGATCCGTTGACCGGGCCTGGCGTCCGCCGCCGCGATGAGCCGATCGGAGACCGGGCGCAGCACCAGGTCCTGCTCCTCCTGGCGGTCCGTCCAGCGCCGTCCGGCAACACTATTCCAATATTCGGCCTGGGCGGCGTTGTCGGCATGGAGCGGCGCGGCGGACATGTTTCTTCCCGTGGAACTTCACGCAGGCGAGGCGAGCGGCTTGCCCTTCTCGACGACGTAGGTCGCGGCGATCACCGTCTTGGCCGTCCCGTTCTTCCCGCTATGCGGGACACCAGTCGGCACCTGGTAGCCGTCCCCCGGCTTGAGCATGAGCGTGCCGACGCCGTCAATGACGAGCTCGGTTCCGCCTTCGACGACGTAGCCGGACTCAATCCCTGGGTGGGTATGGCGGGCGATCGGGGCGGCCGGATCGAGTTCGACCTGCATTTCGACCGTGATGTAACCCTCCGCCGGCCCGTCGGTCTGCTTAAGGAGCGTGCGCTTCAAGCTGGGCGTTTGCGCTTCGACCCCGGTCGCAAGAAAACCTGCCGCCGCGCACAGAGCGCAAGCGGCGAAAGCGCGCCGTGAAAGCATGGTCTCATTCCTCCCTCTTCGTCGCAGGCTCTGCCGACGGCTCCATGATTTCGCCGGCGTTCCGCGCACATTTAGCCGCCATCGCGATTGAGTCCTTTGCGACGGCAGGCGAGCCAGTTGAGCCAAGTTTTCGCTTGAGCGCAATGGCCCGGACGAACGCGCCGCTCGAATGTTGCTCAATTGTCTTGCAAGGGGCACAATTGGCTCGGCCGCTCCAAGAGGGCGGGCTGAAACCTCGGAGGATCGGCGTCCATGGCCAAGAAGCCGTCGAGTGAAGCGAGCGGACGTCCCGCCGATACGGGTCTCCGGGGGGAGACGCCTGGTCACGATTTAAACGACGATCATATCAGGGAACGCGCCTACCTGATCTGGGTCGATGAAGGCAGGCCGAGCGGACGCGAGCTTGACCATTGGCTGCGCGCCAAGTGGGAACTCGAACGCGAGCCTGATCGAAAGGACTAGCGCCTGCCGGTAGTGCCTCAGTTTCAATTTGCGCGCGCTATTTGACGGTGGGCTTGCGCGCCTCCGGCGGGTCGTCAATCTCGCCCGTCGCGATCTTCGCGATTAGGACAGCGCGCGCGCTCACGTCGGCGGGGCGCTTCTCGCCTTTAGGACCGGTCGGCATCAGAAATCTTTCCGAACGAATGTCTTGAAAGCGCCCGATGGCAGCTTGATCTCAAGGACAACATCATCATCGGCCGCAAGCCCGAGCGATGCCGCCCAAGCTATGGCGAGATCAAACGCTTGCGGGTCGCTGTCGGCCTCAACGGTGTGGGTATCCACATTGTCGGGGCCTCGCGATATATGCACAACGTATTCCAAAACGGCTCTCTGCTTTCCGCTTAGCATAGCACCGATTTGCCGCTTCGTATGCCGCGTGCGGGTCGCTCCTCACGATTGCGCTCGGGCGTTCGCTCATCAACAGCGCAGGTGAAGACGAGCCGCGGGATCTCTATGATGCGGTCCTGGAGTGCGGCTGAGCGGCCGGGACGGCCGTCACGCCAATGACAACCGGCGCGGCTAAGTCTCTCAAAGTCCGGGAGAACATGGCTCGCCGACGAGGACCGGGAGAAAATGACGATGGCTGCAACGCTGTCAAAAAGCGAAAGCGTGCTGATCGACGCCTATTGGCGCGCCGCCAACTACCTGTCGGTCGGGCAGATCTATCTTTACGACAACCCGCTGCTGAAGGAGCCGCTGA
>PLUH01000054.1 GCA_003164825.1 Hyphomicrobiales bacterium
ATGACATGGCCGGTGTCGACCAACGCGGACGCGATCTCGCCGAGGAGGCGATCTGGCTCGGTCGCGTCGTCGTCTCCCTCGCCCCGAACGAGCCAGAGGCGATGGGCCTCATGGCGCTGATGCTCTACGCCCATGCCCGGCGCGAGGCGCGCCGCGACGCCAAGGGGCGCTACGTGCCGCTGAGCGAGCAGGACACCAAGTCGTGGGACGAGGCGGCGATCGAGGAGGCGGAGGGGCTGCTGCGGTTTGCGGGCGCGTTGGGCGCGCCGGGACGGTTCCAGCTCGAGGCGGCCGTCCAATCGGTCCACGCCGCCCGCCGGCTGACCGGAACGACCGACTGGGCGGCGATCGCTGTCCTCTATGACGCGCTCTTCGCCCTGACCGCTTCTCCGGTCGTCGCCGTCAATCGCGCGGCGGCGGTCTCCCACGCGCAGGGGGCCGCGGCGGGGCTCAAATTGCTGGACGAGGTGGGAGCGCAAGGCGGGCTCGAGGGCTTCGAGCCCTATTGGGTCGCGCGAGCCGACCTTTGCGCCAGGATGGGCGAGGTCGAGGAAGCGCGTCGCGCCTATAGTCTCGCAATCGGCCTCCAGACCGACCCGGCGGCGCGCGCGTTTCTCATCGAGCGGCTGGCGGCGCTGGTGTGAAGCTCGGCCGCGTGAAAGCGGACGCCGCAAGACGGGCGTCGACTAGGTTCCGTGCTCCTTCACGATCCATCTCGCGACGACAGCGACCAGATCTTTGAATGTCAGCTCTGATAGCTGGAGCTGCATGTCCCCGGCGATCGACGGCAGATCGACTTTGAATTTGCTGTACTCGTCGGCGACAGCTATGCCGCCGGGGACCTTCGGATCCCTGGCTTGATCTCGCAACCAAGTTGCCAGCTCACGAATAAGCTGATCGACCTTGCCGTTGTGAGGATGGATGTCTTGGCCCGAGATATCGGAAATAAAGGACTGATAGCGGAAAGGGGCTCTGTCGAAGATCAGCGACTTTTTCTGTCTGTGGGGCCGCCCGCCGAATCGTTTCGCCCCGAGAAAGAGCCCGAGTTCGAACGGCATATTGAAGCGCGGCAAACCCGAGTCCGCGTCAGGCTCGGTCTTGGAAATGTCGTGGACGGCATAGGGGCACCCACTGATGATTCTGCAGATCTTCTCAAACCGGACTTCCCCGCCATCATCGGATTCGCGGGCGCAACGCGGCGTGAAGCCGGAGCGCACGACAGTAAAGACGATAGCTTGGAAATGGTTCTGATAGTCAGCGGTGAACGGACAGTTTATGAAAACGTCTCGCCCGCTCATCCTGAAGAACGTGCGGCGCGGACTCTCGAGATAGCGGCCTCAAGCTCCGAAACGGTGAAGTGCGTAGCGCGCCCCTTTGGCTTGAGGATGCGGACTCCATCGAATGTCGTCCCCAAGACCTTCGATGCCTTTCGGCTCGCAACCTTAGACCCCTTTCGGCTCACAGCTTTCGACGCTTTGCGGCTTGCGACTTTCGCGGTGACCTTCATAACCACTCCCTTTGGGTGCGCTTGACCCAGTCGGCGACTTGCTGACCCCGAATATCGTCGAATTTCGTCCCCGCGACAACGATAATCATGTTCCAGCGGCCGCGGTCAGCGCCTCGCTGGGCTGACAGTTCACTCGGCGACCTGCCATAAACCGGGGTAGGAGCGGACAAACCCGTTCGGGGCGATTTCCAGGAGCGCCTGATACGGAACCGTCGGCGCCTCGTACCAATAAGATGCGTCCCCGCGGCGCTCGTAGATCTGCGGCAATTCGGTCAGCGCCGCACTGTCCAAATCGAACCACGCGACCGGAAGCTCGGCCGTCCCGCCGAGGGGAAGCGCCATTCGCATGAGCTGCAGAATATTGGTCGCCGGGGTGAAACCGTAGTCGAGATCGATCAAACGCTCCAGTCCATCGACCCTGGCGCCGTTCAGGCGCCAGCCGTCACGATCGCGCAGGATCTCGTGCCGGACGGACGCCTCGCCCAGGAAGCCGCTCAAAGCTCCCCGCGTCGTCTCAAGGCGCGCGTCGACTTGCACCTCATAGGCGACCACGGCCGACCCAAGTTCATGCTCGAACGCGGCTGCGCCCCGAAGCAGCCAGCCGCCGGCGTGCGCCTGCAACAGCGCGGCGTCGCGGCCCGGCCGGTCGAGCCTCGTCCAGACCGCAAATTCGCTCACCTCAGCTTCCCGCCACCGGATAGGGCGCGCCTTCGAACCGCTCGGCGTGGTAGCCCTTCGCGCCGATCTCTCTCGCCAGCGGCCCGCGAATGTCGCCGGTCTCGCGCAGACGCTCGACGATCGCGGCGAAATCCCATTTCGGCCGCCAGCCGAGGTTCCCGCGCGCAAGCGAATTGTCGTAGACGCGATCGATGCTCGGGAACATGCGCCAGCCGCGCCGCGCATATTCCTCCTCCCAACCGGGCGCGCGCAGGCTGACAACGGTGGGCGCGTCGGCTCTGAGGCGGGCGCAATCCTCGCGGAGGAACGGCGTCGTCGCGCTGATGATGTATCTCGCAAAGCCGATCGCGGGCGCGCGCTCGGCCGCGGCGAGATGCGCGTCGACGACGTCCTCGATCGCCACCCGGCGAAACAGGTATTCGTTCGCCCTGGCGTTATCGTCGGCGTAAGCGGCGCGCGCCGCGGAATCGTCGTCCTCCTCGGGAAAGAAGCGCGAGGTCCTAAGCACAATTGTGGCCAGGCCCTCGTTGCGATGG
>PLUH01000170.1:0-165 GCA_003164825.1 Hyphomicrobiales bacterium
TCAACGTCAAGTCGATGCACCGCACCATCCGCGCCTTTCTGCCGGGGATGCTGGAGAAGGGCCGAGGGTCGATCGTCAACATTGCCTCCGGCGCGTCCTCGGTGCGCGGCATCCCCAACCGCTACGTCTACGGCGCCTCGAAAGCGGCGGTGATCGGCCTCACCA
>PLUH01000170.1:317-31498 GCA_003164825.1 Hyphomicrobiales bacterium
CAACAAAATCCAAGCCGGGCACAACAAAAACAAAGCCGGGCACAACAATATCAAAGGAAAAAACAACGAAATCCAAATCGCCTTTCTGACCGCAGAATAAACCCTTTCAATGGCTTATACCCACAATCCGAGGCCTCGCCCATTTCTTCTCGGGCAGCGGCGTGGCCCGCGGCGCTTGCGATCCGACGACCCTACATAGATACCACAAATTCTGATTTTCTCAAAGGATTTGTTTTCGCGCCGACGGGATTATCACAATGCCTTCCTGGCCATCGCCGCCCCGCCCGCCAGCGCGGCGAGCTTGGCGTAGGCGACCTCGGCCGCCATCGGCGCCATTCCGCAGTTGGTGCAGGGGAAAAGCCGGTCGGCCGGGACATGAGCGAGCGCGGCGCGGATGGTGGCGGCGACATCCTCCGGCGTCTCGACGACATCCGACGCCACGTCGATGCAGCCGACCAGCACGTCCTTGCCTTTGAGGAGCCCGATCAGCTCAATCGGCACGCGCGCATTCCGGCATTCGAGCGAGACCTGGCCAATGCGGCTTGCAGCCAAAGCGGGGAAGGTCTCCTCATATTGGCGCCAGCGGTCGCCGAGGGTCGCTTTCCAGTCGGTATTGGCCTTGATGCCGTAGCCATAACAGATGTGGACGGCGGTCGTGCAGGCGAGCCCGTCGGCGGCGCGCTCGAGGGCGGCGACGCCCCAGTCCTTGACCTCGCGCATGTAGACGTTGAAGGCCGGCTCGTCGAATTGCACCACGTCGACGCCGAGCGCTGCGAGCTCGTGCGCCTCCTCGTTCAGCGCCGCGGCGAAGGCGTGGGCGAGCGTCGGGCGGTCGCGATAGTGCTCGTCGGCGATGGTGTCGACGATGGTCATCGGACCGGGCAGGGTGAACTTGAGCTTGCGCCTGGTGTGGGCGCGCGCCGCGCTCGCTTCGGCGCGATGGACCGAGCCCTTGCGCCGAATCGGGCCGGTCACGGTCGGGACCTCGGCCTTGTAGCGGTCGGCGCGGATGCCGATCGTCTGCCGGCGATTGAAATCGATGCCGTCGAGATTGGCGAGAAAGCCGTGGACGAAATGGATGCGCGCCTGCTCGCCGTCGCTAACGATGTCGATTCCCGCATCCTCCTGCAGCTTCACCGCGAGGATAGTCGCGTCGATCTTGCCCGCCGCGAGCGCGGCCCCCTCCAGCCGCCAGGCGGGCCAGAGCTTTTCCGATTCAGCGAGCCACGAGGGCTTCGGCAGGCTGCCGGCGATGGTGGTTTCGAGCATGGCTCGTCCTAGCACACGACTCGCGAAGCCGTGTTCGCGCCGCTTTCCGGATTCTGCTTGTCCGACCCGCGATAATCAAGCAGGTTGCTCTCGGGGCTGGCGCTTCTCTGGGAATGTCCGACGATGCTCAGGGCGATTTTGTGCCTCTGCGTGCTGTTCTTGCTATCGGCCGAACGCGCCGAGGCCGGCGCCGTCAACTGCCCGACCACGCTGAAACTGAACCCGAGCTGGGCGCAAAGCGGGGCCATAGGCCCGTCTTATGCGACCGTCGCCGTAGGCAACGACCTGGTTTGCCAATTTGCGCCGATCAGCTTTGAATCCTTTCTCTCGTTCCATCCCTTCGGTTGCCCGCCCAAATCGGCCAACGCGGCGGTAAGCGGGGGCAGCGGGGCGTGGAATTTCGGATCCCCCGGCAGTTCGAAGGTCGTGAATTTCAATGGACACGACACGCTGATCTGGGGACGGTCCCTGCATGGGATCTTCTTTCCCGACCGGGGCTGCGCCTATGACGAGGCTACGCCGCCTGTCGTCGCGGTCTGGCAGGCCGCTCCGAAAAACACGACCTGCACGGTCGACGCCTTCAACCGCAGCCAATTCGATTGCGCGCTGCCGGCCTGTCTGCAAACTTTGGCGGGAAGCAGCTTCCCGACGGCGGCATTCAGCCCGCCGGGGCCCGGATACACCAACGATTCCGCCATCATCAACGTCGCAAATGGACAGCCCGTCGTAGGCCCGGCCTCGGTCAATCAGGTGAAAAGCAAGATGGGGACGGGCGCCTTCAATTCCGCGACGTTTACCCTGGTCGGCGGTCCAGGCAGCGACAGCACGCTTCCGGCGGGCGTCATCACCTGCTCTTACGACGGGCCGCGTTTCCAAAGCGGCGGCAAGACGCTCGAGGCGACGATCACCGTCGCCTGCACCGGCTCGTGCGGTTCGCTTTGACTGGCCAGAAGCGCGCGGCGGCGCGACCTCTCGTTTTTCTATTCTATTTGGAGTGGCGACGCCGCTGACTGAGCCCCATTCGCTTCGCCAAGGCCGAACGCGCCTTCGCGTAGGCGGGCGCTACCATTGGATAATCCGCCGGCAGGCCCCACTTCTCTCGATATTCCTCGGGCGATAAGTTATACTGGGTTTTCAAATGCCGCTTCAAAGACTTGAATTTTCGGCCATCCTCTAAGCAGATGATGTAATCGCTCGTGATTGACTTCTTCGGTGGAACGGCAGGATTGCCCGATTCGACGACGGCCTCTTGCGCACTGGCGACGCGCACGATGGAGGTCTGAACCTCACTGAGAAGCGTTGGAGGCAGCTCATCGAGGTAAGCGCACGCAAGCGCAATATATCGAGGAACCTCCCTTTCCTTTGCATAATAAGCCACCAATCGCCGACTAATTCCCAGCTGCGCGGCGGCCGCGTCTAAAGAGAGCGAGTGCCGTTGGAGGAATGCGGAAAAATCAGTTGGCGTCATTGATTCGTCGGCCAAGCGCTCAACTGATGTGGCGGCCATGTCTATCTCGTCGTTGTCTCCCCATGCGATAGCGGCTCCGCCCTCGACAGTATGAACCGTCTGCAAAAGTGCAGGATCATTTCTGAGAGGCGCAAATACTTTTTTGGAATAGATTAATGGCGCAATGTCAACATTTGTTGTTGTCCCTTTACGAGAGCCGGAGCTCCAAGTGACTCGAACGTGCGTAGCGTCGTAGGCAGCAACGTCCTCTATTGAAGGCATCGGCTCGCCTATTCTGATCCGTTCAGTCTCGCTCATTTAGACGCATCCATTCGAACATCAGCGCTTCACGATTAGCCGGTTGTCGAGCCCAGCCTATGGCGGCCTCAAGATCGGCCCGATTGATGTCTCCTCGCATAACCTCCAGGGAATCGATTCGAACCTGAGCCTCTCCATCTGGAGTCCGAATGTGAAAATGAGGGGGCGCATGGTCGTCCGGATAAAGGCAGATTCCGACTTTGCCGAGTGTAACGAACCGCGGCACCGCGCTATCGATGCCAGTCCAGCATATAGTGCACGAGGTGCACTCCCTGCAAGGTCAAAGAAGAGTCCCCAGGTTATGGTTGCACATTCCAGAACGTTTTTCTAAACGGCTGCTTTTGGCCCTTTGCGTCCGTACCCGTTCGATTCTGGAGGCCGCAAGGGGCTTGAGACTGCACACACTGATCGCGTTCTGACCCTACCCCGGCTTATAGTCGCGCGTCGCCTCGGGATCGTCGGTCGCGTAAGGCAGGGCCATGAGTTCGGCCCACGCGGCCTCGGGAATCGGGAAGTTCGCCCAGTCGAGGGTCTGCTGGACCCGCTCGGGCCGGGTCACGCCGCAAATGGTGGACGTGACACGCGGGTCGCGGATCGAGAACTGGAGCGCCGCGGCGCCGGGCGGGACACGAAAGCGGGCGCAGATCGCCTCGATCCGGCGGATCGGATCGAGCATGGCGTCGGACGCTTCCTGATAGACGTAGCGGGGATAGGCGACCGATCCCTTGGCGAGGACGCCGCTGGCGTAGGGCGCGGCGTTGAGGACGGCGATCCCTCGCGCCCGGGCGAGATCGAGCATCGCGTCGGCGCTGCGGTTGGCGAGAGTGAAGCGATTGTGGGTGATGAGGGCGTCGAAGTCCCAGTCGTTCAGGAGCGGCATCATCACAGTCGCGGGGCCGGCGGCGAGACCGACCGCCGTCGCCAGCCCCTCCTCCTTGATCCGGAACAGCTCGCCGAGCGCGCCGTCGCGCGCGGTCGCCTCCTTGAACGAGGCGGCATGCTCGGGATCGTGCAGATGCAGAAGGTCGAAGCGCTCGAGCCCCAGCGCCTTGAGGCTCTGCTCGAACGAGCGGCGGGCCTGGGCGGCGTCGAAGCGGTTTGTCTCAGGGTCGCGGTCGAGCTTGGTCGAGACCACGAAGCCAGGCGGCAGGCCGCCGCGCTCGCGGATGACTGCGCCGATCCGCTCCTCGCTCCGGCCCATGCCATAGAGGCGCGACGTATCGATGAGATTGGCCGAGCCGCCGAAGATCGCCAGCACCGTCGCCTTGGCCCGATCCGCGTCGACGCCGTAGCCGTAGGTGTCAGGCATGTCGCCCAGCCCCGAGGTCCCGAAGCCGATGCTCGTGACCATGAGATCCGTGCGGCCCAGGCGGACCTTGTTCATGGCGCCTTCGCTCAACGCGACCCTCCCCCGTCTGGTTGTCGGCGCATGCCTAGAGCGCCGGGGGAGAGCAGGGAAGGGCGCTCGCCGCCGCCCATCGCCCCCTCCACCATGCTCCGCATGGTCCCCCTCCCCCGCTTCGCGTGAGAGGAGAGGCGCCATCCTCCCATGCCGGGGGAGGGGGACCGTCCGAAGGACGGCGGTGGGGGCGTCCCGCCGGAATGCCCTCTCCTCGCATACTCAGCCGCTCGGCGCGGGGCAGCGGTCGACGCTCGGGAGGCCGGCGTCGGCGGGATAGAGCGCCATCAGCTTCAGCATCACGCCGTTGGTCCAGCCGAAGCCGTCCTGGGTCGGATATTCGCCGCCCCCGCCCGGCCTGTTGGTTGCGATCACGTCATATTTTTCGACGAGCTTGCCGGTCTCACGATAGACGCGCTCCACACTGATCATGAAGCGGCAGGCGATCGTCTCGGCGAGCCGGTCGCGGCCGAAGCTCTTCAAGCCCGCAACCGCGATCCATTGCAAGGGCGCCCAGCCGTTGGGCGCGTCCCATTGCTGGCCGGTGTCGACCGGCGTCGCGACGATCCCGCCGGGCTCGAGCAGGTCCCTCTCGGCCGCCACGGCGACCGACGCCGCCTGCGCGTCGCTGGCGACGTGGGTGAAGAGCGGATAGAGGGTCGCGGCGCTGAGGCGGTCGACGCGCTTCTTCAGCGTCCAGCGATAGTCGAGATAGACGCCGCGGGACGGGTCCCAGAGCGTGCGATCGATCGCCGCGCGGCGTGCGGCGGCGCGGCGGGCGTAATCGGCGGCGCAATCGCGATCGCCGGACCGCTCGCAACCGGCGCCGATCGCATTCTCGAGCCCGAACATCAGCGCATTGAGGTCGACCGGAACAATCTCGGTCGTGTCGATCGACTCGAGCGTTCGCCCGTCGGCGAACCAGCGCGAGCTGAAGTCCCACCCGCTCTCGGCGGCGGCGCGAATCTCGCGGTAGATTGTTTGCGCCGGGCGGAGGGACGAGCGCGCCAGGGCGACATCCTCGAGATAGGATTCGTCACGCGGCGCGTCGCTGTCGTCCCAGTAGCGGTTGAGGATCGACCCATCGTCGAGTTTCACCACGCGGCGATGCGCGGCGCCCGCCGTGAGACCATCCGCGCCCTCCATCCAGAACGCATATTCCCGCTTCAGCTCAGGTAGATATCGGGCGTCAGCCGCCGCAGAGTCGCCCGGATCGAGCAGCCCGACCATGGCGAAGAAGAACGGCGGCTGCGAGCGGGTGAGGTAATAGGACCGCGTCCCGTTCGGAATGTGGTCGTAGGCGTCGATGAGAAACGCGAAATTCTGCACCATGTCCTCGAGCAGGTCCGAGCGTCCGCTTTCGGCGAGGCCCAGCATGGTGAAATACGAGTCCCAGTAATAGAGCTCGCGGAACCGGCCGCCTGGAACGACGTAAGCGCGCGGCAGCGGCAACAGCGACGAATAGGGCGGGACCGTCGGGGTATCGCGGGTCAGGATTGGCCAGAGTTCGTCGATGTGCTGACGGATCGGCGCGGGCTCGGAGGCGACCACTGACGCCGCAGGCTCGGCCGGCAAGGTAAAATGCGCGACAACGAAGCGCTTGAGCGCTTCCGGCGTGAGCGGCCTCTCGGCGCGGTAGAGCGCCAGGATGTCGTCGGGCGGCGATTTCGCCGTCGCGTCGGCGAATTCCTTGCTGTCGGGAAAGATGCGCTGAAGCTCGACGTCGGCGTAGAGGTCGCCGAACTGGACCTGCGGCGGCGCGGGCCGCTCGAGCGCCAGCGCCGCATCGGCGACGAAAACGACCGCAGCGAGCGTAAGGCCGATCCGCGTCTTCATGCCCCGGCGGGAATGAGATAGCTCGCGAGATGCGCGTCGAGCGCGGCCATCGTCGTCGTGTCGGCGGGGGCGGCGCGGAAGCCGATGAAGCCATCCGGCCGGACGAGGACGGCGCCGCCGCCGGGCGCGCCGGCCTTCGCCGCGTCGAACCCTTCGGCTGACCCGTCGATCATTGTGACCAGGCCGTCCCAGCGCGCGCGCATCTTCTCCAAACCCGGCGCGGCGCCGAACACGATGAGGTGATGGCGTTCGCCCTTGAGCCGGTGGATATCGGGAAAGCGAAGGCCCGGTTCGGGCGCGGCGACGGTCGCTCCCGCCTGCCCGACGAGCGGGCTCCCGGCATAGGAAACGTCGAGCATCGACCGTCTGCGCGCCGCCGAAACGATTTCGTCCGCGGTCGACGGCGCGAGTTTCGGCGCGTCGCCGCCGCAGCGATAGGCCGCGACCAGCGCCGTGATATGACCGTGAATGTCGTTCGACACATCGAGCGCGTGGCGGTCCGCCATGCCGCGTTCGATCGCGTAGCTTTCGAGCAGCGACGGCTTTGCCGCGCCGCGCACGACGAGGGCGAGCTTCCAGGCGATGTCGGCTGCGTCCATGAACGCGGCGTTGATCCCTTCCCCGCCAAGCGGACTCGACATGTGGCCGGCGTCGCCGAGCAGGAACCGGCGGCCGTCGCCAAGACGCTCAGCTTCGCGCCGATGCATCCTGAAATAGGAGACCCAGCGCAAATCGCTCAAGCCCACATCGGCGCCGACCAGCGCGTTGACCGACGCGCCGAGCTCGGCCGCGGTCGGCGGGTCGACGCGCGCATCGGCCGGGTCGCGGCTGACGAAAATAAGCCAGCGACTGTCGGGCAGCGGCGCGAACAGGACGAATCCGCCGGCGCCGACGACGACGCGCGCGGTCTCGGGTGGAATGGCGAGGCCAAGCTTGACGTCGGCGACCAAGTATCGTCCGCCATACGTCTCTCCGACGAGGTGCTCGTTCATGGAATGGCGGGTGATGCCGTGGGCGCCGCCGGCGCCCAATAGGTAATGCGGCCTGGCGACCTCGGTGCGGCCGCCGACGTCGAGCGTCACTCCGAGCGTCTCAGGACCGGGGTCGATCGCGGTGACCTCGGCGCCATATTCGACCTCGACGCCGCGCGCCGCCAAATGATCGCGCAGGACCTGCTCGGTCCGCCATTGCGGCTGGCTGCATTGGAACTCGTACCGGCAGCCGACTCCGCCGAAATCCGCGTTCATGATCGGCCGCATGCCCGGGCCCATGAGCTGGCTATGCTTGATGTGCACCCCGCCCTTGAGGAACGGCTCGATCATGCCCGCCCGGTCGATGATGTCGAGCACCGCCGGCTGGAGGGCGGTCCCGCGCGTCTCATGATGCGGCGCGAGTCTCTTTTCGACGATGCGAGGCATGACGCCGTGGCGCTTGAGCTCGCAGGCGGCAAAGAGCCCAGCGGGGCCGCTTCCGACGATCAGGACGGAAGGCATTGAGACGCGCTCTGCCATTTTGGCGGGATCTCCCCGGCGCCTCAGTCGACGCGGCCCGCTTTTGGAGGGGATTTGTCCAATTCGTTCAGGGTATCGACGAGGAACGCCTCAGCTTCCGGGCGGGAGGCGAAAAACCGTTCCTGGACGATTTTACCTTCAGTCGAGATGACGGCCTTGAACGGCATGTCCTGGGTGGGGGTTTCGACGACCGCGCCGGTCGCGCTCCCGGTCGCCGGATGCTCGCCTGCGCTATCGGTTTTGGCCAGCTCCGCCAGCGTCGCGACGAGGAACCCCTCCGCCGCCGGGCGGGAGGCGAAAAAGCGCTCCTGAACCACTTTCCCCCCGGCGGAAATGACCGCCTTGAAAGGCATGTCTTGGGTCGGGCTCTCGATCACTTCGCCTCTGGCGTTCGCCATTGCTTCGACGCTCCCTCGCTCGTGGCCCACCATACCGGACGCCGGAGGCCGAAGCGAGCGCCGTTGAGGCCGTTGACGGCGTCAAGCCTAGTCACTTGCATAATGAAAGTGACTAGGCTATATGGCTCGGCATGCAACGGACCCGCTTTACCGCCATGGACTGCCCGATCGCCCGCAGCCTCGATCGGGTCGGGGAATGGTGGAGCATCCTCATCCTGCGCGACGCGCTCGGCGGCATGACCCGGTTCGAGGAATTCCAGAAGAGCCTCAAGATCGCCCCCAACATGCTGACCCGGCGGCTGAACGCGCTCGTTGAGGCCGGATTTCTGGCGCGACGGCGCTATAGCGAGCGTCCGCCCCGGCACGAATACATCGTCACCGAGCGAGGACGGGACTTCCGCCCGATCCTGATCGCGCTCATCGCCTTCGGCAATCGCCACTTCGCCCCCGAAGGGGCGAGCGTGAGCATCGTTGACGCCGTTTCCGGCGCGCCGGCCGAGCCGATCCTGGTCGATCGCCTGACCGGCCGGCCGCTCGTCTCCTCCGAGTTCGAACTCATCGCCGGCCCGGCAGCGAGCGAGGCGATGAAAGCCAGAATGGCTAAGCGGGCCGCAAGGCTGTTGACGACCAGCGTCTGAACTGATGTCCCCGGCGGAGACCGAACCATGAACGCGCCAGTCCTCAACGCCGCGCGCCTTGGCGCCGAAATGCCCGCGCCGGCGGCGCCGATGAACGCGCGCACGCTGATGCTGCTGACCGGCCCGATCGCGCCGACGCTCATCAGGCTCGCCTGGCCGAACGTGCTGGTGATGCTGGCGCAGGCGTCGACCGGCCTGATCGAGACCTGGTGGGTGTCGCATCTGGGAACCGACGCCCTGACCGGAATGGCGCTGGTCTTTCCGGGGTTCATGATGATGGCGATGCTGTCGGCGGGCGCGGTCCGCGGCGGGATTTCATCGGCGGTCGCGCGCGCGCTCGGGGCCGGCCGGCGGGCGGACGCTGACGCCCTCGTCGCCCACGCGCTACTGATCAACGTCGCCCTCGGCCTCGCGACTTCGGCGCTGTTCCTCGCCTTCGGGCGGCAACTTTACGCCGCCATGGGCGGCCGGGGCGGCTCGCTCGAGGCGGCGATGCAATATTCGAACGTCGTATTCGCCGGCAACATCCTGGTGTGGCTCATGAACGGGCTCGCCAGCGTCGTCCGCGGAACCGGCAACATGCTGTTCCCGTCAATGGTGATCTGCATCGGCGTCACGCTTTTGATCCCGCTGTCGCCGCTGTTCATTTTCGGCTTCGGCCCGATGCCGGCCTTAGGCATCGCCGGCGGGGGCGTCGCGGTCGTCATGACGACGGCGCTGATGGCGGCGATCCTCGCCTGGTACATCCTGCGCGGCGATTCGATCGTGCGCTTTCGGGCCGCGCGGCTCAGGTGGGCATTCTTCGCCGACATCCTTCGGGTCGGCGCCGTCGGCTCGCTCAGCACTTTGCAGACGACGTTGACCGTCGCGCTGACCACCGGCCTGATCGGCGCCGCGGCCGGCCCGCAGGCGGTCGCCGGCTACGGGACCGGGTCGCGGCTGGAATATCTGCTCATCCCGCTGGTGTTCGGCGTCGGCGCGCCCTTGGTCGCGATGGTCGGCGCCAACATCGGCGCGGGGCAGAACCGGCGCGCGTTGCGCATCGCCATGGTCGGGGGCGCGCTCGCCTTCGCCGCGACCGAGGCGATCGGGCTCGCGGCTGCGATCTGGCCACAGGCGTGGCTCAACCTCTTCGGCGACGATCCGACGATGGTGGCGACGGGCAAGGACTATCTGCGCTTCGTCGGCCCGATGTATGGGTTTTTTGGCCTGGGGCTGGCGCTCTACTTCGCCTCGCAGGGCGCGGGCAAGCTCATGTGGCCGCTCTTCGCCGGATTCGCGCGGCTCGTCATCGCGGTTGGCGGCGGCTGGCTCGTGCTGAGAGCGACCGGGTCGGTGACCCTGGTGTTCGCCATGCTCGGCGCGGCGCTCGCGACCTATGGCGCGATTGTCGGGGTCGCGATCTGGTCGGGAGTCTGGTTCAGGACAACGGAGCGCGAGATGGGTTTGGGCCAACGCGCGGCCTCATCCTGAAGCGGCCCTCCCCAGGAGAGGCCTGGAGGCATGCTGCCTGCTACGCCTGAAAAATCAGCAGAATATATGCAGCGAACAGCAGCAGGTGGACGACGCCTTGCAGCATGTTGGTCCGGCCGCTGGTAAAGGTGATGATGCTGAGCGCCAGCGTGAGGATGAGGAGAGCAAAGTCGGTGTGCTCCAGGCCGAGGATGATCGGGCGCTCGATGAGATGGTTGATGACGAGCACGGCGGGGATCGTCAGGCCGATCGTCGCCAGCACGGAGCCCAGGAAGATGTTGACCGCGCGATGCATCTGATTGTCGAGCGCCGCCTTCACCGCACCGATCGATTCGGGGGTCGCGACAAGGAGGGCGATCAGGATGCCGCCAAGCGGAGCTGGCGCCTGCAAGGTTTCGAGCAGGTAGTCGATCGGCGGCCCGAACTGCTCGACGAGATAGACGACGGCCGCCATATAGGCCGCCAGCATCACGGTTGAGAACCAGACAGGCGAATCGGCCCCATGCGCCTCCGCGGCCGTGTGGGCGGCGTCCTCGAAGTAGCCGTGATAGCGCCCGGTCTGCAGAGCGAGAAAGAGCAGGTAAAGGGCGAGCGACATGATCACCAGGACGAATTGCTGGGCGACCGAATAGACCGGGCCCGGGGTCGTCTGCGTGTAGTCCGGCATGATGAGGGCGAAGGTTGCGAGAGGCACGAGGACGCTGAGAAAGGCGTTGGCGCCCTGCAGATTGAAAGTCTGCTCTCGATGCCTGAAGCCGCCAATCAGCAGCGTCACCCCCACCATGCCGTTCATGATGATCATGATGAGGGCGAGCAGCGTATCGCGCATCAGAGTCGGATTGGGGCCGCCATGCCGTACGACCGCCGAGATGGCGACGACCTCGATCGAGGTGACGGTGAGCGTCAGCAGCAGCGTCCCGTAGGGCTCGCCGAGGCGCCTCGCGAGGCTTTCGGCGTGGCGAACGACGGATAGCGACGACCAGAGCACCACTCCGAACAGCCAGAGAAGAACCGCCGTCAGGATCAGGGGGTTGTCGAGGCGCGAGAAAAGCCGGTCCTCGAACAGAGCGAAGGCGCCCACGGACGCTGCGCTGACAAGGAAGAACCATTCGGCGCGCACGAGCGGCGCCAAGCCGCGGGGCGCCGGTGTTTCAGATGCGGATGCGAGGAGGTCGTTCGACGTCACGCGGGCTTCGCTCTCTTGGAGAGTAGGAGCCTAGTTCAGCCGGGCGCGCACGGCTACGGGCGCCTGAACGGCGGAGGCATGTCGACGTCCCCTAAGATAAGCGTCGCTGCGGCGCTCAAGCCCCGACCGTCGCGATGCGCAGGTTATTGGTCGCGCCCGGGGTCCCGAACGGCACGCCGGCGACGATGATGATGCGCTCGCCCTCGCCGGCGAAGCCCTCGATATAGGCGTGGCGGCAGGCCCGCTCGGCCATGTCGCGCTCGTCGCGCGCATCGTCGGTGACGACCGGATGAACCCCCCAGACGACCGCGAGGCGCCGCGCCACCGCCTCGATCGGGGTTAGCGCCAGGATCGCCGAGCGCGGCCGCTGGCGGGCGATCCGCATGCCCGTAGAGCCGGAGCTGGTCCAGGCGCAGATCACTTTCAGATCGAGCGTTTCGGCGACGTCGCGGGTCGCCTCGGCGATCGCGTCGGCTCCCGTCGCCTCGGGCGCCGCCCGCTGCGCCTCGATGATCGAGGGATAGATTCCCTCCGATTCGACCGCTTCCGCGATCCGGTTCATGGTCGCCACCGCCTCGCGCGGATATTGGCCCGAGGCGCTCTCGGCCGACAGCATGACGGCGTCCGCGCCCTCGAACACGGCGGTCGCGACGTCCGACACCTCGGCGCGGGTCGGCACCGGGGCGGTGATCATCGATTCCAGCATCTGCGTCGCCACCACCACCGGCTTGCCGAGCCGCCGCGCGAGGCGGGTCAGGGTCTTCTGGATGCCCGGCACGCGCTCGAGNNGGCTTCTCGATCTTGGCCATCACCAACGCCCGCCCCTTGGCGATTTCCTTGACCTCGACGATGTCCTCCGGGCGCTGCACGAACGAGAGCGCGATCCAGTCGATGTTCTCCTCGAGCGCCGCAGCGAGGTCGGCGCGATCCTTGTCGGTCATGGCCGAGGTCGGGATCGTGGTGTCGGGCAGGCTGACGCCCTTCTTGTCCGAGACCCGCCCCGCCACTTCGACGACGGTCGACGCGCGCCGGGGCGCGGCGTCGACGACGCGAAGCAGGACCTTGCCGTCATCGATCAGAACCCGGTGGCCGGGCGCGAGCGAGCTCAGGATTTCGGGATGGGGCAGATAGACGCGCGAGGGTCCCCCCGGCGCCGGGTCGCCGTCGAGGACGAAGCGGTCGCCCTTGTTGAGGTCAGCGCGGCCGCCGGCGAACGCGCCGAGCCTGAGCTTCGGGCCCTGCAAGTCGACGAGGATGCCGATCGGGCGGTTCATTTCTTCCTCGAGCGAGCGGATCGTCGCCACCCGCTCGCGCATCCCGTCATGCGAGGCGTGGCTCATGTTGATGCGGAACACGTCGGCGCCGGCGGCGAACAGGGCGGCGATGGTCTCGCGATCGTTCGAGGCGGGGCCGAGGGTGGCGATGATCTTGACGCGGCGACGGCGACGGGCCTGCAATGGCGTTCCTCCCCGTGGGGTTGGCGGCGTTCGCCGCCGCCCGTTTGAGCGCGAGCCGCGCCGAAGACGCAGCGCTTCGTGCGGTCGCTCATGCTTCGAGACCCAGCGCTCCGCACTGCTCCTCAGCATGACCGCGCCGCGGACGCAAGTCGCGAGGCAGGCGAGGGATCGCCCGAAAAGACTTAAGGGTTCGCCTGGTCGGTCAATTGCACCGTCCAGCTCTTGGCGTCCTTGCCGGTGTCGACTTCGAAAAAGCCGGTTCGGTCGTAACCACGCACGAAGCAATCCTGCCGGCCGTCGATCTTGAACTCGCGATCCGAGGTGCACATGAAGGCCTTGCCCTTCCATTCGCCGCCGCGCTCGTCCATCGCGTAGAGGTAGTAATATTGAGCCGCCAGCGCGCCGCGCAGCAGCGTGGCGCAATCGAGCGACTTGAGGTTCCACCAGCCCTCGCTGACCCAGCCCTCGCCGTTGGTATAGGCGAGCGCGACGCTGACCCGGTTGCCGGTGTTGTTGCACATGCGCAAATCCGCGCTCGCGGGCTCAGCCGCGATCAGCGCTACTGCGAGCGCGCAAAGCGCGACGGTCCGGCGCCCGATTTTGTCCATGGTCATGCGGTGGAAGCTGGCGATTGCGCGTCATATTCGATGCGCGAGCGCCGCTGTCAACCCGGGCGCCCGCCTCAAGCCTTGCGGCGCTCCTCACAAAGATGATTCGCGCCGTCTCGACGGCAAAACGCGAATCGCGGATGATCGAAGCCATGAGACGCTTTGTCCTTTGCTGCCTCGCCGCCTCCGCCGCCTTTGTCGCGGCGGCGCCGGCGCGGGCGGATTTCTCGGAATGCGTCGCGTCCTTAAGGACCGACGCCGGGCGCGCGGGGATTTCCGCCAAGACGATCGACGTCGCCTTCAACGGACTCCAGCCGGACACCAAGGTGCTCGATCTCCAGAAGCAGCAGCCGGAGTTCAAGACGCCGGTCTGGGACTATGTCGACGGCCTGGTCGAGGACGAGCGCGTCGCCGAAGGCAAGACGGCGATGGCTCGGGAAGCGCGCGCGCTCGCCCGCGCGGAGGAAACCTATGGCGTCAGCCGATACATGCTGGCCGCGATCTGGGGGGTGGAATCAAAGTTCGGCCAGAACATGGGCCAGCGCCCGCTGGTGCAGTCGCTGACGACGCTCGCCTGCCTCGGCGAGCGGGCGAACTATTTCCGCTCCGAGCTGATGGCGACCTTGAAGATCATTGACCGTGGCGACGTGCCGGCGGAGAAGCTCAACGGATCGTGGGCGGGGGCGTTCGGACAGACCCAGTTCATGCCCTCGACCTTTCTCAGGCTCGCGGTCGACTTCGAAGGCGACGGACGGCGCGACATCGTCGATTCGGCGCCCGACGCGCTCGCTTCGACCGCCAATTATCTGCGCAAGTCGGGCTGGCGCCCGGGGCTGCCGTGGGGCTTCGAAGTGAAGCTGCCGCCGGGCTATTCCGGCCCGTCGGGACGCAAGGCGAAGCAATCCATGTCGTACTGGTCGGCGAAGGGCCTGTCCCGCATCGACGGGCGACCGCTGGGCGGAGGCGACGCGGGGCTCTTGCTGCCGGCCGGACGCGACGGGCCGGCTTTTCTGGTGACGCGCAATTTCGACGCCGTCTTTTCCTATAACGCCGCCGAATCCTACACCCTCGCCGCCTGCGTGCTATCGGACAAGCTCGCCGGCGGCTCCGGCATCGTCACGCCGTGGCCGACCGACGATCCGCTGCTGTCGCGCGAGGGGCGGAAGGAAGTGCAGGCGCGGCTCGCGCAGCGCGGCTATGACGTCGGGGGGCCGCCGGACGGCGACATCGGGACCAAGACCAAGGCGGCGATCGCCGATTTCGAGCAGAAGAACGGGATGGAGGTGAACGGACGGGCTTCGGTCAAGGTGCTCGCGGCGCTGAAGAAATGAAGCACGACGTATTGCTTTCCGACGACGAATGCTTTTACCTGAATTCGACATCTTGCGTCTGGTCTAATATCGAAACGTCATTCAAATCCGGGGGTATGGCTTAAAGCGTATTCTCTGCTGTGCGGATCTCTTGTTCTTTTGCACCGCCAGCAACGACCGCTCAGGGATCAATTTGACCGGTTCGCAACTTTAACGACGAATGCCGCTCGTTGCGCGAATCAGGCGGCTGCTCGCGACGTCTGGCGGACATAGCGAACCGCGGCCTGGGATGCCTCAGTTGGCGGATTCCGAACCCTTGGTGGATAGCAGGGGCGCCATTCATTCGACGATAATACACCCTGACTCATGGTTTTTCCGGCCGGGACAGGTTGAGGCGAATACGGGGAATGGACTTGTCGCCGCAGCGCACGCGTGGGCGGACCGCTGGCTGGACGCAGGCGCTTAGGAGAGACCATCGTGGCAACCGAGACCCCCGCGAAGGCGACACTGCAGCAGCGCGCCACGCACGAGATCAAGGAACTCTTGATCCTGACCGCCTACCTCTACGTCACCCTCGGCGCGGTGATCGCGGTGAAGGCCGCGGTGCTGCACACCGCGGGCATCGAATTCGCACCTTGGGGCCTCGCCATCGTCAAGGCCCTGGTGCTGGCCAAGTTCATATTGGTTGGCGACGCCATGAAGATAGGCGAGGGCCATACCGGCCCTCTGATCTGGCCGACGTTGCACAAGGCGGTCGGCTTCCTGCTGCTGCTGGTGATCCTGACCATAATCGAGGAGGCTATTGTTGGACTGCTCCACCACCGGTCGATTGGCAACTCGCTCGGCGATCTCTTTGGCGCCCGACTGGAAGAAACGCTCGCCGGCTACCTGATCATGCTGCTGGTGCTCGTTCCGTATTTTGCTTTTCAGGTCCTCGACGACGCGCTCGGGAAGGGCAGGTTGGTGCGGATGTTCTTTATCGAGCGCGAGCCAATGACGCCGAAGTAACCGGCTTGCAGTCGCGGAATTCTTGTATTTCCCACCGCATTCCGGATCGACCAACCGGCCCACTCAGGCTCGGAGCGATCTACATCAAGGCGAGCCGCCTTCGATTTGACCGGCGCAGCCCAGACTATCCGCCAATTCGTGCGCGAACGCCTGAGACTCCCTGACGTAGCTCGGCTGCAGGTTTGCCGGGGGGATCTTCATCCCAAAATACCGATCCTTGATCACGCCGGTCCCGAAATAACTCATCAGCGCCAGCATCGACCCGATCGGGCCGCCTGCGGCGACGAAATGTATGCCACTGACGAATTTACCGCCCTTTTTGATTCCCAACGCTTTCACGGTCGCAAGGTTGTTTTTCCAGTAGCGGTGGCAAACCACGATGGCGGCGAACGGCTTTCCCGCGAAAACCGTCCCGGCGAGGTCGGACTGCATGAACGAGCGGATCGGCATGCAGGGGTTTAGCCACCACGTTGGCGACCCAATGCAGACAAGGTCGTAATCCCCTTCTCGCACCGAGTCCGGGACGCGTATCTGTCCAATCGCGTGGCGCAGCTGCGGCAGAAGCATCCCGGCCACAAGGAGGTAAGGATGCTTGAATGGGAAACGCGAAAACCGATCGGCGTAGCGAGGGTCGGTAAACTCGATCCGGGCCTGTTGTACGTCGCAGCCTCGCGTGCGCAACGTATCGGTCATGGCCTCGATGACCCTTAGAGTCTGCTGGCTAACGGTGAAGTAGACGAACAGAACCCGGGGGCGTGCTGCGCTCATGCTCGCTACTCATTGGGCTACTGAAGGCCGCGCTGGCAGCGTGGGCGCCACAGGCTTCGCTAGGAAGCGCCGATCTGTCAACGGTGGGGTGCGAACCTCGCCGAGCATCCGAGCGCGCAGACAGACGGNNCCTTGCGCCCCGTTCGCTTCTCGATCTCCGCGAGGCTACGCGAGAGCGCGATGAGGTCTGCGAGCGCGGTCTGGGTCTCCTGATCGAGTTTGCCCGACGGGGGCTCGTAGTGCTCGATATAGACCCTGAGCGTCGCCCCGACCGTGCCGGTGCCGCTCAGGCGGTAGACGATACGCGAGCCGCCTTCGAACATCACCCGCACCCCCTGATGATCGGCTTCGGAATGGTCGACCGGGTCGTGATAGGCGAAATCGTCCGCCGCCTCGACCTTATGCGCGCCGAAGCTCTTGCCGGGCAGGCTCTTTGTCGCATCACGGAGGGCGTCCATCAGCCCGTTCGCCGCGTTGAGGTCGATCTCCTCATAGTCGTGCCGGGTGTAATAGTTCCGCCCGTAGGTGCGCCAATGCTCGGCGACGAGCTCTTTGACCGAGATGCGGCGGTGAGCGAGGATGTTGAGCCAAAACAGCACCGCCCACACCCCGTCCTTCTCGCGGATGTGGTTCGAGCCGGTGCCGAAGCTTTCCTCGCCGCATAAGGTCGCGAGGCCGGCGTCGAGCAGGTTGCCGAAGAATTTCCATCCTGTCGGGGTCTCGTAAGAGCGGATGCCGATCTTGGCGGCGACCCGGTCTGAGGCGGCGCTGGTCGGCATCGAGCGCGCGACGCCGGCGAGGCCCTTGGCGTAGCCTGGAGCGAGCGTCGCGTTGGCGGCCAGGATCGCAAGCGAGTCCGAGGGCGTGACATACACCCCTTTGCCCAGGATCATGTTGCGGTCGCCGTCGCCGTCCGACGCGCCGCCGAAATCAGGCGCGCTTGCCGACATCATGAAATCGTAGAGATCCTTGGCGTAGGTCGGATTGGGGTCGGGGTGATGGCCGCCGAAATCGGGCAGCGGGGTGCCATTGACGACCGTGCCTGCGCCCGACTTGAGCTCGCCCTCGAAGATCACATGAGCGTAGGGGCCGGTGACCGCATGCAAGGCGTCGAAGCGCATGCGAAACCCGGAGGCGAACAGGGCGCGGATGGCGTCGAAATCGAACAGGGTCTTCATCAGCGACAGATACTGGGTGACCGGGTCGACCACCTCGATCTCCATGCTCTCGACCTTGACCGTCCCAAGGCGGTCGATGTCGATGTCCGGCGCGTCGGAAATCTTGTAGACCGAGATCGCCTTGCTCTTGGCGAAGATCGCCTCGGTGACGTTCTCCGGCGCCGGGCCGCCGGCGCCGATATTGTATTTGACCCCGAAATCCCCATGCGGCCCGCCGGGATTGTGGCTCGCCGACAGGATGATGCCGCCGAAGGTGTGGCGCGCCCGGATCAGCGCCGAGACCGCCGGGGTGGAGAGAATTCCGCCCTGGCCGACGACGATGCGGCCGAAGCCGTTGGCGGCGGCGATCTTGACCACGATCTGGATCGCCTCCCGGTTGAAGAAACGGCCGTCGCCGCCGAGCACCAGCGTCTGGCCCTCGAAGCCCTCGAGCGAGTCGAAAATCGACTGGATGAAGTTTTCGAGATAGCCCGGCTGCTGAAACACCGGAACCTGCTTGCGCAATCCTGATGTTCCCGGCCTCTGGTCGAGGAACGGCTTGGTCGCGACGGTTCGGATCATGGGCGGCGTCCTCCTGGGCAAACGTCTATCGCAGTTTATTGAAAGTCCCATGGCGAGACGAGGTCGAGTCCGGCAAGACGGCCGCCATTCACCCGGGCGATCGCGGCGATCATGCCGTCCGGCGCCGACATGGAAAGCCCCTGCCGTGTCGCGGCGCCCATGAGTTCGCCATAGGCGAGAGCGGCTTCCTCTGTGAGCCCGAATATCCGATCACCGAACCGGCGACGCCAAGCCGCTAGCCCCTCATCGAGCCGCGACGCGCGCCGGTCGGGCAAGATCTTGTGAATGCCGAACGCGATCTCGGCGATGGTGACGGTCGGCAGCGCTAACTCGACGTCGAACCGGACAAGCCACGCGACAACAGCGGGACTTGGCGACTTTTTCAGTGTCTCGGAAACGACATTGGTGTCAAGGAATATCAAAGTTCGGGCCCGGCATGAGCCGTTCGCGATGCCTTGATTGCCGCTTCAAGATCAACATCGGCCCCGTAGGTCGCCGATAAGCGCGTATAGAACGCCGATGCTGGCTCACGCCCGGTCTGTCGGATTTCGTATGATTCGAGGGCGCGCTCGACAATATCGGCGATCGACCGCTTCTCGCGGCGAGCAAGCCGATGAGCGAGGTCGCGCGCTTTCGCGCTGCGAATGGAGAGTTGTGGTTTGGCCATCCTGACCTCGGCGTTCGCTGAAGGATATCGCTGAGCCCGGCGGCCATCAAGATGGCTTCGCGAAGCGCTCGATGGCTGGCAGAGCCTCTGGCGTCCCCCGGTCGGCTTCGGCCGGACGGAGCCGGAGCGTTAACGGGTAGAAACGATTTGTGAAACTTTCTTGACCAAATATGAGATATGAAGCCGATCTCTCTAGGCTGCCGTTCGATTCGTCCCACGGGATCTACACGCATGGCGCGCAAATATTTCGGCACCGACGGCATCCGGGGCCGGGCCAATAACAAAATTACGGCCGACGTGGCGTTGAAGGTCGGGCAGGCCGCCGGCGTTGCTTTTCGCCGCGGCGAACATCGTCATCGGGTCGTCATCGGCAAGGACACCCGGCTGTCGAGCTACATGATCGAATACGCCCTGGTCGGCGGCTTCACGTCGGTCGGCGTCGACGTCCTGCTTTTGGGCCCGGTTCCGACGCCCGCGGTCGCGATGCTGACCCGCTCGATGCGCTGCGATCTCGGGGTGATGATCTCCGCCTCGCACAACCCTTATGAGGACAACGGCATCAAGCTGTTCGGGCCCGACGGCTATAAGCTCTCCGACGCTGTCGAGGCGCGGATCGAGGCGCTGATGGACGGCGACGTCGCGCCGATGCTCGCCCGCTCCCCGGACCTCGGCCGCGCCAAGCGCATCGACGACGTCCAGGCCCGCTACATCGAATACGCCAAACGGACGCTCTCCCGCGAAGTCTCGCTCGAGGGCATGCGGGTCGTCGTCGACTGCGCCAATGGCGCGGCCTACAAGGTCGCGCCCGAAGCGTTGTGGGAGCTCGGGGCCGAGGTGATCAAGATCGGCGTCGACCCGAACGGGCTCAACATCAATCTCGAAGTCGGATCGACCGCGCCCGAGACGCTGGCGCGCAAGGTGCGCGAAATGCGGGCCGACGTCGGCATCGCGCTCGACGGCGACGCCGACCGGATGATCATCGTCGACGAGAAGGGCCATTTGATCGACGGCGACCAGGTGATGGCCGTGATCGCCGAGAGCTGGCGCGACGAGGGCCGTCTCGCCAAGCCCGGCATTGTCGCGACGGTGATGTCGAACCTCGGCCTCGAGCGTCATCTGGCGGGCCTCGGGCTCGCGCTCGAGCGCACCGCGGTCGGGGACCGCTATGTCATCGAGCGGATGCGCGAGAAAGGCTTTAACGTCGGCGGCGAGCAGTCGGGCCACATCATCCTGTCCGACTATGCGACCACCGGCGACGGCCTGGTGGCGGCGCTGCAGGTGCTCGCGGTGGTGCACAAGGTCGGCAAGCCGGTGAGCGAGGTGTGCCGGCGGTTCGAGCCGGTGCCGCAAGTGCTGCGCAACGTCCGTTTCAACGGCGGCAAGCCGCTCGANNACCGAGCCGGTCATCCGGGTCATGGGCGAAGCGGATGACCAAGCGCTCGTCGACAGCCTGGTCAGCGACGTCTGCGAGGCGGTCGCCGGCGCCGCCGCCTAGGATCGCGGCTCGCGCCGCCAATGCCTTAGCGGGCCGCGTCCTGAGCGATCCAGTAGGCGAGCGCCTGGGACAGTTGCGTCACGCGCAGGCGGTTCGTTCGCTCGATCATCGTCTGGTCGACCGGCGAGGGGTAGTAGCTGTTCGTCGCCCGGACCGGCATCTCGACCCCGTTGATCGTCGCGACGCCCTGGATCGTGTCGATTGACGAACCGGCTGGCCCAATCCCCCCGGTGCTCGGCCCGAGGGTCAGGTAATCGATTCGCACGGACACGTTAGCGGACGCCATTCGACCGGCCAGATCCTGCGCGAGCTGCCCTGGAAGCGCCTCGGCCACCCAGCTCGCGGTCGGCTCGCCGGCGTTTTCGCGCAGCGGCCCTACGTCAACATGAATGCCGGGCGGCGAAATTCTGGCCCGAGCAATCGCTCCGGGCGCTGCAACGGCGACGGCAAGGATGGCCGCGCCGGCCGCCGCCAATGCGACCCGTCGCGTAAGTCTGAATGTGGGCATGATTGGAACTCCGGGAGCAGACGCGGCGTACAGGCGGCCCCAATTGATGAACTATGGGGTCGATACGTCATATGGGCGGTCTTGGATCAGGCCCAAGGCCGTGCGCAAAGGGGAACGCTAAAGAATTCTTAACTTCGCGAAAAAAAAGCCGCTTTTAAATTTTGCGAATCACCGTAACATGACCGGTGTCGTCAACCAGCCGAAAGGAGGTGATCCAGTGTCTCATTGTCTTCCGTCCCGCGTGATCGACGAGGCCTGGGTTATTGTCCGTGCGAAGGAATTTCGCGCATAGCACTCGCTAGGCAAGAACTCTCGGGCGCCGGCGAGTTTGCGTGGGCGCGACAATGGAAGGGCCGTTCCGGACAGGAGCGGCCCTTCTCATTTTCAGGGTGGACGGACAGACGGGTTCGGATAGCGAGGTTTACGGCTCCCTTTGTCTCGCGGGTGGACAATCAATCTCAGCTCACAAGAACTGCCTTCGCCGCAAAACCCATAAATTCACACTACAGGAGCGCATTTTATCCCATTTGGCAATATCGTCCGCGCTCCCCTCTGACCGTTTGTGCCAGCGCCGGCAATCAGCTAGATTGCCAAAAGGGGGCTGGCCCCCGGTCCGGACGAGTCCAATGCTTGGGTTTCGCGGTCCGAATCCCCATATTCCGGACCTGCCTTCGCGGCTTCACCGGGATAGCCACCAGAAAAGGCCACGAGAATGGATTTCCTCAAGCCACGGTCGCACCGCATGACCCGCCGCCGACGCATTTATGAAGGCAAAGCCAAGGTCCTCTACGAGGGCCCGGAGCCCGGCACCCTCATCCAGTATTTCAAGGATGACGCGACCGCGTTCAACGCCAAGAAGCATGAGGTGATCGAGGGCAAGGGCGTTCTCAACAATCGAATCTCGGAATACGTCTTCCAGCGCCTCAACGATATCGGCGTGCCCACCCATTTCATCCGCCGAATCAACATGCGCGAGCAACTGATCCGCGAGGTCGAGATCATTCCGCTCGAGGTCGTGGTGCGCAATGTCGCGGCGGGGTCGCTGTCGACCCGCCTCGGCCTCGAAGAGGGCACGCAATTGCCGCGGTCGATCATCGAGTTTTACTACAAAAACGATCAGCTAAACGATCCGATGGTGTCGGAAGAGCACATCACCGCCTTCGGCTGGGCCGCGCCGCAGGAGATCGACGACATCATGGCGCTGGCGATTCGGGTCAACGACTTCCTGTCGGGCCTGTTCCTGGGGGTTGGCATCCGGCTCGTCGACTTCAAGATCGAAACCGGGCGCTTGTGGGAGGGCGAGAACATGCGGATCGTGCTCGCCGACGAGATCAGCCCCGACTCGTGCCGGCTGTGGGACGTCAAGACCAACGACAAGATGGACAAGGACCGCTTCCGCAAGGACCTCGGCGGGATGATCGAGGCGTATACCGAGGTCGCCCGCAGGCTCGGCGTCGTCCAGGACAACGAGTTCGCGCGCGCCGAGGGACCCCGGCTGGTGAAATAGCGGCGACTTAAGGTCGGTTCCGCAGAGCAGGGCTGCGCGCGTGCTCAACGCGCGCGTAGCCTGCTGAGGCTTGTCGGCAAGTCCGAATTCGGCCAGAAGCGGTCCGACGGCGATCGGACGCGCTCGGCTGCCGCGGAGCTGCGTATTTCGGCAGCGCGCCAGGAGGCGTCCGAACATGTGTCAGGGCTGCGTCGGCAATATTTTCGGTTCGCTCGGGAGGATGCGTTCCGGCGTCAGCCGCCGCAAGTTCCTGGCGGCGGCTGCAGGCGCGGCCTCGATCGCGCCGCTGGCCGGACGGTCCTTCGCCGCCTCGACCGACGGCGCCGATCTCATCTTCCGCGGCGGTCCGATCATTCCCATGACCGGCGATAGCCGCGCCGTCGAGGCGCTCGCGGTCAAGGACGGCCAGATCGTCGCGGTCGGTGCGGCGGATACCGTCATGGACCTCAAGTCCGCTTCGACCGAGATCGTCGATCTCGATGGCCGCGCGATGCTGCCGGGCTTCATCGACGCCCATCAGCACACGGTGACGGGCGCCCTCATCAACGCTCTCTTCGTCGATTGCGGCTATACGAAATACAAGACCCGCGATGCGCTCATGGCGATGTTTCGCGACCGGGCGGCGAAGACCCCGGCCGGCGAATGGCTCCTGTTCACGGGCTTCGACAATCTGCTGCAGGGCGGCGACCTGATGATGGCCGACCTCGACGCGGCGTCAAAAGATCATCCGATCCTCGTCTATTATATCAACATGCACACCGCCGCCGGCAACGGCTTGGCCTTCGCGCGAGCCCGGATCCCGGCGGATATCGGCGATCTGCCCGGCGGGGGACGATTCGGCCGGGACGCCGCGCGCAAGCTCGACGGGATGATCTACGAGGAATCGGCGCTGAAGAAATTCGCCGTCGCGATCCCTAAAATCACCCCCGAGCTTGCCGGCAAAGCGGTGATCGATTGGCTGAAGATCAACGCCTCGCACGGCAATACGCTGGTTCACGAGGCGGGCGTCCTGGTGTTCGGCGATCTCCTGGAAGGCTACGAGCGGATCGCGACCGGTTCGCCATGCCGCGCCAGCATCAGCCTGATGTACGATTCGATGAGCGAGGCCGAGCCGTACAAGCAATACGGCCACGGGGCGCAGGCGACCACGATCCTCGGCACGACGCTCACGATCTACGCGATGAAGATCGTCGGCGACGGCTCGAACCAGACCAAGAGCGCCGCGCAGACGATCCCCTATCTCAATGGCAAGGACACGGGCCGGCCCAATTTCGACGCCCGGCAGCTCGCCGCGATGGTCGGCGAAGTCAGGGCCCAGGGCTGGCCGGTCTCGATCCACAGCAACGGCGATGAAACGCTGGACCTCGCGCTGGACGCGATCGAAAACGCCTACGGCGCCTTCCCCGCGACCGGCGTCAACCGGATCGAGCATTGCACGATCACCCGGCCCGAGCAGATCGAGCGGATGGCCCGGCTCGGCGTCCAGCCGAGCTTTCTCATGAACCATGTCTATTTCTACGGCGCCGCTTACCGCGACCAGTTGTTCGGCCCCGAGCGGGCGGCGCGGATGGACCCGGCGGCCGACTGCGTACGCCTCGGCCTGCCGTTCACGATCCACACCGACGCGCCGTGCTCGAACATCGGCACGCTGCAGCTGGTCCAGACTGCGGTAACGCGCAAATGCAGCGTTGACGGCTCGATCGTCGGCGCCGAACAGGCGGTGTCTTTGACCGACGCCTTGCGCGCGGTGACCAGCCACGCCGCCGGCCAGGTCGGCTTGGGCGACCAGCTCGGAACCCTCGAAACGGGCAAGCTTGCCGATTTCACGATCCTGGAGAAGGACCCCTACGCCGTCGATCCCGACGCCCTGATGGCCATCAACGTCAGCCAGACCTGGGTCGGCGGACGGAAGATGTTCGGCTAGGACCGGCTCCGCCCGCCCCTGCGGGGCGCCCGGGCCGAATTGCCGCCCCCCGCTCCGTGAGCTAGGTTTCATCGACCATTCGGGGCGCGATGGACCGTCCCGGCAGAAGGAGCGCTTCGATGGGCTCGGTCCCCCCGCCGATCGGCGGCGACAATCACGCGCATCGCCACGATCATGACGATGGCGGGCTCGCCGACATTGAACTGCGCGTCCGGGCTCTCGAATCGCTCATGATCGAAAAGGGCTACGTCGATCCTGCCGCGCTCGACGCCATCGTCGAAACCTATGAGACGAAAATCGGCCCGCGCAACGGCGCGCGCGTGGTCGCCAGGAGTTGGGCGGACCCAGCCTTTCGCCGTTGGCTCAACGAGGATGCTACGGCTGCGATTGGCTCGCTCGGCTATTCCGGGCGGCAGGGCGAGCACATGACGGCGGTCGAGAACACTGCTGACGTCCACAACCTGGTCGTCTGCACGCTCTGCTCCTGCTATCCGTGGCCGGTGCTCGGCCTGCCGCCGGTCTGGTACAAGTCGGCGCCCTATCGCTCGCGCGCGGTGATCGATCCGCGCGGCGTCCTGGCCGAATTCGGCCTCCGGCTTCCGGCGTCGACGAAAATCCGCGTCTGGGACTCGACGGCGGAGATTCGCTACCTCGTCGTTCCCTTGCGACCTGCCGGCACAGAAGGCTGGAGCGAGGAGCGGCTGGCCGCGCTGGTGAGCCGCGATTCGATGGTCGGGGCCGGGCTGGCGACGGATCCGGCGTCGCTCGCGGGAGAGGCGGCGGCATGAACGGCGCCCAGGATCTCGGCGGAATGATGGGTTTCGGCCCGGTCGCTGGCGAACCGGAGGGGGAAGTCTTCCACGCCGATTGGGAAAAGCGCGCGCTCGCTCTCACGATCGCGTCCGGCGCTCTGGGCGAATGGAACATCGACATGTCCCGGCACGCGCGCGAAACGCTGCACCCAACCGACTATCTGGCGTCGAGCTATTATGAAGTCTGGATCAAGGGGCTCGAAAAGCTGCTCGTCGCGCGGGAGCTGGTCACGTCCGAGGAGATCGCCGCCTCGAGCGTGCTCCATGCGCCAAGGCCCACCTCGCCGCCGCTCGCCGCCGCGGACGTGGCGCCGACGCTCGCCAAGGGGACGCCCTGCGATCGCCCGCCGCAGGCCCCGGCGCGTTTCAAGGTCGGCCAGGCGGTGCGCACGCTCAACGTCAATCCGAGCGGACATACCCGCCTGCCGCGCTACGCGCGCGGCAAGCGAGGCCGCATCGAGCGGGTCCACGGCGTTTTCATATTTCCGGACGCCAACGCCCACGGTCTCGGCCCAAGCGCGCAATGGCTCTATCTTGTCTGCTTCCCGGCTTCCGAGCTGTGGGGCCGCGAAGGCGATCCCGCCCTGGACGTGTCGATCGACGCCTGGGAGAGCTATCTCGAAGGCGCTGCGGAATGAGGGTGAATGAGGCTGCCCAGGGCGCGGGAGACGGCGATGAGCCGAGGTTTCGCGAACCGTGGGAAGCGCAGGCCTTCGCTCTTGTCCTCGCCCTGCATGAGGCCAGGCTGTTCGCGTGGAGCGAATGGACGGCGGCGCTGTCGCGGGAAATCCACGCGCCGCCGGAATCGGGACCGGTCGAGGGCGGGGGCGCCTATTACCGCCAGTGGCTCGCGGCGCTCGAAAGCCTGGTCGTCGAAAAGGGCGTCGTGAGCCGGGAAGCGTTGGCCGCGCGCGCGGCGGCGTGGGAGCGCGCCGCGCGGGCAACGCCGCACGGAGCGCCGATCGTGCTCGNNCCGCCACGCGCCTCGCCGTAATCTGGCGCGGCGGCGCCGCAATCACCCCCCGCTAAAGAGGCCTCCATGTCGGATATCGCCACCGCCGAGCATCCGGCGACGTGTCTTCGCTTACGCGCCGGCGCGCCGTTCGTCGGCAAGCAGGGGCTCACTTATGCGCCTGCGATTTCGGCCGAAACCGCGCGCGCCTCGGCCATCCACATGCAGTTCCTGACCATGCCGCCGGGCGCCCGCGCCAAGGCCCACAAGCACGAGGCGCACGAGACCGCGATCTATGTCACGAGCGGCGAAGCCGGGATGTGGTACGGCGAGCGGCTCGAGCATCACATGGTCACCCGCGCCGGCGACTTCGTCTACATTCCCGCCAACATGCCCCATCTGCCCTATAATCGGAGCCAGACCGAGCCGGCGACGGCGGTCGTCGCCCGCACCGATCCCAACGAGCAGGAAAGCGTAGTCATGCTCCCCGAGTTAGACGCGATCCACGCCTGAGTGCGTCGTCGGGCAAGGAATCGCAGCCCGGCAAGCGATGACCTTGCGTTTCCCCGCCGCGGTGAACCCTGAATAGGGGAAAGCGAGAACCGGATTCCACTTGATAATGGAGCAGCGGGGACATGGGAGAGCCGAACGACTGGTCGCCACGCAAGGCGGTGCTGTTCAGCGGCCACATGATCGACGCGCCAGGACGCGAAAAGCCGCGCTTTCCGCCGGATAGGGAGCCGGTCGCGGCCGGCGCAATAGCCTCGGCGCTCGCGGACCTCGACGTCGGAGCTGGCGATCTCTCAATCTGCGGCGGCGCGTGCGGCGGCGATCTTTTGTTCGCAGAAGCAGCCCTGGCGCGTGGCGCCCGCCTTGAGCTTTACATCCCCTTCGAGGAGCCGACGTTTCTGGAAAAATCCGTCGACTTCGCCGGCGGCGATTGGCGCGCGCGTTTCTTCGCCGCCAAGGCGCGCGCCGTCCTCCATGTCGCGCCTCTCGAGCTTGGGCTTTTACCCGAGGGCGAAGATCCTTATGAGCGCGACAACCGCTGGATGCTGGACTCCGCGCTGCGGTTCGGCGCCGACAAGGTCGATTTCGTCTGCCTGTGGAACGGCGAGGGCGGCGATGGGCCGGGAGGCACCAAACACATGATGGAAGAGGTGCGCCAGCGCGGCGGACGCGCGCAATGGCTTGACACAACAAAGCTTTGGGGTTGAAGCGACCTGGAGCAGGTCTGGCTGCCATTCTCGAGAATCTGCGCCGATCATCGGATAGAGAGAACCGCCCGCGCGCCTGACGCGCCGACTCTGGTCACCGTCGCGGCGCCGCCATTGACGCGCCGGGCTCTTGGGCCCTCATCGGGGATCGCGCATTGCTGGAGCTTGCGCTCTGTCCTACGCTCCGGCCGTCGTTCGAAGGAACGCGCGCGCCGCGAGAGGAACACTTCGCGATGGAACGGCCGAGCGAGCTAACCTACGCGCTCAACGAGAGGCCGCCCTGGACCCATCTCATCGGGCTCGGGCTTCAGCACGTCGCGGTCATGTGCCCCTATTTCGTGATGGTCGCCCTGGTCGCAGGGGCGGCGAGATTGACGCATGAGGCGGCGCAGAGCGCGATCGGTTTCGCCATGATTGCGGTCGCGCTCATGACAATCTTGCAGAGCTTGCGACTGGGCCCGGTCGGCTCCGGCTATCTTTGTCCCCCCGTCGTCTCGGCGATCTATCTGCCGTCGAGTCTCGCCGTCGCCTCATCGTTCGGCGTCGCCAGCGTCTGCGGGATGACCATCTTCGCGGGCATGTGCGAGACCGCGGTCGCTTCGCTGGCCGATTGGACGCGAAAACTCTTTCCGGCGGTTGTTTCCGGCGTTGTTATCATTGCGGTCGGACTGGAGCTCGGCAAGATCAGTACTGGGATTCTGTTCGCGCACGCGGCGGAGTCTGGGGATCGGGCCTCGGCGTCTTTCGCCACCGCAGCCTGCGCTCTCACCGCCATGACCGGCCTTGCGATCTGGGGGACGGGGGCGCCGAAACTGTTCTGCGCGCTGATCGGAACGATGATCGGGTACGCCGCCGCGGCGGTCTTCCACGTTTTCCCGTCCAGCTTCTTCGCCGACTACGCCGCCGCTCCCGCTTTTGCGGTTCCAAACCCGAGGTTTCTTTCCTTCAGCTTTGCGCCATCGTTCGCCGCGCCGTTCGCGATTGCGGGCGTCGCGTCGGGCTTGAGGGCGATCGGCGTGTTGACGACCTGTCAGCAGATGACCGACGCCTCGTGGAGGCGCCCCGACATGCGCAACATTGCGGCCGGGGTGCGCGCCGACGGGCTCGGGTGCTTGATCGGCGGCCTGCTGGGGAGCCCCGGAATGAGCGCGAGCCCCAGCCTCGTCAGCCTCGAAAAGACCACCGGCGCCGCCAGCCGCGTCATCGCCTGGTCGATCGCCGCCTGGCTGGTCGTTCTCTCGTGCCTGCCCAAGTTCGCTGGCCTTATCGTCAATATGCCCCGCCCGGTGATGGCGGCCGCGCTCTTCTTCAACGGGTCGCTCATGCTCGTCGCGGGGGTTCAGATCGCGGTCAGCCGTCCCATCACGCTGCGCGCGTCGGTCATCATCGGATTTTCGATTTTGGCGGCTCTGACGGCGCCGGTCTATTCGCAGTTCTACCAGACTCTGCCGGACTGGACGCAGCAGTTTACGGGATCAATTATTTCCATGGCGGTCGTCGTGGCGGTGCTGCTCAACGCTCTCTTCCTGCTAGGGTCGTGGCGCTACGGCCAAGTGCGCCTTGGCGCAGACTCAAAGCCGGTTACGTCTGCGTCCTTCGACGCTTTTTTCGAGAAGCAGGCGAAGGACTGGAAAATCGGCGCCGACGATGTTCGCCGGGCGCGTTCCGTCGTCGATGCCGCGATCGACGACGTCTCGCCCAACGCGGCTGGCCCGATCGACGTCGAGGTCGCAAGCGACACGTTCGACCTCAAGATCACGCTTCGCTACCGTGGAAATCTGCCGCCCATGCCGGACGTTCGCCCCCGGCAGCACATGCTGGAGGAGCAAAGCTTCGTCAACGGGCTGACGGGCTATCTCGCCGGGCTGCACGCCGATCAAGTCGATCGCAGCGCCAAGGGAGACGAGTGCGAGATCGCGCTACTCTTCCGCACGTAGCGCGCCGGAGGGCCCAGCCCAACCCTATGCCGCCAGCTGCCGCAGCACGTAGGGCAGGATGCCGTCGTTGCGGAAATATTCGAGCTCGTCGAGCGTGTCGATGCGGCACATGAGCGGCACACGGCTCATGCGGCCGTCGGCATGCTTGATCTCGGCGTGCAGCGTCTGGCGCGGCTTCAAGGTTTCGCCGAGGCCGTGGATCGTCACTGTTTCGTCGCCCTTCAAGCCCAGCGAAATCCAGCTCGTCCCTTCCTCGAACACCAGCGGCAGCACGCCCATGCCGACGAGGTTCGAGCGATGGATGCGCTCGAAGCTCTGCGCGATCACCGCGCGCACGCCGAGGAGCTTGGTGCCCTTGGCCGCCCAGTCGCGCGACGAGCCGGTGCCGTATTCGCGCCCCGCGAACACCACCAGCGGAACCTTCTCCGCCTGATAGCGCATCGCCGCGTCATAGATCGCCATGCGCTCGGCCGCGGGCTGATGGATGGTGTAGCCGCCCTCGACCACATTGCCCGCATCGTCCTTCACCGTCTGGTTCTTGATCCGGATATTGGCGAACGTGCCGCGCATCATCACTTCATGGTTGCCGCGGCGGGTGCCGTACTGGTTGAAGTCGACGGGCCTGACCTGATGCTCGATGAGATGTTGGCCGGCCGGGCTCGCGGCCTTGATCGAACCGGCGGGAGAAATGTGGTCGGTGGTGATCGAATCGAGAAAGAGAGCGAGAATGCGGGCGTTGTCGATGTCCGACACCGGCTTCGGCGTTTTCGTCAGGCCGTCGAAATAGGGCGGGTTCCGGACATAGGTCGAGCCGATGTCCCAGGCGTAGGTGAGGCCGGCGGGAACCTTGACCTTGCGCCAGTTGGCGTCGCCGTCGAACACGCTCGCATATTTGGTCTTGAACATCTTTGCGCTGACGGTCGCTTCGACAAATTCGTGGATTTCGTCGGTCTTGGGCCAGATGTCGGCGAGATAGACCGCCTTGCCCTGCTTGTCGGCGCCGATCGGCTCGCGGGTGAGATCGATCTGCATCGAGCCGGCCAGCGCATAGGCGACGACCAGCGGCGGGGAAGCGAGGTAGTTGGCGCGCACGTCGGGATTGACCCGGCCCTCGAAGTTGCGGTTCCCCGACAGGACCGCGGCGGCGACCAGGTTGTGCTTGGCGACCGTCGCCGAAATCTCGGGTGCGAGCGGGCCGGAATTGCCGATGCAGGTGGTGCAGCCGAAGCCGACGATGTTGAAGCCGAGCTTGTCGAGCGACTTCTGCAGGTCGGCCTCCTTCAGATAGTCCTGGACCACCTGGCTGCCCGGCGCGAGCGAGGTCTTGACCCACGGCTTGACGGTAAGGCCCCTGGCGACCGCGTTGCGCGCCAGAAGCCCTGCCGCCATCATGACGTTCGGGTTGGAGGTGTTGGTGCATGAGGTGATGGCGGCGATGACGACGTCGCCGTGGCCGAGGTCGTAGTTGGTCCCCTCGACCTTGTGGCGTTCGGCGATGCTGTCGCCTTGCCTGAATTCGTCGGTCATCGCGGCGATGAAGCCGGCCTTGGCGCCGCTGAGGACCACGCGGTCCTGCGGCCGCTTCGGACCGGCGAGCGAGGCGGTCACCTCGCCGAGATTGAGCTCGAGCGTATCGGTAAAGACCGGATCGGGAGTGAGACGGGTGCGGTAGGCGCCCTGCGCCCTGGCGTAGGCCTCGACCAAAGCCAGCCGCGACGGCTTGCGGCCGGTGGTCTTGAGGTAGGTCAGCGTCTGGCTGTCGATTGGAAAGAGGCCGCAGGTCGCGCCATATTCCGG
>PLUH01000170.1:31516-31642 GCA_003164825.1 Hyphomicrobiales bacterium
TGCGCAGCATCTGGGTGACGGTCAGCACCAGATCGGTCGCAGTGACCCCCTCGCGCAATTCGCCGTCCAGCTTGAAGCCGATCACCTCGGGCAGCAGCATCGACAGCGGCTGGCCGAGCATGGCCG
>PLUH01000002.1 GCA_003164825.1 Hyphomicrobiales bacterium
GGAAGAACCATTTGAGCCCGCGCGCGGTGAGCCCCGGCGCCGAGGAGTCGGGATTGAGGAATGGGATGCCGTAGCGCTCGGCGACCTGCGAAGCCGTCGCTGTCGTCGACGAGCTGTAGCACCCGATCAGCGCGACCGCGTGCTCTTGCGTGATCAGCTGCTCGGCCGCCGCGCGCGCCTGATCCGGCTTCCCCTGCGAGTCGGCGAAGACGATCTTGATGCGGGCATGCCCGAGATGCGGCAAGCCACTCTTGCCGACCATCGGCAGCGGATAGCTCACGTGCCCGTTGACGAGGTCTTGCGCCAGCAGCTGCGCCACACGCAGACCTGCGCCGGACTGCGCTAAGGAGCCGGTCAGCGGAAGGACCGAGCCGATCACGATGTCGGGCGGGTCGGCTGCGCCGGTCGGAGCCAACGGGAGCGCGGTGAGCGTCAGGGCGGTAGCGAGCGCAAACGCGAGTCGGCGAGCGAGCATGCGAGNNCAGCTTCACGGCTCCGGCATCGGTCCGGTCCGCGAGGCGATGCGTCACCATAACGGGCCGAAAAGAGGCTCGTCAAGGGCGACTTGTCCAGTAAGGAACACCGTGAGTTACCTAGATGATCCGATCGAGGAACTGCAGGGTCTGGCGGGGTTTCGGGAGCGCGCCGAACGTTGCGGCTTACAAGAGCATACGGCGTTGCTGGAGCGCATAGCGCGTACCGGCATCCGGTTCGAGCTCGAACGATGTGAACTGGCGTTACTTCCCGAGCAATCGACGTACTTTGGCGGTGACCCGGATGTTCCGGCCACCTTCGCGTGGCCGACGTTCAACGAGTGCCCGCTAACATTCATCGCGCAATTCGATCTCGCTCAGCTGGGCGAGCTCATGTCGCTTCCCATGCCCGCGGCGGGACTCTTGTCCGTATTTTACGAGGCGGTGGAACAGCCGTGGGGTTTCAGACCAACGGATGCCGGGTCGTGCGTGATCATGTGGCTCCCGTNNGAACCCCTCCCCCGTACTACAACGACGTGGAATTGAACCCGTGCCGCGCGGCGCCGCGCGTCGCGCTCACGCTGCCTCACGTCGAGCATCCGCTCCTGATCCCCATTCTTGGAGAAAGGGTGACGAATTGGTTTTCGTCTTCGCCTGAGATCGATGCGTACTCCGCGCTGCGTCACAGCCTCGGGTGTTACGGGGGCACGCAATTGTTTGGCTATCCCGGCGAAATCCAGAATCCACTTGAGGTGGAGTCCGAGTACGTATCGAACGGCGGTCTAGGTTTCGCCGAAGGGAACCTGTCGCAGGACGACGTCGAAAACCCGGAGCTCGTCGCGCGCGCCTACGAGTGGGAACTCGTGCTGAGCGTCGATAGCGAAGAGACGACGCTCGGCGTCATGTGGGCCCTGAGCGGTGCGGTCTATTTCTTGAACCGCGCAACCGCCACCAGAGAGCGCGATTTCACCCGCCCGTGGGCGATCGTACACGGCACGTGAGCGTCGCCTGGACCAAGATCGCGACGCCGAGACTGGCTCTTGCGGCGCTGTGGTTGTGCACCGAACTGATTCTCGCCGTCGAGGACCGCGGCTCAGCGTTGATCGCGCTCGCTTTTCTGATCTTCGNNCGCATCGTGAAGGATCCCGCCGAAGACGCGAAGTTTTTGACGGCGCGACGCCCGCAACGGACGCTGTGGGGTCGAGTCGCGATCGTCGCTGCGGCTCTTGCCTTGTCCGGATACTATACGTTCGTCATCAGCGGCGCAATTGTCCCCGGCGGAGCGATGGCCGTACGTCCCTTGATCATTGCTTGGACCTCGATTGAAGCGATAGCGCCGTGGTTAGGGACGAGCCTGCCGAACTTCGTACTGTACGCGCTCTTGCCGGGAGCGCTCGTCGTGCTGCTCGGTCTACGGTTCCGGCAACTCGGACTCACGAGACCTTCGCGCGGTACGTTCGTGGCAGGCGTTGTTTGGGTCGGGCTCTTCGTCGCCTCATGGCTGTACCGTTTGGCAATCGGGCGGATCTCGCTCCTCGACATCCTGCAGCAGCTCGCCCATAACACGCTGAGCAACGGATTCAGCGAGGAGTTCTTGTTCCGCGGTTTAGCGTTGTCGCATCTGCGTGCGCTCGTACGAAACGATTGGGCACTCGGAATACAAGCATTGCTCTTCGCGTTGTTCCACCTCGGCGCGTCGATGCATGACGAACCAAATCTACTCGGCATTCTCGCGAACGTCATCGCGCTGAACATGCCGTTCGCTTACGTAATGGGTNNCACCCAGGGACTCTATGCGCCCAAGCTCCTGGTCTATTTCCTGGCCGGACTCGTCTTTGGTCTGGTCGCCCTGCGCACCCGCAGCCTCGCGCTACCGGCTGTCGTGCACCTCTCGATCGACACGACAGGGCACTTGTGGAGCTCGCACTGAGCGACGCACCACGTGCCCCGGGCTAGGTTCCGATGAGTTCTTTGAGGGCGTGCTGGAAGATCTTGGGGGCGCGGCCTTGGAAGAGGACGCTCTCGTTGCCACCGATTTGACGGCGCAGGTGGACGAGCTCGTCGCGTAAGGCGGCGGCCTTCTCGAACTCCAGGTTCGCGGCGGCGTCGCGCATCTTGCGCTCGATCTCCTTGGCCATCGCCTCGGCCACCTCGCGCGGCAGCTTCTCGGCGCGTACGACGTTCGCGGCCTCGGCGCCGCTGTTGGCGCCGTTGCCCACGATGCTGAGGATGTCGTGGACTTCCTTACGGATCGATTTAGGCT
>PLUH01000047.1 GCA_003164825.1 Hyphomicrobiales bacterium
GCTCATGCGCGAGCCGTGGGAGATCGCAAAGCCGGACGGCGCGCTCTCCGGCAGCTTTTCCGCCTTCTGGCGCCGGCATCGCGCGCTTGCGCACCTGCCCGCGCCGTCGCCAGCGTCGGATCGCCTCAACCCCGCGCCGTGGCCGGAGGATGCTCCGGAACGCGTCACAGTCGAGGCGCTGCGGCTTACGCCGACCAAACCGGACTGGTCGGGCGAGCTTGCGCTCGGCGAGAGCCCCGGCGAACGGGGCGCGCTCGCCGCGCTCGCCCGGTTCGTCGACGGCCCGCTCGCCGGCTACGCCGAAGGCCGCGATCTGACGTCGCGCGAGACGACCTCGCGGCTTTCGCCCCACCTGCGCTTCGGCGAGGTTTCAACCCGCCGTATCGCCGCCGCCGTCGAGGGCGCCGCCGCCGCCGGGCCGGCCGTGCAGCGCGACGCCGAGAAGTTCATGGCCGAACTCGGCTGGCGCGACTTCGCGGCGGCGCTTCTCTATCGACATCCCGATCTCGCGACGCGGCCGCTGCGGCGCGAATTCGAACGCTTTCCCTGGCGTGACGACGAAGAGAGCTTTCGCGCCTGGGCGCATGGGCGGACCGGCTATCCGATCGTCGACGCCGGGATGCGCCAGCTCTGGCGCACCGGAACAATGCACAACCGCGTTCGCATGATCGCTGCCTCGTTCCTCATCAAGCACCTGCTCATCGACTGGCGGCGCGGCGAGCAATGGTTCTGGGACACGCTCACCGACGCCGATCCGGCCAGCAACCCGATGGGCTGGCAATGGGTCGCAGGCTCGGGCGCCGACGCCGCGCCCTATTTCCGCATCTTCAATCCGGTGCTGCAGGCGGAGAAGTTCGACCCCGACGGCGCCTACGCGCGCCGCTGGGTCCCGGAGCTTGCGCAGCTCGCCGCGCCGGAAATCCACGCGCCCTGGCGGGCTTCGACCGAAGCGCTGGCGCGCGCCGGCGTGGTCCTGGGCAAGACCTACCCGCAGCCGATCGTCGACCACGCCGCCGCCCGCGCCCGGGCGCTCGCCGGGTTCGGGAAGATGCGGGGCGGCTAAGCAAGCCGCGGGTCATCGGGAGAGCCATAGGGCGTCGAAGAGAAGCGGCCGCTGCCCTTCATCTCCTCAAGCGCTTTCCCCTGGGCTTGGCCGGAAGTCGCGATGAGGTCGCTGACCCGCCCTTGCTGAGCGCGGCGAGAAGCGCGGCGAGGTTCTTGCGCGCTGTTACAGTGCGTGGATGATCCGCTCCAAACCTCTCTTGGCAAATCGCGAACGCGCGGCTGAAAAGCGCCTCGGCCTCGGCAAACCGGTTCGTGGCCTGGAACACGAGCGCGAGATTGTTGAGGCTCTCTGCGACATCCGGATGATCCGGCCCGTAACTCTTCTCCCGGATCGCCAGCGCGCGGCGGTGGAGCGATTCAGATTCATCGTGCCGGTTCCTGGCCCGGAGCAACGTCGCGATATTGTTGAGGATGCTCGCTGCCTGTGGATGATCCGGACCGTAGCTTATCTCCCAAATCTCAAGTGCACGGCGATAAAGCGGCTCAGCTTCAGCGAACCGATTCGTCGATCGAAGAACTTCCGCAAGATTGTTGAGGCGAATCGCGACATCGGGATGCTCCGGCCCCAAGCTCTCCTTGCTGATCCTGAGCGCGCGGCGCATAAGCCGCTCGGCCGCGACGAAGCGGTTGGCGGCTCGGTGTACTGCCGCGAGATTGCTCAAGTGGATCGCGACTTTGGGATCATCCGACGCCAAACTCGCCTCGTCGATCTTGAGCACGCGGCGATAGAGCATCTCGGCCTCCGCGAGCCGGTTCGTGTCGTAAAGCAAGCCCGCAAGGTTGTTGAGTTGGTTCGCCACCTCGGGGTGCTTGGGCCCGAGGCTCGCCTCGCTGATTTCCAGCGCACGGCGCATCAGCGGCTCGGCCTCGGCGTAGCGCGCCTTCGCTCTGGTCAAGAGCGCCAGCTGATTGAGCAGCCTTCGGGTCGGTTCCGCAATCTTCGCTTCGTCAGCGCGGCGCGCGATTGCGAGCGCGTGTGGCGCGAGCGGGTCGAGAACCGGCCAGCTTCGCACGTCCTGCACATCCCCCACGAACGCCGCATTGACCCACCCTAGCGCCTCCCGCAACGCCTCAGCGCGCCGCTCGTTCGTCATCGCGCGGCGGGCGAAGTCCTGCACCAGACGATGGACAACAAAACCCCTCCGCGCGCCGTCCTCACCCTTCGCATGCGTGGCGAGCGAATAGCTGTAAAGGCCCGCCCGCGCCTCATAACCGTCGTAGTCGGTCGCCTCGCCGGGAACCGAAACGTCGATGAGGGAATCAGGAATCGGATCGGGCGCAAAAAACGCAAGACGGTCCAACAGCCGGCGGCTCTCGGGCGGCAGCTGACCGACCGACGTCACCCACGTCGTGGCGAGCGTCTTTTCGAGTCCCGTCATGGCGGCGTCGGACCAAGCGAGCGCCTTGTCTCGATTCTCGCTCCATAGTTTCAGATACCGCGCAAATGGAATGCGCTGCTTGTTGATGTAGGCGCCGGCCTGTTCGAGCCCGAGCGCGAGCCCGCCAAGCTCCTGCGCAAGTTCGCGGGCGCGGGCCGCGTCGTCGGGCGCCTGGACGCGATCCTCTTGCGTCCGCTCCAACAGAAACTCGGTCGCCGGGGCTTCGTCGAGGACGCCGAGTTCTATCTTGCGCAACGAGGCCGGGAAGTCCGCCGCTCGCGCGGTGACGATCACGTGACCGCCCCTGAGCCGCGCCATCAGCTTCGCGACGGCCCTGACGGCCTCGCCGTCATCGACGTTGTCGAGGATCATGAGCCAGGTCGGATGGTCGGCGAGCCATCGCAGCGCGGCCTCTCTCCTTGCTGTGTCCTCTTTCGCCTCCTTCTCCGCCAGATCGAGCGCGGCGGCGCTCGCGAGCGCAACGAGGCTCGCGTTGAGGGTCGCCGGACTGTCGGCTCGGACAAACAGCAGCGCTGAATAATCCACCTCGTGGCGCAAAGCATATTCGATCGCGAGCCGGGTCTTGCCGATCCCGCCAAGCCCGTGCAGCGTCCGGCCTGCGACCGCCACACCTTTCGCGTCCACGAGCGCCGCGCGCAGGCTCTCGAGTTCGGTCTCGCGCCCTTTGAAAAGGTCGCCAAGCGAGGCAAACGGCAGGTTCCGCGGCTGGCGCGCGGACGGACCTCCAGGAAAGGCGACTGCCGTGCGAGTCGGGGCGTACGCCGCTACGACTTCGACTTTCCCCGGAAATCGCATTGCTCCCGTCGGCTTGGCTGCCGGCGTCAAGTATGCCGCTAGCCGCGCTCGCGCCTCCTCCTCGTCAACGCCATAAAGATCGCACCGTTTAACGACTGCCAGGAGCGGTGATGGTTCGCAGTCCTCGACGAATACTGGCAATGCGAAGTTGGGTCGCCTGTTCTGAGCGGCCCATTGCGCCGCCCGACGCTCCCACCCCGAATAGTCCTTCGTCAGATAGACGGCGCTCACGACGCAAAGAACAGAATCCGCGCGCTTCAGCCGCTCATCCATCCATTTGGCGATATCGCCGCCGGCGGAGATCTCCCATTCGTGAATGCGTGGCGCATGGCCGAGCTTTTCAAGCTCCTGGCCGATCCAGAACGCCCAGTCCCGGTCGTTGCTGGTATAACTGACAAAAATATCCGCCATCGCCCCCGCTCCGCTCACGCCAGGGCTCGCACGATTGGTCGCGCGCCGAGTGTGGCATGAACAAGAAGGTCGGCAAAGGGGCAGCCGGTCGAGCGCCTAAAGCACCAGGAGCTTCTTCAC
>PLUH01000341.1:0-22039 GCA_003164825.1 Hyphomicrobiales bacterium
CGATTTGCCGGGTTGGGCTGTCCCATGCTAGCCAAGCTGCGATTCACGGAAAAGACGGGACATCATGCAGGCGTCGTCGAGTTCAGTCGAGACCAAGCCGGATTCACGCACGCCGGATTCGTTGTTTACGTTTGTCCTCGTCAAGCCGACCCACTACGACGACGACGGCTATCCGATCCAATGGTTCCGCTCCGCGTTGCCTTCCAACACGCTGGCTTGCATGAACAGCCTGGCCGGGGACGCCAGCCGCCGCGAGGTGCTGGGACCGGGAGTGACAATCGAACTCGACACCTATGACGAAACCAACCGCCGCGTCGTGCCGAGCCGCATCATTCGCGATCTCAAGCGGCGCGGCGGGCGCTCGCTGGTGGGCCTCGTCGGAGTGCAATCGAACCAGTTTCCGCGCGCCATCGATCTCGCGCGGCAGTTTCGTAACGCGGGCCTGCAGGTCTGTATCGGCGGCTTCCACGTCTCTGGCTGCATCGCCATGCTGCCGGAAATGCCGGCCGAGATGCGCGAGGCCCAGGCGATGGGGATTTCGCTGTTCGCCGGCGAAGCGGAGGAGCATCGGCTCGACGAAGTGCTTGTCGACGCGTGGAACGGCGAGTTGAAGCCACTCTACAATTTCATGGATCACCTGCCCTCGCTCGAGGGCGAGCCGGCGCCGATCCTGCCCCGCAAACATCTCGCGCGCACGACGGGCCATTATTCATCGATCGACCTCGGGCGCGGCTGCCCATATCAGTGCTCATTCTGCACCATCATCAACGTGCAGGGCCGCAAGAGCCGGTTCCGTACGCCCGACGACCTGGAACAGATCATCCGTGATAACAGGGCCCAAGGCATCGACAGGTTCTTCATCACCGACGACAATTTCGCCCGCAACAGCGACTGGGAGATCCTGCTGGATCGGGTGATCAAGCTCCAGGGCGAGGGCATCACCTGTGGCTTCACCATCCAGGTTGACACGCTCTGCCACAAGATTCCGAACTTCATCGAAAAAGCGACCAAAGCCGGCGCGAAGCGCATCTTCATCGGGCTTGAGAACATCAACCCCGAGAATCTCATCACCGCCAAAAAGCGGCAGAACAAGATCACCGAATATCGCGTCATGCTGCAGAAGTGGCGCGCCCATGGCGCGCTCACCTTCGCCGGCTACATCCTCGGCTTCCCGGCGGATACAAAGGAATCAATCCTGCGCGACATCGAAATCATCAAGCGCGAACTGCCGCTCGATATTCTCGAGTTCTTCTTCCTGACGCCGCTGCCGGGCTCGGAGGACCACAAGACTCTGTTGAAGAAGGGCGTCTGGATGGACCCCGACATCAATAAATACGACCTCGACCATCGCGTCGCGCATCATTCGAAGATGACCGACCAGGAGTGGGAGGACGCCTATCGCGCGGCCTGGGCCACATATTATACGCCCGAGCACATCCGCACGATCTTGAAACGCGCCGCCCAGATCCCAAACGGGAGGCCGAAGCAGATCACGAGCACGATGATGTGGTTCAAGCTCATGATCGAGCAGGAGGGAGTGCATCCTCTCGAAGGCGGCGCTTTCCGGCTGAAATACCGCCGCGACCGCCGCCACAGTTTGCCGCTTGAATCGCCCCTCGTCTTCTATCCGCGCTACTGGGGCGGGATCGCGGTCAAGGCTTGGCACTATTCGCGATTCTTCTTGGGGACACGGCGGATCCTCAAGGAGGTCCTGAACGCTTCCGACCGCTGGACCTATACTGACCTCGCCATCGCGCCGCCGCGCGACGACGAATTCGAGCAGCTTGAACTCTATCACGCCACTAGCGGCGGGGAAGCGGCGCTCGCGCGCAAGGCGCTCGGCGACAGCATCCGCGATTCGGCGCGGCCTGCAGCCGCGGCGATGCCGGCGACGGCGCAGGCGCAATGACCTCAAGGCGATGATCGAAGCCGCCCAGGTCAGAGCCGCGCGTGCTCTCATTGGTTGGTCGCAGGCGGAACTCGCCGACGCCGCCGGTGTGTCGCTTTCGATCGTCGATCGGTTCGAGACCGGGGCGCCCCACAGCGTGCCGGCCGAATCAGTCGCCAAGATGCGCGCCGCACTCGAATTGGCCGGCGTCGCTTTCATTCCCAGGAACGGCGGCGGCGCGGGCGTTCGGCTCAGCAAGGGCCGCGAGGCCAAATATCTCGGCTGGGACGACCTCAACGCCGCGAACGATGAGTAAGGCCGGCCGCGATCTTGTTTCGAGATCCATCGCCCCGGTGGCGCGAGGTGACACGCCGATTGAAGGACCCCGTGCGGCCGACGCTCACGTATCCTGCAGGAATCCGCCAGGCGGGGCCGGATGCGGTAGCGACCAGCCGAAATAGACTTGGGCTTCGACGATCTTCGCGCCGCGAACGGTGAGCACCTCGGTATTTTGGAAGCGTCGGCCAGAGTCCATACGGCCGATATAGGTGACGTAAACGCGGTCGTTGTCGGGAACGACGCCGACGAACTCGAATTCGGCGATCGATTGGCAGTTCGGCCAGCAGCGCTCGAAATACGTCTTTCGATCGAGCCGATTGTCGAGCGGGCTCGTGAAACGGAAATCCTCGGCGATGATCTGCTCCATAGCGGCCCGATCCTTGTCGACGTAGGCGCGATAGCTCCGCCTGGCGACTTCCGCCAATTCGGCATCCATACCGGACCAATTGGACACGTTCATACCGACCTCCTCTCTGCTGCTGGCCTTCCTCCAGCGCCTCCGCGTCATGTCATGAACGCAGCGACGCGGCGATCTTGTCGAGCAGTTCGCTCGTCCCGCGTTCGCGCGCTCCGGCATCGTCGTAGCCGTCGAGGAACGCCCCTTGTTCGTCGACGGTAAGCCTCGTTCGTCCCCTGCCCTCAGGCTTGATCTGCAAGGTGGCGAGCGAGACCGAGATCTTGCGATCGTCGAGGTGCATCTCATAAGTGTAGACGATCCGCTCGCGCGGAACGATGTCGTGATAGACGGCGTCGAAGGTCGTGGTCACGCCGCCGTCGAAGCCGCCCTTGACCCGCTCGCGGCCGCCGACCCGGAAATCCATTGTCCGCTCGATCAGCCGCCATCCCTCCGGCCCGAAGAACCAACGGCTCTTGGCCGCCTCGTCTGACAGCGCCCGGTACACCTCTTCGGCCGTCGCGTCATAGGCGCGCTCGAGATGAAAGGCGCCATGGACGACGGAGCGGACAGCGCCAGCGTGCATCCGCGCGACCTCGGCTTCGAGCTTGTCGAGCGTCTGCCGCCAGCCCTCCGGCGCCCCCTTCAGCATCTGGTCCGCCTGCGCCGTGCCGGCGGCCGAATAGGTCTGGACCACCTCCATCAGGGTTCTCCCGGCGCCCTCGTCGCGTAAGCTCACCTGCGTGACGGCGCTGAACAGCGGACCGCCGCCGCATGGGTCGATCACATGATGGTCGATCGTCAGGCGTTCGGGAGCGATGACTTCGGTGAACGTCCCCTTCGTCCAATGGTCGACGCCCTCGGGGGAACGCATGCAGACCTCGAACCGCCCGCCGGCGCGCATCTCGACTGTGGCTTCGGGAACCGAATAGCCGTCCGGGCAGAACCATCGCTTGATATGGTCGGCGGAGCTCCAGGCCTTGAACACCGTCTCCCGCGGCGCGGCGAAGACGCGCGACACGCGCACCGGGGCCGTCTCGACCTTCAGGCTCGCGTCATCGATCTTGGTCATCGTTCTCTCCTTCGGTGTTCAGGGTTTTGAGGTATCCGTCGAGCCGGTCGAGGCGGCGCTCCCACTCCAGGCGCCGCTCTGTGATCCATCGTTCGGCTTCGGCGAGTGCGGGAGGATTGATGCGGCAGGTGCGCACCCGTCCTGACTTCTCCGAAACGATGAGCCCGGAGGTCTCGAGCACGGCGACATGCTGCATCACCGCCGGCAGCGACATCTTGAGCGGCCGCTTGAGTTCGCTGATGGACGCCGGACCCTGGGTCAGCCGCTCGACCATCGCGCGGCGGGTCGGGTCGGCCAGCGCCTGNNAATGCCCGGTCGAGCGGAGCTGCATAGTTAAGCATGTGCCTTAGTAACGCGACTCAAACAGTTTAGCAAGAACTTTAGTGTCGCGCTCGGGCGGTCCTCGCACCGCCGAATCCCGATGGCAAGGAGGCGCCGGCCGGACGGATGGAAATGACGCCGTAAGCGGATTATTCACCGCTGGCGGCCCTCAGCCTTGGCGGATCTTGACCGCAGCCGCGATCCGGCGTTGAACCGGGCGCTTTTCCGGAGTGCGGCCGATGCTCGTCGACGGCAAATGGTCGGAGGCTTGGCGGCCGGTCCAGTCCACCGACGCCAAGGGCGGCTTCGTCCGGCAGATCTCGAGCTTCCGCAACTGGGTCACGCCCGACGGCGCCGCCGGGCCGACCGGCGGGGGTGGCTTTCGCGCCGAAACGGATCGCTATCATCTCTATGCTGCATTTGGCTGCCCGTGGGCGACGCGCATCTTGATCGCCCGCCAGCTCAAACGACTCGAGGACGCCGTTTCCGTCGCGATCGTCGAACCGGCGATGACCGACCAGGGCTGGCGGTTCGGCGACTATCCCGGCGCCGACCGCGACGCGGTAAATGGGGCGACTTATCTGCACGAGATCTATACCCTCGCCGATCCGCATTTCACCGGCCGGGCGACGGTTCCGGCTTTGTGGGACAAGGAGCGCCGGACGATCGTCAATAACGAATCCGCCGACCTTCTGCGCATGTTCAACTCGGGCTTCGGCGCCCTCGCCGACACTTCAATCGACCTCTGCCCCGCGGATCTGCGCGCGGCGATCGACGCGCTCAACGCCGAGGTCTACGGCTCGCTCAACAACGGCGTCTACCGCGCCGGATTCGCCACGAGCCAGGTCGCGTACGAGGAGGCCTTCGTCGCGGTGTTCGCGACCCTCGACACGCTGGAGCGAAGGCTTGAGCGCGGCCCCTGGCTGATGGGCGACCGGCTGACGGAAGCCGACATTCGCCTGTTCGTGACGCTTGCGCGCTTCGACGCCGCCTATAACGGTCTGTTCAAATGCAACCTCAGGCGCATTGCCGATCACGCAAATTTGAGCGCCTACCTCGCCCGCCTGATCGCGATTCCCGCCTTCCGCGACACCTTCAGCCTCGACCACATCAAGGGCGGCTATTACTCGATCAAGGCCTTGAACCCGGCCGGCATCGTTCCGCTTGGTCCCGAACTCGGATGGGCGCCGGGTTGAGCCGCGAGCACTGGACAGTCCTCGAATCAAACCCCAATTGAGGAACACTGCGCATTGCGGTCGCGGTCGCGGCCGCCCGCCCGCCCGAAGCCTTGAGACCTGGAGCCTCGCGAATGAGCAATCCGACCGATTACACCCCGCCTAAGGTTTGGACTTGGAACAAGCCGAACGGGGGCCAGTTCGCGAACGTCAACCGCCCGATCGCCGGCCCCACGCTCGAGACGGAGCTCCCGGTCGGCCGCCATCCTCTCCAGCTTTATTCGCTAGCGACGCCGAACGGCCAGAAGGTCACGATCATGCTGGAGGAGCTCTTGGCGCTGGGCCATAAGGGCGCCGAGTATGACGCCTGGCTAATCAAGATCAGCGGTGATCAGTTCGGCAGCGGCTTTGTCGCCATCAATCCCAACTCCAAGATCCCGGCCATGGTGGATCGCAGCGGTCCGAGGCCGATCCGGGTGTTCGAATCGGGCGCGATCCTCTTGTATCTCGCGGAGAAGTTCGGGGCGTTCCTGCCGACCGAGGCGGGCGCGCGCGCCGAAGCCCTGTCGTGGCTCTTCTGGCAGATGGGAAGCGCTCCTTATCTCGGCGGCGGGTTCGGCCATTTCTACGCCTACGCGCCGATCAAGATCGAATACGCCATCGACCGGTTCGCGATGGAGGTGAAGCGCCTGCTCGACGTGCTCGACCGGCGCCTTGCGGAGGTCGAGTATGTGGCGGGCAGTGAGTTCACGATCGCCGATATCGCGATCTGGCCCTGGTACGGCGGCCTGGTGAGGGGCGGGCAATATGGGGCGGCCGAGTTTCTCAGCGTGCAGGAATACAAGAACGTCCTGCGCTGGGCCGACGCGATCGCCGCCCGTCCGGCCGTGAAGCGCGGACGCATGGTCAACCGCACCTCCGGCGAGCCTTCGAGCCAGTTGCACGAGCGCCACGACGCCAGCGATTTTGGGACCAAGACGCAGGACAAGCTCATGGCCGCGAGCGCGGACGCCTCGCCTGGCGCGACCGCGCCCGCCGCCTGACCGGGGTCTCAATTCTGCGGGTTGATCGTTCCGGCGGTCGCCGAGGCGCGGACTGGCGCCATGTGCATTGGTCCGCGACGCGATCTTGGGCTGCGGGCGAAAACAGGGAGGCCATCCATTCGGATCGCCGCGTCGATCGCTGTCTTCGCGCTTCTTTGGTATGCGAGCTTGCGCACGGTCGCGGCGAGCCGCGGCGCGGTCAATGTCGCCGCGAAAGCTGTCTTCCTGATCCTGACCTGTCTCGCCTGCATCGTGACCGGCTTCCTCCTGCCGATGGTTCCCGGCGCCAGCGCGGTCATCGGCGGCGCATTCTGGGCCGGATTGCTGGCGAGCGGCGGCGCGCTCGCCGGGATGGCTGTTTCCGACGCCATCCTCGCACGGATCGAGCCGCGGAACGCGGCCGGGCCAGCCTCAGCCGGACCGCTGGAGGCGGGCGAAAAGACGCGCCCGCGCATTTGAGCGACGCCCAATGCTCAGGTCCGCGCAGCCGCCACGCTTGCGCTTGAGCGCGCAATGGCTTCTAACGTCGGGGACGCGCCATCGGACGGATTCTCACGATCAATGACGTATTTCTGGGTCATGCTGGGCAGCGCGCTCGGCGGGGGGGCGCGCTTTTTCGTGTCGGGCCTCGCGGCTCAGCACATCGGGCAGACCTTTACGATCGGCACGCTGATGGTCAACGTCACCGGCTCGTTCGTGATCGACTTTTTCGCCACCCTGACGGCGCCGGACGGACGCATCTTCGTCGGCGCGGACGCGCGCCAGTTCGTCATGACGGGCCTGTGCGGCGGCTATACCACCTTCTCGTCCTTCAGCCCGCAGACGCTCAATCTCGCGCGCGACGGGGAGACGCTGCTCGCCGGCGCCAACATCGTCTGGTCGGTCGTTCTTTGCCTGCTTGCGGTCTGGGCCGGATATGTCGCGGCCAACGCGCTCAATCAGCTCAAGGGGACCTGACTTGACCGCCCCCTGCGGCGCGCCGGCGATGGCCCGCTCGAACGTCAACGGGCTCGGCTTCACGCTCTTTCTCGCCGCGCTCACCGCCCTGCCGCCGCTGTCGATCGACATGGCGCTGCCGAGCCTGGCGCTGATCCAGGCCGATCTTCATGCGCCGCAGACGAAGGCGGCGGCGGCGATTGCGATCTTCATCGCCGGTTTCTCGACCGCGCCGATTGTGGTCGGCCCGCTCGCCGACCGGTTCGGCCGCAAAGCGGTCATGCTGGTTGGGCTGGCGGTGTTCACGCTCACTGCGGCGGGCTCGGCGCTCGCGCCCTCGATCGACGCGCTGCTCGCCTTTCGCCTGGTGCAAGGGGCCAGCGCCGGGGCGGTCGGCATCCTGCCGCGAGCGATCATCCGCGATCTCTTCGAGGGCCGGGAGGCGCGCCTGCACCTCGCCGCCGTCTCGCTCGTGTTCAGCGTCGCCCCGCTGATCGCCCCGGCCCTCGGCGCCGGGATTCTGTTCGTCGGCTCCTGGCGCCTGATCTTCGGCGTGCTGACCTGCGTCGGCGCCATGGTTACGGCGGCCGCGCTCGTGCTGTTCAACGAGTCGCATTCGGCCGAGAACCGGCGGAACCTGAAACCCTCGACGATCCTGGCCGGCTACCGGCGGGCGCTGACCAACCGCGCATGCGTGGGTTTTTCGCTGCTCGGCGGACTCCTGTTCGCCGGCCTCTTTGCTTACGTCAATGTTTCGCCGCTCCTCTACATGCAAGGCTACGGCGTGTCGAAGAGCGGATTTGCGGGGCTGTTCGCCATCACCGCCTCGGGCGTGATCGTCGGCTCGACGATCAACGCCTGGCTCCTGAACCGCCACGCCAATCCGAAGGCGGTGGTCGGGGCCGCGCTCGCGGTCGAATGCCTGGCGGCGTTGGCGCTGCTTGGGGTAGGCTTCGCCGGCTTGGGCTCGGCGCTCATCGTCGCCGCATTGGTGATGGTCTACATCTCGGCCTTCGGCCTCATCTATCCCAACGCCGCGCACGAGGCGGTCCACCCGCTGCCGGAAATCGCCGGCCTCGCCTCGGCTGTCCTCATCACCGTCCAGATGCTGTTCGGCGCCCTCGGCGGCCTCGCCGCCGCGGCGCTCTACCACGACGCCTCCCCGCTCGCCCTCGGCGCCATCATGAGCGCCGCGGCGCTCGCCGCCGCCGCGCTATACGCGCTGTGGCTGAGGGGGAAGGTCGGGGAATGACCCCGCGTCAGAATGGGTGGTACTGGAACATCCAGGTCTCGGTCACGGTCTCGCCGCCCGACTTCAGGAACGCGCGCAATTCGACCGGGTCGGTCCCGGTGACGATGAGGTCGAACTGCGCCCGCCAATGGCCGGCGACGCCGTCGGGAACCGCCTCGACCAGTTGGTAGGGGCCGAAGGTTCCGCGCGAGGTCGACACGACGAGGTCGGGCTTGACGCCGAACGGGAGTTCGCCGAGCGGGCCGCCGAGGAACTCGACCATGAACTTCCTCACCCCCTTGGGACGCGGCTGGCCCGGCTGGCCGCCGCGGCCAAGGCGGGTCGCCCATACGACCGCAAGCTTGCTGGGATAGGGCTCATTGGCGAGCCAGTGCAGGCGGTAGTTGAGATTGACTTCGGCGCCCGCCGGGACCGGCTCGGCAGGCACCCACATCGCGACCACGTTGTCGTGGATCTCGTCGTCGGTCGGGATTTCGCAGAGCTGGATCGATCCTTTGCCCCAGCCCTCGCCGCTCGGGCCCGGCAACGGCTCAACCCACAGACTCGGGCGCCTGTCGTAGAAGACGCCGTCGAGATAATGGTCGAACACCCGGTCGCGCTGAAGAAGGCCGAAACCGCGTGGATTGTTGTCGAGAAAGGCCGAGACCATGATCCGCGGCGGATTGTTGAGCGGGCGCCACAGGCGCTCGCCGGCGCCCGACCACATCGCCAGGCCATCCGAATCGTGGACCTCCGGTCGCCAGTCGATCGCCGTCTCCTTTTTGGTTTCGGAGAACCAGTACATCGAGGTCAGCGGCGCGATGCCGAAGCGCGAGACCTGGGCGCGCGTGAACATCGCCGCCTGTATGTCCATCACCACGCCCTTGCCTCGGGTCATCAGGAAGCGGAATGCGCCGACGATCGAGGGGCCCTCCATCAGCGCGTAAAGCGTCATCATGTCGCCGTCGGGGGCCGAGTCGATGTAGAAGTCGGTGAAGTCAGGAAACTCTTCCGGCCGATCGGCGACGGCGACGTCGAGTGCGATCCCGCGCGAGGAGAGGCCGTATTGCCTGAGCTCGCCAATGGCGCGAAAATAGGCCGCGCCGAGGAAGGCGACCCAGTCGTTCTTGCGCCAGTCGAGCAGGCCGTCGCGTGCTTCCTGGACGCGCAGGCCGGCAAAGCCGGCGCCCTCCGGCAGATCGCGCGCCGGCGAATTGGCAGGCATGTCGAAATAAGACTGCTCGTAGATGATCTGGCGCGCCATGTCGCCCTCGACGACATGCATTCTGACTGCTTTCTGGAAAAACAGGCCCAGATGGAAAAACGTCACCGGATACCGGCCCGGGCCGTTAGCGAACAGGGCGAAGTCGTCGCGGTAGCGGATCTTCCCCCACTCCTCGTAATTGATCTTCTGCAGGATTTCGGGCGCCGGACGGGATGGGGCAATGTAGGGGCCGTGTGCCCGTTCGCGGGCTTGCGACTTGAAAAGGTCGTAGGTGAACGGAACGGGCGGGTCGAATTGCAGGCCGTCGGACTGGGCGGCGAAAGCCTCCGCGAGTGGGTTCATTGCCGCCGCGGATGCGGCCGCTCCCTTGAGCAGCGTGCGGCGATCTATGCTCTCGGACATAAAAACCTCTTCGAATCGGACGCTCTCATTACGTGATTCTCGTCGATCGGAGAATCCGACTTGAGCGTCCCTGCTGGCTTACAGACGCGCGAAAGTGAGGTAGACGGACCCCCGGCCCTCCTTGCGCGCCTTGGCCTCATAGCGTGTCGGGCGCCATTCGGGCCAGGGCCGGCGCCAATCGTCGGCTCGGTTCGCGGTCCAGCGGAAATGAGGCGAAGCGAGAAAGCGCTTGAGGGTCCAGCCGGCGTAGTCGTCGACGTCGGTGACGAAACGCAGTTCGCCTCCACTTCGCATGGCGCGCGCGAGCGCCTCGATCATGCCCACGGCCAAAACGCGCCGCTTGCGGTGGCGTCGTTTTGGCCAGGGGTCAGGATAAAGGATGAAAACGCGCGAAAAGAATCCGTCCGGAGCGGCCTCGACAAGCGCTTGGGCGTCGCCGCGCCGCAGGCGCACATTTAAGAGCTGTTCGCGCTTGAAGCCGGCGAGCGCCGCGACGACGCCGTTGAGAAACGGTTCGCAGCCCACGAGGCCCACATCCGGATTGGCCTTCGCCTGCTCAATCAGATGCTCTCCCGCCCCGAAGCCGATCTCAAGCCAGACTTCCCGCGGCGGCGCAAAGGCCTGCCCTGCGGCCAGCGCTTCCGGCGTGATTGAAAAGAGCGGCAGCGCTTCGGCGAGCAGGCGCTCCTGGCCCGCGCGAAGCGCCTTGCCGCGACTGCGTCCGTAAAGCCGGCGAAGCGGCGCCGAACCGTCCGGTCCGCCGTTCGCCATCATCGACTGCGACGAGCGCGCCGATGGTCAGGCGAGAGCGCGCAGCGTATCCGCGAGATCGGTTTTTTCCCAGGAAAAGCCGCCGTCGGCTTCCGGCGAGCGGCCAAAATGGCCATAGGCCGACGTACGAGCGAAGATCGGGCGGTTCAAGCTCAGGTGCTCGCGAATGCCGCGCGGGGTCAGGTTCATGACGTCCATCAGCGCCGTCTCGAGCTTCGCCTCGTCGATTTGCCCGGTCTCATGCAGGTTGGCGTAGATCGACAGTGGACGCGCAACCCCGATGGCGTAGGAAAGCTGAAGCGTGCAGCGATCGGCCAGGCCGGCCGCGACGACGTTCTTAGCGAGGTAGCGCGCCGCATATGCCGCCGAGCGGTCGACCTTGGTGGGATCCTTGCCGGAGAAAGCGCCGCCCCCGTGCGGCGCCGCGCCGCCGTACGTGTCGACGATGATCTTGCGGCCGGTGAGGCCGCAGTCGCCGTCGGGGCCGCCGATAAAAAACTTGCCGGTGGGATTGATGTGCCAGACGGTCTTGGCCGTGATCCAGCCCACGGGCAACGCCGCCTCGACATACGGGCGGACAAGTTTGGCGACGTCCTCGGAGGTGAGGGATTCGACGAGGTGCTGATGCGAGACAACGATCTGCGTCGCCTCGACCGGCTTGCCGTTATGGTACCGCACAGTGACTTGGCTCTTGGCGTCGGGTCCCAGCGTCTTTTCGGCGCCGGAGTGGCGCGCCTTCGAGATCGCACGCAGGATCTCGTGAGCGTAATAGAGCGGCGCCGGCATGAATTCGGGTGTTTCTCGGCAGGCGTAGCCGAACATGATGCCCTGGTCGCCTGCGCCCTCGTCCTTGTTGCCGGCCGCGTCGACGCCCTGGGCGATGTCGGCGGATTGGGCGTGCAACAGCACTTCGACGTTAGTGTTGCGCCAATGAAAGCCGTCCTGCTCGTAGCCGATGTCCTTGACCGCCTTGCGAACGGTTGCATCGATCTCGTCGTTCGAAATTTTCGGCCCGCGGACTTCGCCGGCGACGATAACCCGGTTCGTCGTGGCCAAGGTCTCGCAGGCGACGCGGATTTGATAGGGATCGATGCCCGCCTTCGCCCCTTCGCGGAAGAACAGATCGACGATTTCATCAGAAATCCGATCGCAAACCTTGTCCGGGTGCCCTTCGGACACGGATTCACTGGTGAACTCGTAATATTGACGAGCCATATTCACGATTCTCCTGCTGGGGCGCCCGCCGCCACGACGATTGTGCGACCTCACGGATGTCCCTGGGCGCGCAGGCGCCGCTTTTGCCAGCGGGCGTTCGATGCGTCAAGCCGATTTTGGTCAGATCGTTCGCTTTACCGAACGGACGAACCACTCCCGTCATCGTCCGCCGACGCCAGCGAAATGACCAGATCAACAATCCGGCGGCGGACCCTGGGGTCGCGAACCCGCAGGAAGGCGCGATTGAGCTGCAGACCCTCGGTCGAGGCAAGGAAGTCCACCACGTAAGACTGCGGCGATTCTTCCGCAAACCCGGGCTCTGCGGACTGCGCAGGCGCGCCCTCGAAGAAATACCCTGGCGAGACTTCAAGCACCCGGGCGGTATGCTGGAGACGACTGGCGCTGATCCGATTCGAGCCTTTTTCGTATTTCTGAACCTGCTGGAATGTCACGCCGAGAAGCTCGCCGAGCCTGCTCTGGCTCATGCCAAGCATCGTCCGGCGCATGCGCAACCGCGCGCCGACGTACACGTCGACTATGTTGGACGATTTGGACATCAGCCCGCGCCCCCGTGGTCTGTCCGCCATGTCGCCAGCTGCACATTGGAATCAACTGACCTTGGGGAATGCAGATACAAGACGCCCGCATAGCGCGCAAGGAAGCAGTATTGCAATCGTCAGTCTCCGTTCAGCTGCGGCGCCTTCCGGCCAAGGCCGCCGCCAGGAACGCCAATCCGATCAGCGCCGCGCCAACCGACCCCAAGCGCGACTGCCAGGTCGGCGGGAGCGCCTCGGGCAATTCGGCGTCGAGAACGCCTTCCGCGCCAAGCGGCGTGACGACGATCTCGCGCCCGAAGCCGTCGAGCACGGCCGAGATCCCGGAATTGGCGTCGCGCACCAGCGGCGCGCCAAGCTCGATGGCCCGCAACCGGGCTTGTGCGAAGTGCTGATAGGGACCGGGCGTTTGCCCGAACCAGGCGTCGTCGGTGACGTTGAGGAGCCAGCGCGGCCGCTCGGCGCCCGAGAAGAGGTCGCCGATTTCAGTCGGAAAGATCGCCTCGTAGCAGACGAGCGGCATGGCGTCGGGCAAGCCCGGAATCCGGAGGACGCGGCGTCCTGCGCCCGGTTCGAAGCCGCCTGGAATATCGACGAACTGGGTGATGTGCGCCTTCTCCAGAATGCCTTCGAACGGCACGTATTCGCCGAACGGCACGAGGTGCTGCTTGTCGTAGCGTTCGCCGGAGAGCCCGTCGCGGCCGACGATTTCGATCGAATTGAAATAGCGCCGCTGTCCGCCGCCATCGTCCTCGACCCGCGCCGCGCCGGTGATCAGCGTCGCCTCGCCGCCTAAGAAACCGGCGATGTCGGCGACCGCCTGCGGGTCGCGCGACAGGATGAACGGGAACGCCGACTCGGGCCAGATCAGGTGGGTGACGTCGCGAACCCCGGATCGGTCCGGGGCCGTCGCGCGCTCCGACAGGTCGAGGTAGCGGTGCAGGATCGCGTCCTTGTTCTCCGGCGAGAACGAGGCGTCCTGGCCGACGTTGGGCTGGATGAGACGCAACTTGACGCCCGGCAGCGTGGCGCTGGCCGGCGCCGCGAGCCGGAAGGCGCCGAAGGCGCCGATGAGGGCGAGCGCGAGCGCGGCGAGGCCCGCCGGAGCCAGATTGAGCCGGCCCTCGCCGACCNNCCGCCACAGCGTGGCGGGCGCGGCGAATATTGCGATGGTCAGGAATGTCAGCCCGTGCAGGCCGATGAGCGAGGCGATCTGAGCCAGCGCGAGATTGCTTCCCAGCGCCATGCCGAGGTCGTTCCAGGGAAAGCCGGTGAACAGGAGGCCGCGCGCCCACTCAGTGAGCCCGAGCCCGAACGCGAGGGCGAATACGCGCGATGGCCCCGGCGACCATAAGGCGCGCGCGATCGCAAAGCCTACGGCTGGAAAGACCGCGAGGACCGCCGGCAGGGCGACGACTCCGAGCGGCAGCGCCCAGGCGAACTTGTCGGCCTCGACCAGGAACGCCGCGCCGACCCACCACAGGCCGGCGAGAAAATAGCCGAAGCCCATCCACCAGCCGGCGCCGAAGGCGGCGCGCATCGAGGCGATCAGCGGCCGTCCGGACCCGCGGTCCTGCGCGCCGTCGATCAGCCAGACCGCGACCGTCAGCGGCAAGGCGATGAGGGCGAATAGCGAAAACGGCGGCAACGCCAGCGCCCCGACCGCGCCCGAGATGAAGGCGATGGCGCGCCGGCGCCAGCCCCAGGACAGGATGACCCCCTCGACGAGCGAGGCCAGAACATTGGCGCGGGGCATGACGCTGGAATCGGCAAGGCTCAAGGAAACATCTCTCGTGGACCGTCGAATCGCCTTCGCCGACCATAGCCCCAATAAGGGCTCGGTTCGACTCGGCGCGGGGCGGGTGGCCGCCAGACATTGAGGCGCGAGCCCGGAGCGTGGCTCAATTCGACGGAGCCGATGCCGTCGGAGCGCCGAAACGGCGCCGTTATCGCGAGGGGCCCCATAGGGCGTCGAAAGACGACCGTCCTTCGAGCAGCTGGTGGCGATAGGCGAGGATCCGCTTGGCGACCAGCGACGAATCCCTTAGCGCCAAGCCTGAATGTCAGGTCAACCCCTTCAGCGATGTGATCGACAAGACGGTCCGTGACCAGGATCTGAATCCGGACGTTGGGATGGGAGGCCTGGAAGGCGGTGACCAGCGGCGTTAGACTCGGCGCGGATCAGGTCGCAGCGATCGACGATGGCGACGCCCTAAACGCAGTCGCCCCGGTCGACGTGGTCGCCAACACGATCCGCGGACCGACGGCCGGGCGCCTGATCGGCAAGGTGAAGCCGGGCGGCGTGCTCGCTTCGGTTACCGGCGCGCCGGACAACGCCAAGCACTTTCCGGCCGTGCGCGTCGTCGCCTTTGTCTCGAAACAGGATGCGAAGACGGTTCTGCACATGGCTCAGGCGGTCAGCGCCGGCAGGCTCGTCATTCCGATCGACCGCAAGCTGCCCCTTAAAGATGCGGCGGCGGGGCACGCCGCGGTCGAGAACGGCGTCAACGGGAAGGTGCTGCTGGTGACTTGACGAAACCGCGGGGCGGCGGCCAATGTCGCGCGCCTTCGTTTTGGCCAATTCGGGCGACCCAGGAACGTCACCACCGCCCCCAGGGCCGCCGGCTTCCTCTCAAGGCGTGGTCAACGTGCAGCCGCCCGCGCCCGGGGGCCGGAACGCGTCGGCGGCCGGAATCTTGTCGACGACCGTGAGGTAGTCCCACGGGGTTTTCGATTCCGCCGGCGTCTTCACCTTCATGAGGTAGCGGTCGTAGAGCACCCGTCCGTCGGCGCGGACCGTCCCGTTGGCGGTGAACACGTCGTGGATCGGCGCCTCGCGCATCGCTTTCATGACGGCGCCGGCGTCGTCGGTTCCCGCCTTGGCGACCGCCTCGAGATAGTGGCGGATGGAGGAATAGAGAGCGACCTGGTTGTCGTTGGGCATCCGCCCACGGCGGGCGTAGAAGCGCTTGGCGAAGGCGCGCGTCTGATCGTCGAGGTCCCAGTACCAGGACTGCATGAAGGTCAGGCCATGGGCGACGTCGAGGCCGAGCGCATTGACGTCGCTCAAATAGGTGATCGGCGTCGCCAGATATTGCGCCGGCGCGAGATTGAACTCATTGGCCTGCTTGAGCGCGTTGGAAAGGTCGGCGCCGGTGATGGCGAACACGATCACCTTGGCCTTCGATGCCTGGGCGGCGATCAGAAAAGAGCTGAAATCTGCGGTGTTGAGGGGCGAGCGCACCGCGCCGACGACGGTTCCGCCGGCCTTGACGATGGCGTCGCGCGCGTCCGCCTCGAGCGAAGCGCCGAAGGCGTAATCGGCGGTGATGAAGAAGAAGCTGTCGAGCTTCTGCTGGATCAGGAGCCGCATCAGCGCAACCCCGTTCGACCAGTTGTCGGCGTTCCACTGGACGCCGTTCGGCGAGCACGCCTTGGCGGTGAGGTCGGACGATGAGGCCGAGTCGAAGATGACAATCCGGTCGCGGGCCTTGGCCAGATCCTGGATCGCGAGCGCCACGCCCGAATTGGTGATGTCGAAAATCGCTCGCGCGCCGCGCTCGTCGTACCATTGCCGCGCGATCGCGAGGCCGACGTCGACCTTGTTCTGGTGATCGGCGACCAGGAGCTCGATCGGCTTGCCGAGCACTGCGCCGCCGAAATCCTCGATCGCCATCCTCGCCATCTCGACCGAGCCCGGCCCGGCCAGATCGGCATAGGGGCCGGACTGGTCGTTCATCACCCCGATGGTGAAGCTTTCGGCGCCACGCGCGAGCGGCGCCGCGGCGGCAAAGGCCAAGAGAAGGCAGAGGGCGAACATTCGCCGGATCATTGCGCGGCTCCAGTGATGGCGGTTTGTCTCAGCGTCGCCGAACTTCCGGGCGAAGGCAATGGCCGCGCGATGCGTGCGCGTCGACTTGACCGTCGCAAGGGGTTAGAATTGCCCATGCCCGCGAAACCGTCACATCGCGACCAGGACTTTTACGCCTGGAGCCTCGAACAGGCGGCGCTGCTGCGCCAACGCCGAATCGCCGAGGCCGACCTCGACCTCATCGCCGAGGAGATCGAGAGCATGGGCAAGACCGAGAAGCGCGAACTTGTCAGCCGCCTCACGGTCCTCATCCTGCATCTATTGAAATGGCGCTTCCAGCCGAAAGGCCGGGGCAAGTCCTGGCGCCTGTCGATCGCCAACGCCCGCGACGAGATCGCCGATCTCATCGCCGACAATCCGAGCCTGAAATCGATGCTCGACGAGGTAATGGCGAAATCCTACCGCTACGCGCGCCGCAAGGCGGCGATCGAGACCAATCTCGGGGAAGAACGGCTCCCCGGCCAATGCCCATGGTCGTTCGCGGAGGCGATCGACGAGGGTTTTCTGCCGGAGTAGCCGCGAGCGCGAGCCTTTCGCCTCACATGGTCATGGCGTCCTTGGTGCACTTCTTGACGAACGAGGTCATCGCCGCGCCGTGCAGGCTCTTGTCCTTGGCCTGGCCCTCGCAGGACGTCCTTTCGCATTTGGTCATGAAGCTGGTCTTGGCGGCGCCGGCCAGCTTCTTGTCCGTCGCCTGGGTCATGCAGGCGTCGTCGGCATAGGCGAGCGCCGGGGCCCCGGCGATGCCGAGGGCGAGCGCGACCAGCGCGAGCGTCTTGATCATGGCGTCTTTTCTCCCGAATCGGGGCGCCCCTTGGCGGCCGCTCCAACCATAGAGGCGCGGGCCCGCGCTGGCGAGAGGGCGCCAGCCGCTCCGAGCCGGGAGCCGGCCGCTCGTTTCAATCTTAGGCGAAATGTTGCAAAAGGCCGGTGAGAACCCTGCCTGAACCGAAGGCGGCCGATGAGGCGGTATATCAACTGGCTGCTGCTTCTGCTCGCCGTGGCGCTCGCGGCGCTTGGCGCGGCGGCGCAGCTTGGGCTCGTTCATGCGCCCTTTCCCGCGCTCGCTTTCGGCGCGGCCGCCGCCATTTTCGCGGCGCTGCTCATCATTCGCGGTCTGCCGCTCAAGGTTCGCCGGCCGGTGGTGTTTGTCGTTGCACTGGCTCTCCTGGCCGCGCTGACCGGCGGGCTCGCCTATTTCCAGTTCGTCATCAAGCCGGTGATGGTCAAGGGCTTCATCACCGCCGCGTTCGCGCCGAAACCGACGACCGTGACCGCCGAGGCGGCGAGGGTCGAACAATGGCGGCCCGAACTGACCGCGATCGGCACGTTGCGCGCCATCCAGGGCGTCGCCATCGCCCCGCAGGCCGCCGGCGACGTGACGGCGATCCATTTCGAATCGGGCGACGACGTGGAAGCCGGCGCGCTCCTCATCAACATCGACGATTCGGTCGAGCAGGCCGACCTCGCCAACGGCCTTGCGCAATTGAAAAATGCCGATTCGACGCTCGCGCGCCAAAGGACGCTCGTCGCCCAGGGCAATACCCCCCAATCGACCGTCGACACGGCGATCGCGACCCGCGACTCGGCCGCCGCGACCGTCGAGCGGACCCGCGCCGTCATCGCCCAGAAGGCGATCAAGGCGCCTTTCGCCGGCCGGCTCGGCTTGCGCAACGTCGATCTTGGGCAATATGTCGCGGTGGGAACGAGCCTCGTGACGCTGCAGCGGCTCGACCCGATCTACGCCGACTTTCCCGTGCCCGAGGAGGCGTTGAACTCGATGGCCACTGGTCAGGCGGTCAGGATGACGGTCGACGCCATCCCCGGCCGCAGTTTCGCCGGCAAGATCGAGGCGATCGACGCCCGCGTCAGCGCCGAATCGCGCAATGTCACTGCCCGCGCCGTGTTCGCCAATCCGGACCGCAAGCTCTTGCCCGGCATGTTCGCCAATTTGACCGTCACGACCGGCGAACCAGCCGCGGTGCTGACGCTGCCGCGCACCGCGATCGTCTACAGCCTCTATGGCGACGACGTCTTTGTCGTCACCCCGGCGCCGCATGCGCGCGAGCAAGGCGGCACGAGCGACAGCGGCGGCTCGAGCGGCCTCATCGTCGAGCGGCGCCTGGTTCGCGTCGGCCCGGCGCGCGGCGAGAGGATAGCGATCGAGGAGGGCTTGCGGGCGGGCGAGCGCGTGGTGACCGCCGGCCAGATCAAGCTCCAGGCCTATTCGCCGGTCACCCTCGACGAAACGCCCGCGCTTCCCGCCCCGGCGGAAACGCCCCGGCCGTGACGAAAAGCCCATGAACGCCTTCACCGATCTCTTCATCCGCCGGCCGGTGCTGGCGAGCGTGGTCAGCCTGCTCATTCTGCTGATCGGCGCGATGGCCGGCTTGAGGCTGCAAGTGCGGCAGTTCCCCGAGACCTCGAACACCACGATCACCATCACCACGACCTACCCGGGCGCCGCGGCCGACGTGATCAAGGGCTTCATCACCACGCCGATCGAGCAGGCGGTGGCCAGCTCCGAGGGCATCGACACGCTCGTCTCGACATCGCAGCAGAACGTCTCGACCATCACCCTCAATCTGCGTCTCGACGCCAACCCTGACCGGGCGATGGCCGACACGCTCTCCAAGGTCAATCAGGTGCGAGGGCTCCTTCCGCGCGACGCCAACGATCCGGTGGTGGTCAAGCAGACCGGCCAGGGCTACGCGCTCATGTACCTGTCGTTCAATTCGGACGTGATGTCCGCTTCCCAGATCACCGACTACCTGACCCGAATCGTCCAGCCGCGCCTGCAGACCGTCGACGGCGTCGCCAACGCGCAAATCCTCGGCGGGCAGACCTTCGCCATGCGCATCTGGCTCGACCCGACCCGGATGGCGTCGCTCGGCGTGACGGCCAACGACGTGCGCGCGGCGCTCGCCGCCAACAACTTCACCACCGCGGCCGGCGAGGTCAAAAGCGATTACACCCAGATCAGCGTCAATGCGCTGACCTCGCTCGACAGCGCCAAGGCGTTCGGCAAGCTGGTGATCGCGCCCCACGGCGACGCGCTGGTGCGCCTCGGCGACGTTGCGAAAATCGAGCTCGGACCCCAGAGCGTCGATTCGTCGTCGGTATTCGACGGCCTCAAGGCGGTCTTCGTCGGCATCTATGGCACGCCGGAAGCCAATCCGCTGACCGTGATCGATGGCGTGCGCGAAATCATGCCGAGCATCCAGAGCCAATTGCCGGCCGGCTTGAGGGGGACCATCGCCTATGATTCGACGACCTTCATCCGCGCCTCGATCTACGAGGTCGCCAAGACCCTCATCGAGGCGGCGGCGATCGTCATCGTCGTGATCTTCCTGTTTCTGGGCAATCTGCGTTCGACGTTCATTCCGATCGTCACCATTCCGCTGTCGCTGGTCGGGGTGATGATCGCGCTGATGGCGCTCGGCTATTCGATCAACCTGCTCACGCTGCTGGCGCTGGTGCTCGGCATCGGCCTTGTCGTCGACGACGCGATCGTCGTGGTCGAGAACATTCACCGCCACATCGAAGAGGGGATGACGCCGTTCGACGCGGCGATAAGGGGCGCGCACGAAATCGCGCTGCCGATCATCGCGATGACGATCACGCTGGCGGCGGTTTATGCGCCGATCGGGTTCGTCTCCGGCGTGACCGGCGTCCTCTTCCGCGAGTTCGCCTTCACTCTCGCAGGCGCGGTCATCGTCTCCGGCTTCATTGCGCTGACGCTGTCGCCGATGATGTGTTCGAAGCTGTTGCGCCACGAAAAGAGCGAGAGCTGGTTCGCCCGGACGCTCGACCGCTCGTTCCTCGCGCTTCGCCGCGGCTATAAGCGCCGCCTCCACAGCACGCTCAACTTCCGCGCCCTGACCATCCTCATCCTGGTCGGCGTGCTGGCGCTGACCGGCGTCATGTACGCCTCGACCCCGCGCGAGCTCGCTCCCGAGGAGGACCAGGGCGTCCTGCTGTCGCTGATCAAGACGCCGCAGGTCGGCAACCTCGACTATACCGAGCAGGCGACCGACCGCCTATTCGCGCAGATCAAGGGGATCCCGGAAATCTCGCATGTGTTCACCATCAACGGCTTTCCTAGCGTGCGCGGCGCCTTCGCCGGCTTTCTCCTCAAGCCCTGGGACGAGCGGACAAAGAACCAAAAGCAGGTGCTGACCGAGCTCGGACCGAAATTCCTCGCCGTGCCGCAGGCGCAGGTCCAGGCCTTTTCGCCGCCCGCCCTGCCCGGCTCGACCGGCGGCTATCCGATGCAGTTCGTGATCCGGACCACCGGCGACTACGCGACCCTCGCCGACGTCGCGATCAAGATGCAGCAGGCGGCGCGGGAAAGCGGCCTCTTCCTGTTCACCGACGTCGACCTCAAGTTCGATACGCCGCAATACGTGTTCAGGGTCGACGCCGACAAGGCCAACCGCATCGGCGTCAACATGGCCGACGTCGGCACGGCGCTGGCGACGATGCTCGGCGGCAACTACGTCAATCTGTTCAGCCTCTATGGCCGCAGCTACCAGGTCATTCCGCAGGCGCCGCGCGAGTTTCGCCTGACGCCCGACTGGCTGACCCGCTATCAATTGAAGACCAGCAACGGCGAGCTCGTGCCGCTGTCGGCGGTGGCGAGCGTCTCGGAAGAGGTGCAGCCGAACGCGCTGACCAGCTTCCAGCAGCTCAATTCCGCCACCCTCTCCGGCGTGCCGTTCCCCGGCCGCACTCTCGGCGAAGCGCTCGATTTCCTCAAGGCCAAATCGCAGGAGATTTTTCCCGAGGGCTACTCCTATGACTTTCAGGGCGATTCGCGCCAGTACGAGCAGGAGGGCAATGCGCTGGTCTACGTGTTCGCGTTCGCGCTGATCGTCATCTATCTGGTGCTGGCGGCGCAATACGAGAGCTTCCGCGATCCGCTCATCATTCTCATCGCCCTGCCGACGGCGCTGTTCGGGGCGCTGCTGCCGCTCAACATCGGCGGCTTCCTCGGTTTCGCCAGCATCAACATCTATTCGCAGATCGGCCTTGTGACGCTGATCGGCCTCATCTCGAAGCACGGCATCCTGATGGTCGATTTCGCCAACCGGCTGCAGGAGACGCGCGGCCACTCGCGCCGCAGCGCGATCGAGGAGGCGGCGGCGGTGCGGTTGCGGCCGATCCTGATGACGACCGGGGCGATGGTGGTCGGCATGATCCCGCTCATCTTCGCTTCCGGCGCCGGCGCGCGCTCCCGCTTCGCCATCGGCATCACGATCTTCGCCGGCATGGCGATCGGCACGCTCTTCACCCTGTTCGTGACGCCCGCGGTCTACACCTTCCTCGCTCGCGACCACGCCAGGTCGACGGCGAAAGAGAAAGAGCTCGGCCATCTCCCCGAGCGGGAGACGGAACCCGCGCGCTGAGGCGGCCGAAACAGAATCCAAGCCCGCCGCAACGAAATCCAAATCGGGCGCAACAAAATCCAAGCCCAGCGCAATAAAATCCAAATCAGGCGCAACGAAATCCAAATTTGAATTTCAGTCTTTTCAATGGATTAGGTCAATTTACAATTTAACCTCGCATTCGCCGCCGATGGCCGCCCGCGCGCCGGTAGGGC
>PLUH01000341.1:22044-22688 GCA_003164825.1 Hyphomicrobiales bacterium
GCTGACCTGTTGAACTGCGACCCCGCGCCTCGCGGCTAGAGCATGACGCGTTGTCGTGGGATCGTCATCGCCAGGAGCGAAGCGACGCGGCGATCCAGGGAACGCAGGGCGTCCGACGTTCCCTGGATTGCTTCGCTNNCGGCGACGGGTTTCCGGCACCCCGACATAGACCCAGATGAGCCCGAGCGCGCAGAAGGCCGCGAACAGCCAGAAGGTATAGGCTTGGCCGATCGCGTTGACGACAGTGAGGAAGAATTCGCTGACCAGGAACGCCGCGCCCCAGTTGACTGCGGTCGCCACCGCAACCGCCCTGCCGCGCACCTCGCCGGGATAGATCTCGTTGATGACCGTCCAGGTCACCGGGCCAAGCGAGAATGCGAACGAGATGATGAACACGACAAGCGCGATGAGAGTGATGACNNCCTGTCGTTCCCCCGGCCCCGCCCGATTGCTGAAACGCGAGCCCGACGGCGGCGAGGCTCAGCCCCATGCCGATCAGGCCCGCGATCAGGAGCGGGCGGCGGCCGAGGCGATCGATAAATGCGATCGCGATGAACGTCGCGAGCACGTTGACGGCGCCGATCGCCCAGGTGGTGGCGGCGGTCTGGGCCGCGGGCGTCGTGAAGCCGGCGGCGGCGAAGATG
>PLUH01000262.1:0-6609 GCA_003164825.1 Hyphomicrobiales bacterium
GTCAGGTTCCCTGTCGTAATGGCCCTGACCGAACTTTTGGCGCTAGTTCTCCTCCAGCGCCTCGGCGGCAATCGCCAGCCGCCGGGCGGCCTCGGGGTCGATGCGCGCGGCGAGTTCGCCGTGGGCGCGTCGCCACTCGGCGAGGCTCGCCTCGAGGCTCAGCGCGCCCTTTTCCGTCAGCCACACGGCGCGGCGCCGCGCATCCCTGTCGCCGGCGGCGATCTCGATCAGCCCGGCCGTCTCCAGCACCTGCAGGTTGCGCGACAGCGTCGACTGGTCGAGCCCGGTGCGCTGGGCGAGGGCGCCGAGCGTATCGTCGCGCGCCGAGGCGATCTGGGCCATCAGCCCGAACTGGGCGAGGCTCAGGCCCGAGCCCTGCATCCGCCGGTTGAGGAAGCCGGTGATGCGGCGCGCGGCGAGCCTGGCGTTCCAGCCGGCGCAGGCGTCGACCGCCGCCCGGGCGTCGGCGACGAGGGTCTTGGGTATCGGTTGCGTTGGGGTCGGCATCGATGTATGCATATGCATCATTTGTATCTGCATGCATAGGAGAAAGGCGATGCTGACGACCGCGCCGCGCGTTTACGGCGTCACCGATCCGGCCGAGGCGATGCGGATGTCGGGCCGCGAGTTTCTCGAGGCGATCATNNTCGGCGACGGCTTCGCCGTCTTCGAGGGCGACGCCGGGGAGCATCTTCTCAACCCGCTCGGGGTCGTCCACGGCGGCTGGGCGCTGACCTTGATCGACAGCGCGACCGGCTGCGCCGGCCAGACGGTCCTGCCCGCCGGCGTCAGCTACACCACGATCGAGACCAAGGCCAATTTCTCCCGCCCGATCACCAAGGACACAGGCCGGGTCCGCGCCGAAGGCCGCGTCGTCGGCCGTGGCCGGCGCATCATCTCCTGCGAGGGGCGGATCGTCGACGCCGGCGGCCGCCTCCTGGCGCATGGGACATCGACGCTCATGGTCCTGGCAGGCGAAAAGCCGACAATTGCTTCTTGAGGTTCGCACCCTGTGGTAGGATACGTCTCGCGTCGAGCCTCGGCGGAGACCCGCCTTCAGAAGGGACCGGGAAGGAGTAGAGAGGTTTTCGCCAAAAGTCGCCGCATCCCTTTGAAAAGGCTCGATTCGCGGAAGGAAAAAGTTTTGATTTCCCTTCCCTATTCTTTGGATTCGCTTCCTTCGGCTTTGAAAAAACTTCCCTCGGATTTGGAAACTCTCGCTTCGGCCCGGAGGAGCTTGCCCGTCACGTCCTAGCGAGTCCCCCGGCCCCTGCCAGCCGGAGCGACGCCGTTGCGCGTCGCGCGCCAGCGCGCCGGCGTCGTCCCCGACCAGGACTTGAACGCGCGGATGAAGGCGCTGGGCTCGGCGAAGCCGAGGTCGGCGGCGATCTCGGCGATGCGCCGGTCCTTGAGCAAGAGACCCTGCGCGGCGTCAAACCGCACTTCGTCGGCGAGGCCGGAGAAGGTGACGCCGAACGCTTCGAGCCGATGGGCGAGCGTGCGCGCATTGACGCCGAGCGCGCGGCAGACGCTGTCGCGCGTCAACGCGCCGGCCCCGATCCGCGCCCGCAAGACCGATTTGACGACCGAGACGAAGTCGCCTTCGGCGTTGGCGACGGCTTCCACCAGCAGCGGGGCCAGGATCTTCGCGTAGTCCGGATCGCGATCGCGCACCGGCCAGTCGAGCGCCGCCGCGTCGAAGATCACGCCCGCCGTCAATGCGCCGAACTCGACCGGGACCCGGAAGAACTGCGCAAACGGCGACTTGTCGCGCGGGGGATCGCGGGTCAGGCGCACCCGATTGGGCCGCCAGGCCGGACCGCACAGCCGACGCATCGTGTTGGCCAGCAGCGCGATCGCCGCGTCGACGATCTGGTCGGCGCTTTCGATATTGGGCGCGGTGACGACATACTGGAACGATGCGACGGAGCCGCGTTCCTCGAGCATCGTCGCGACGCCTGTGTTGCTGGTCCTGATGCTGTCGGAGATGACCTGCAGCGCGTCGCGCACCGTCGGCGCGTGCATCGAGACCAGCCCGGTCAGTCCGATCGACGTCATGTTCCTTCGGGCGCCGACCCGCAGCCCGAAGGACTCGCAGCCGGTCGCCTTCACGCACTCGGTAGCGAGTTTGCCGACGGCCGCGAACGGCAGGTCATTGTCCGGATCGGAAAACATCGCCGGTTCGATCCCGGCGCTGCGCAGCACGGCCTCGGGATCGGCGCCGAGATCCGTGAGCGTCGGCAGGATCGCCGCCGCGTTTCGAACCTTGATGATCGCGTAACGCGGCTTTGTTCGAGTGATGCGATCCAAGGCTGCCCTCTCGCCCGGCGCCGATGACGATTGTTCCGCCGGACGCCCCGGGGCGCGAATTCGCATCCCGCGCCGTTTGGCTCAATTTGCCGATTTTTGGTCGGCGAAGTCAATGACGCTCAGTTCATGGGGGCATAAGAGTCCGCCGCCCGCAGTCGGATACGGCAAACAAGGGGCTGCTCATGTTCGCTCGCCAACTTGTTATCGCATCACTGCTTTCGCTTCTGGCCTCGGTTTTGCCAGCAGCGTCCGGTCCCTTCGAGTATTGCAAGGCCGACTCCGAAAGACTCTGCCCCGGTGTTCCGATGGGCGGCGGCCGGATTGTTGGCTGTCTCAAGGAACATAAGATGGAAGTCAGCGTCGGCTGCGCCAGGGCGATCCAGAAGATCAAAGCCGAAATTGCCAAGTAGGGGATCGTCGAACGCGGCTTGGAGGGAAACAAGGTGAACCGACGGCAATTGTTTCTCTCGACTGCGAGGGCGGCTCTAGCGAGCGCTTTCGGCGGCGCTTGGTTCGGCTCCAAGTCGGCCTCGGCCCAAGCGCAGGCCACTTCTCCCGCCGCCGCGGGCGCCGCGCCGCAGACTGCCGGCGTCTTGGGTTCGCCGGACGCCACGACGACGATCGACGGCAAGCAACTGCCGCCGCCGCCGCCGCAGTTCGGCGGCGTGATCAAGGAGACTGCCGAGGAATCGACGCCCTGGTGGCCGCCCCGCGTCGTGCCGCCCAAGGGCGCGCCCAACGTGCTTCTCATCATGACCGACGACCAGGGCTACGGCGTGAGCGGCACGTTCGGCGGCGTCATTCCGACTCCGGCGTTGGACCGCGTCGCCAAGGCGGGGTTGCGCTATACCCAGTTCCACTCGACCGCGCTCTGCTCGCCGACGCGCGCTGCGCTCATCACCGGGCGCAACCACCACGAGGTCGGCTTCGGCGTGATCGCCGAGCTCTCGACCGGTTACCCGGGCTACGACGCCTACATCGGTTCGGAAAGCGCCACTATCGGCCGCATCCTTCGCGGCAACGGCTACGCAACCTCGTGGTTCGGCAAGAACCACAATACCCCGTCGACCCAATACGCGGGCCCTTACGACCAGTGGCCGTCGGGAATGGGGTTCGAGTATTTCTATGGCTTCATGGGCGGCGAGAGCGACCAGTGGACGCCCTACCTGTTCCGCGATCACACCCAGATTTTCCCGTGGGTCGACAAGCCCGGCTACAACCTCATCACCGACATGGCGGACGAGGCGATCGCCCACATGAGGAAGCTCAGCGTCACCGCGCCGGAGCAGCCGTTCTTCGTCTACTACGTTCCCGGCGGCAGCCACTCGCCGCACCAGCCGACGCAGGAGTGGATCGACAAATTCAAGGGCAAGTTCGACATGGGTTGGAACGAGCTGCGCGAGCAGATCTTCGCCAATCAGAAGAGGCTCGGCGTCATCCCCCCGAACACCGAGCTGACGGAATGGCCGGACACCCTGGCGAAGTGGGAAACGCTGTCGGATGACGAGAAGAAGCTGTTCGCCAGGCAGGCGGAGGTGTTCGCAGCCTATACGGCCTACACCGACCACGAGATCGGCCGCGTCATCCAGGAGGTCGAGGATCAGGGCAAGCTCGACAACACGCTCATCATCTACATCTGCGGCGACAACGGCACCAGTCCCGAAGGCACGCTGGTCGGCACGCCCAACCAGTTCACTGCGTACAACGGTTTCCTCGACGTGCCGATCGAGGAGCAGTTGCGATACTACGACATCTGGGGTCAGGCCCCGACCTACCCGCATATGGCCGTCGCCTGGTCCTGGGCGTTCGACACCCCGTTCAAGTGGACCAAGCAGATCGCCTCGCATTTCGGCGGCACTCGACAGGGACTGGCGATCTCCTGGCCCGACCGGATCAAGGACGCTGGCGGCATCCGTACCCAGTTCCACCACATCATCGATATCGCGCCGACGATCCTGGAGGCCGCCGGCATCGCTGCGCCGCAGTTTGTCGACGGCATCGAGCAGAAGCCGATCGAAGGCGTCAGCATGGCCTATACCTGGGACAAGGCGAATGCGGAGGCGTCCTCAGCCCGCACGACCCAGTATTTCGAGATGGCGGCCAATCGCGGCATCTATCACGACGGTTGGTACGCGAACACCACGCCGCCGGTCCCACCCTGGGTGCTCAATGCGAAAATGCCCAACGTCAACGATTACACATGGGAGCTCTACAACATCAAGGACGACTACTCCCAAGCCAACGACCTTGCAGCGCAAATGCCGGACAAGCTCAAGGAGATGCAGGGCCTGTTTCTCGAAGAGGCGAAGAAGTACAATGTGTTGCCGCTCGACAACTCGGCGTTCCAACGGGCGATAACGCCGCGCCCGAGCCCGGTCGCGGGCCAGACCGTGTTCACATATTCCGGGGTAATGCCCGGCATTCCAGTCGCGATCGCGCCAAGCATTCTCAACCGGTCGTTCACCATCACCGCCGAAGTCGAAGTTCCGGACGGCGGGGGCCAGGGGATGATCGTCACCGAGGGCGGCTGGGGTGGAGGATACGGGCTTTATCTGTTCGAGGGCAGACCGGTGTTCACCTACAATCTGCTACAATTGCTGATTCCGCGCTGGGCGGGAGAACAGCCCCTCACCGCCGGCAAGCACATGATCGTCTTCGACTTCGCCTATGACGGCCCCGGGATCGCCAAGGGCGGGACGGGCGAACTGAAGGTGGACGGCGAGACGGTCGCCAGCCTGCAGATCCCAAAGACGATCCCGTTCGTCATGCCGCCGGACGAGACATTCGACGTCGGCGTCGATACCCGCACCGGGGTCAACGACCTCGACTACAAGCCTCCGTTTCCGTTCAACGGCACGATCAACCGCGTGACCTTCAAGCTCGGGCCGACCCAACTGACCGAGATCGAAGAGCGGACGCTCCAGGAAGCCTACGCCATCGCCAACGACTGAGGCGCGCCGTTACCGGTTCCGGAGACGCCGTGCGGCTGAGATCGTCCGCGCAAAAACGGTCCACTGAGGAGGGTGAGCAATGACCACATCGATCCGCGCGGCGACTTTGGTCGCCGCCCTGCTTGTCGCTGGCGACGCCGCAGCCCAAGGCATGCTGCTCGACTTCGCCGCCGACAAGGTGATCAAGAAATATCAATCGTCGAGCTGCGACCAGCTGAAGGCGTTGAAAGGCGAGCCGCCGTCGGAAAAGGAAAAGATGGCGATCGACTTCCTGCGCGATGATGCACAGGCGCGCAAAGCCTTCATCGACAAGATCGCCGCGCCGGTTTTGAACAAGATGTTCGAATGCGGGCTGATCCCGTGAGAGTGATCGCCTAGTGTTTCGAGCATCGTTCGAACTGCCCAAGACGGCTCGGGCCGCGTTGCAAGCGGAGGACGCTGCCAAGCAACGCCGACCGCTTCGCCTCCCGGTTATCGGCGATGATGGGATTCGTAATCCGCCGGGAGGGAAGCGACCCGGTGTCATTCACGTCAGCTTCATGGGTGGAAGAGACAAATAGAGCTCTGAAAGGACTGAGCGCATGCTTAAGACGATGGTTCTCGGATGTATTGCGGCAGCGGCGCTGATCGGCGCAGCGAAGGCTGATCCGGTCGATCTTTCGGCCTATGCCGACAAGAACGGCTTTATCGACGTGCAAGAGCTGACCTGCGGCCAACTCGCCAACACCTACCAGGAAGACGCCAACGCGCTGACGACGTGGTACAGCGGCTGGTACAACGGCCTCGCGCACAAGCATTTCCTCGACCTGAAGAAGGGCAAGGAGGCCGAACACGAGGTAATCGTTTATTGCAAAGACCATCCGGATGAGAAAATCATTCACGCCATCGGCGTCGTGTTCAAGGACATGCGCGCCGAAATGGGCATCAAGATGAAGTGAGCGCCGGCGCGCGCTTTGTAACGGGAGGACCTGCGACATGAAAACCCTGACCTGCATCGCCGCGCTCGGCGCGGCGCTGCTAATGACGCATTCGGCTTTCGCCGCATCCGCGGTCGCCAAGGCCTGTGCGGCGGACATCAAAGCGCAATGCGCCGACGTGAAGCCGGGCGGCGGCAAGCTCAAGGACTGCGTGAAGGCGCATTTCTCCGACTTGTCCGCCGACTGTCAGGTGGCGATCGTGCGCGCGGCGGCGGTCGCCAGGGCCTGCAAGGCCGACGTCAAGCAGTTCTGCGCCGACGTCAAGCCGGCCAAGGGAGCAATTGCGGACTGCATGAAGGAGCATGCGGCCGACGTCAGCAATGGTTGCAAGGACGCGATGGCGAAGGCCGAAGCGGGCAACAAGTAGCGTA
>PLUH01000262.1:6627-22353 GCA_003164825.1 Hyphomicrobiales bacterium
GGAGCGTCGCAATTGGCCCTGGTCGCTGATATCGATCAATTGAGCACCGTCATTTCCCATGCCACAGCGCCCGCGTTCATGCTGGGCGCGGTGGCTGCATTTCTATCGATTCTGATATCTCGTCTGGAGCGGATCGTCGACAAGAACCGAGCCCTGAGATCGGCCGACGCCGCCGCGGTCGATCCGTCGGGCGCGATCGCTGTTTCGTTCGCGCGTCGGATGGTTCTCTTGAGCCGCGCCGTTTATTTCGCCGTCCTCAGCGCCCTCGCGACCGCGGCGCTGTTGATCGGCGCTTTTGTCGCCGCCCTCTCCGGCGTCGCCCACGCCCGCTTCATCGCGCTGATGTTCGCGGTGTCGCTGGCGTTGCTGATGGCCTCGCTGGTCGAGCTCACCCGCGAAATCCGCATCTACATGGCGAACATGCATCTCGAGTGATCGCCGTCGCTCCCCCGGCTCTCCCGTTTGGCCCCGTCGTCTGGGAATTCCGTTTGCGCGCCGGATATGCTAGCAAACCGCGTTGAGGAGAGCCCGGGTCGAGGGGCGAACGATCGCGAAGCGATGTTCGAAGGTCCCGACGAGGGTCAGCGCGCAACGGACGACGCCAAGAGCCGCAAGCGGACAAGGAACGCGTCCATGAAGACCAACGCCGTTCGATTTGCCGCTGGGCTCGTGTTCTTCATCGTCGGCGCGCCGTTTCCCGCCTGCGGCCAGTTCATTTACCCGCCGGTCTTCGTCGTCCCGCCGCAGGCGCAGGATTACGGCGCCCCAAGGCCCGCTTCGAGGCCGCCGCTGGATAAACCGAAACCCGCCGATCCGCCAGCGCAGGCGAAGCCGGCGGGGCACTATGAAGGACGAAGTTACGTGCCGGATTAGGCAGGCGTTGATCGTATTTTATCTGGATTATTTGGCTTGTCCAAACCGACCCCAAATTTAGCCAAATCTGGCAAAATCCGGCCAAGCCCGGGCAAAAAAATCAAGGAAAGGCTGGGATCGGTTTTTCCTGATCCCAGCGCCGCCCCACGCCCTCTTCCCGCAAGCGGGGCAAGGGGGACGCTCTACCGGATCGGCGGGGCGTATTGAATGCCGCCGTTATCCCAGAGCTCGTTCAATCCGCGGGGAATCCCGAGCTTCGAATTGGCGCCGACGTTGCGGTCGAACACTTCGGCGTAGTTGCCGACCGCTCGAATCGCGCGCGCCGCCCAGTCCTGGGTGAGGCCCAACGGCTTGCCGAAGTCGCCCTCCGTTCCGACCAGCCGCTTGACCGACGGCTTCTCAGACTTCAGCGCATCGTCGATTGTCTTCGAACTGACGCCGAGTTCCTCGGCGTTGATCATGGCGAAATTGACCCACTTGACGATATTGAACCACTGGACGTCGTCCTGCCGGACGACCGGACCAAGTGGCTCCTTCGAGATGACGTCGGGCAGAATCATGCTGTCGCCCGGCTTTGCCAATTGCAGACGCATGGCGAACAACCCGGATTCGTCGGTCGTCATCACGTTGCATTGTCCGGCCTGATAGGCCGCAATCATCTCCGGGACGCCCGCTTCGTGGACTGTCTCGTATTTCATATGGTTGGTTTCGAAAAAGTCGGTGAAGTTCGGCTCGGTCGTCGTGCCCGGCTGCACGCAAACTTTGCTGCCGTCGAGTTCGAGCGCGGACTGAACGTTGCGGCTCTTGGGGACGAGAAACGCCTGGCCGTCGTAATAGGTCGTCCCCGCGAAGACGACGGCGTAATCGCCTTCGCGGCCCATCGTCCAGGTCGAATTGCGCGACAGCACGTCGATCTGCTTGTTCTTCAGGGCGTCGAACCGCTCCGAATTCGAGAGCGGCACGTATTGCACCTTCGAGGGATCGTTGAAGATCACCGCCGCCAGCGCGCGGCAGAAATCGACGTCGAAGCCCGACCATTGACCCTTGTCGTCCCTGATCGCGAAGCCCTCGAGTCCCTGGTTGACGCCGCAAATGAGCGCGCCCCGGTCCTGAACGGCCTTGAGGGTGGTCTGGGCTTCAGCGCCGCCGCCGAACCCCACAGCCGCCGCGAGCGCGAGGAGCGGTATCATCTTCAGCATGAACAGTCTCGATTCCGTTTTCGGGGCTTCGGCGCCGCCAGAGTTAAAGCGCGACGGCCTGCTTGATGATCACCTTGGTGCCGACCGCAACACGGCCGTAAAGGTCGATCACGTCCTCGTTGACCAAACGGAAGCAGCCCGACGAGACCGCGGTTCCAATCGTCTGCGGCTGGTTGGTTCCGTGGATGCGATAGACGGTGGCGCCGAGATACATCGCGCGCGCCCCGAGCGGATTGCCCGGTCCGCCGGCCATGAACCGCGGCAGGTAGGGCTGGCGTTCAATCATTTCCGGCGGCGGGCGCCAGTCCGGCCACTCCTGCTTGCGCGAAATCTTCTGCAAGCCGGACCACTGGAAGCCATCGCGGCCGACGCCGATGCCGTAGCGCAACGCCCGATTGTCCGGCTGCACCAGATAGAGGAACCGCGACCTTGTATCGATCACGACCGTGCCTGGCGCCTCGGAGGTGCGGAAGAACACCTCCTGCTTTTCAAAAGCGCCGGTGAGCTGCTCTTCTTCCGGCGTCGGCTGATAGCCGGGCTGGTCGACCACATTCGATTCGTCCTGGCCCGGGGTCTGCGCTCCAGCTCCCGCGCCCGCGACAATCGCCAGCACCGCGCCGAACGCAACCCGCAACAACAAACTTGCTCGAACCTTCATGCGTGCTCCGTCGATTTTTGACTTGAGGTCGAATTCCTGGGTGGAACGACGATCAGCGCTTGCCGCACCGTTCATAGACCATTGTCCCATAGCGTGACGCATTGTCGGGATCGACCCAAATCGTCGTGAAGGAATTGGGATCGACATTGGTGACGATGCGATCGTCGGCGGTGCCCGCGTCGCCGGGCGGTCCGAGATAGGTTTGGCCGCTCGGCCCGGCCTTCAGGACCAGTTCCGAGAGTTCCTTTGAATCCGCGAGATACATCATCACGCCGCCGCTCGGCCCCTTGGTGATCACGTAAGGCTTGTTGCACTGGGCGAGCGCCTCCTTGATGGTCCGCGCCCGATCCTCGTCCTTGCGATAGGAGGCGAGCCCCCACTTGCCGACGAGCTGGTCGGCGCTGACGGCGGGAGCGACGATCGCAGGCGTGGGCGACGGTGTTTCGCCGCAGCCCGCGAGAAAAGCGGCAAGAACACCGGCCAGCGCCAGCGCGCCGCCACGACGTGCGATCCCCACGGACGTCCCCCTCATTTTTCCGCCGAACTCAAGGCGTCCCAGCCGATTCATGTCGAACCATGTGACGTTGTGTGTCGAAGCCCTCGCTAGCAAACCGGACGCGCCGGGTCAATCGAGGGGCTGGTCTCGCTACAGAAAGGCCAAAATCAGACAAGATCGGCGAGCATGCCGCGGGCGGCCGATCGGACAAGCCGTTTCTCGGCCTCCCATTGGTCGGCGGTCTCAAGGTCGGTCAGGAACTGCGCCTTGCCGCCGGTAAGCGCGGCGACGGGCAGGCCATCCCGGTAGACGACGCGATTGGCGGTCAGCGCCGAGAGTCTTTGGCCTGGCGTCAGGATGCCGATCAGGTTCAGCGGATCCGCGCCGGACAACGACACCCATTGGCCGGACGAGCGCTGCCGACGAATCTCGCGCATCAATCCGACGGCATCCGGCAGCGCGAACTGCTCGCCGGAGAAACCGGCGACGAAGCGGCCGCCGCGAATCTCCCCTCGGGCCTCGAGCCGGCGGAAAACCCTGAGCAGATCGCGCCACGGCGGCAGCCATCCGGGCTCCTGCGCCAGGAGCCGCCAAAAGACAACGCCGTAGCGTCTGAGCAGCACGCGCGCCGCATATTCGACGGCTGTAGCACGGCACTCATCGGCGCCGCCGCTCTCTCGCGCCCGGCCGATGATCGACCAGCGGCCGCCGCTCTCGATGTCGAAGGCGAGCACGCGCCCGCGCCGCCTCGCGCCGGCCCGCGGCTTCCGCTGTCCGGACGGAACGAGCAGAGCTCGTAAGCCCCCGAAGCTGTCGGAAGATGCGAGCCCGAGCGCCACGAGCTCGCCGAGCGCTTCCTCGAGCTGAGGGCGCAGCAGGCGCGCGGAATCCGCCAGTTCGTCAAAGAACATCGCGCCCCGCGCGCGAAGGCAGTCGAGCACGACCTCGGCGCGTCCGCTCAGGGGCGCAGCGCCGCTCAACGGCGCGAGCGCCATCCACAGCGGCGCCCGGCGACGCTCGATGAGGGCGATCGGCGTCGCGCCGACCGGCGTCGCATGGCGCGCGCGGCCACTCGCAGGCGCGGGCGGCGGCGTCAATCGGGCCCAGGCCGTCCGCCCGGCCAGACACTGGGCGTCGAGCCACGATGGCTGGTAGCCCTTGAGCCGTGCTGGCAGGATCTCGGTCTCCCAAGCCTTGGCCGGCGCCTCGAAGCCTTCGAGCGTGCTTAGAGTCGCGGGGAGCGAGTCGGGTCCCTCGAGCCGCGTCTCCTCCGACACATGCTGCCAGGCGAACAGGAAGCGGAGAAAGTCGCGCGCGGCGACGGGATCGATTTCCGACCGCAGCCGCCGGACGGTGTAGTGGTGGACGCGCGCCAGGAGGCGGCGGTCACACCATTGCTCGTCGTTGACGCCGGGAAGGAAGCGGCCTTTGAGAATCGCGCCTTCGCTTTCCAGCGCCGCGAGCGCCCCGGCCGCCGCCCCCGGTTCGAGTCCGAGCGGCGCCGTCAACGTTGTTGGCGTGACCGGCCCGAGCCCCTCGAACCTGCCGCGCAGGATCTCGATGAGCGCCTCATCGCGCGACCATTTCGTTCCAGCCTGGTCGGCGGGCGGCGCGATCACGGGCTCGAGCCGCGCCTCCGGCCACAGGGCCCGGAACTGGTTCAGCCGCTCGGCCGGAATCCAGAGCCTCACCTGGGGCGCCGTCAGAAGCGCGACGCGCCTCTCCCGCGCCAACGCGTCGAGCCATTCGCGCCACTCCGGCGCGGCGCGAGCCTCGGCTTCGGTCAGCGACCCGAGCCACAGCAGGGCGTCATGCAACTCCTCGGCGTTGATCGGATCGGGCCAGGCCTCGGATTGAACCTTGGCGATCGCCTCCGGATCGAGCCTGCCAAGATCAGATGCGCTCTCAGGATCGCGCCAGCGCCGCGCCATGACCGCCTGGGTCCGCCGTTCTTCCAGCGGCGCATCGTCGAGAAACGCGTAGGGTTTGGCGTTCAGCGCCGCGAGAGCGAGCGGCGAAGGCTCGGTCAGATCGCAAGGGATGATGCGAACGTCGCCCGCTTCGAGCCGCGCGAGCAGCCGCTCGAGGCCATCGATGTCCATCGCCTCGTGCAGGCAGTCGCTGATCGCCTGATTGGTGAGCGGATGATCGGGGACCTCACGCTCGCCGACCAGATTCTCGGCGCAGGCGATCTGATCGGGGAAAACCGCCGCGATCAGGTCCTCGGCCTGCATCCGCAGGAATTGCGGCGGCACTTTCTTGCCGCTGCGAAATCGCGGCAAGGCGAGCGAAACGCCGGCGACCCAGCGCCATCGGGTTGTGAACATCGGCGCATCGAGCATGGCCTGGACGAGCACCGCGCGGACGCTATTGGAATTGAGGTAGCGCGCAACGTCGCCGAGCTCGAAGCTGTGAGCAGTGGTCAGCGACAGCACGATATTGTCTTCGGTCGCCGCCGCCTGCAGCTCGAAGTTGAATTTGCGGCAAAAGCGCTTGCGCAGCGCCAGGCCCCAGGCGCGATTGATGCGGCTGCCGAACGGGGCGTGGATCACGAGCTGCATGCCCCCCGCTTCGTCGAAGAAGCGCTCGAAGACGATCGCGTTCTGGGTCGGCAGACAGCCGAAGGCGGCGTTGGCCGCGGCAAGATAGTCGATGAGCTGCTCGGCGGCGGCCGGGCCGACGCCGACGTCCTCGGCCAGCCAACGCCGGGCGGCAGTTCCGGACGCGTCGGAGCGCAGCCGCGCTGCGACTTCGGCGCGCAGGCGCGAGACGGACATGGAAAGCTCGTCAGTTCGGCCCGGCGCTTCCCCGAGCCAGAACGGGATGGTCGGCGGCAGGCCCTTGGCGTCCTCGACCCGGACCGTCCCGCGCTCGACCCGCTGGATGCGGTAGGAGGCGTTGCCGAGCTGGAAGATGTCGCCGGCCATGCTCTCGACGGCGAAATCTTCGTTCACGGAGCCGATGACCAGATTCTCCGGTTCAAGCAGCACTTGATAATCAGCGTTGTCAGGAATCGTTCCGCCGGAGGTCAGCGCGGTCGTGCGCGCACCGCGCCGGCCGCGCAAGACCCGATTGACCGCATCGCGATGGATGAGCGCCCCGCGACGGCCCCGCCGCGTGGCGAAGCCCTCGGCCAGCATGCGGACGACGGCGTCGAAGTCGTCGCGCGTGAGCGAGCGGAAGGGCCAGGCGCGGCGCAGCCGATCGTAGAGGGCGGCTTCCGGCCAATCCTGGGCCGCGACTTCGGCGACGATCTGCTGGGCCAGCACGTCGAGCGGCCGGTCGGGGATTTGAAGCCGGTCAAGCTCGCCGCGGCGGACGCTGTCGATGAGCGCAACGCACTCGACGAGATCGTCGCGCGAGAGCGGAAACAGGCGTCCTTTGGGCGTGCCGCCAATGGCGTGGCCGGATCGGCCGACCCGCTGCAAAAAGGTCGCGATCGAGCGCGGCGAACTGAGCTGACAGACGAGATCGACGTCGCCGATATCGATCCCGAGCTCGAGCGAGGCGGTCGCCACCAGGGCTTTCAGCTCGCCGCCCTTGAGCCGCTGCTCGGCCGAGAGCCTGAGCTCCTTGGCCATGCTGCCGTGATGGGCGGTGACGGCGCGCTCGCCGAGACGCTCGGTGAGCTCGCGAGCGATCCGTTCCGCCATCCGGCGGGTGTTGACGAACACCAGCGTGGTGCGATGCTCCTCGATCAGCTTGGCGAGCCGCGCATAGACTTGCGTCCACACCTCGTTCGACATCACCGTCTCGAGCGGCGAATCCGGGATTTCCACGCTCAAGTCGCGCGGTCGCTGATGCCCGGCGTCGATGGTCGCGACCTCGGCGGCGGGCCTGCCGTCCGCGGCGGCGCCGGCCAGGAAATGCGCAACGGCGTCGATCGGGTTCTGGGTGGCGGAGAGGCCGATGCGCTGCAGGCGATCGCCGCACAGCTCCCCCAGCCTCTCGAGCGACAGCGCAAGGTGGGCGCCGCGTTTGTTCGGCGCGACCGCGTGGATTTCGTCGACGATGACCGACCGGGCGGTCGCGAGCATCGCGCGCCCGGACTCGGAGCCGAGCAGAACGTAAAGCGACTCCGGCGTCGTCACCAGGATGTGCGGCGGGCGGCGGCGCATGCGCACGCGTTCGGCAGCCGGAGTGTCGCCGGTTCGGACCCAGGTGCGGATTTCGACGTCCGCAAGCCCGCTCTGGCGCAGCCGCTCGCGGATGCCGGCCAGCGGCGCCTCGAGATTGCGGTGGATGTCGTTCGAGAGCGCCTTGAGCGGGGAGACGTAGACGACGTAGGTCGCGTCGGTCAGGCGACCGTCGAGTCCTTGCCGCACCAGGTCGTCGATGGCCGCCAGAAAGGCCGCGAGCGTCTTGCCCGATCCGGTCGGCGCGGCGATCAGCGTGTGGCGGCCAGCCTTGATCGCTGGCCAGGCTTCGGCCTGGGCGGGCGTCGGCGCGGCAAAGCTGCCGGCGAACCAGCCGGCGACCGCCGGGTGAAAAAGAGTCAGGGCGGTCGCTGGCGGCGACGACGGCGCAGAATCGGCTTCCGCGCCAGTTCGGGCGGCCAAGGTCGACCCTGATTCGGAGTGGCGCAGCACGCGGTTTGGCTCCTCAATGACGCGGCCAGACAAAACTTGGGAGTGGCTATATATGGCGCCGAACCGGGCTTCGCGCACCCTCGGCCGACGGCCCCGCCAATCGATTTCTCCCAAGCCCCGGGAGTGGCTTGCTTCCCTTGCTTGCCGAGCGCAGCGGCTTGGGCCAAGGCTGCCGAGACCAACAATGAGGACGGCGCAATGACTAGCCACACCCAAGCGACCGTCGCCCTGAACGACGGCGCAGCCATGCCGCAGTTCGGACTTGGGGTTTTCCAGACGCCGCCCGACGCGACCGAGCGAATCGTGAGGTTGGCGGTCGACGAAGGCTATCGCCTGGTCGACACCGCAGCCATGTATCGAAACGAGGACGGCGTCGGCAAGTCCCTGCTCGGCCGGACCGACGTGTTCGTGACGACGAAACTCGGTAATTCCGATCACGGCTTCGACGAGGCGCTGCGCGCTTTTGACGCCAGCATCGGGAGATTACGCCGCGATGCCCTCGATTTGTACCTGATCCATTGGCCGCGGCCGCGGGTCAACCGCTATGTCGAAAGCTGGAAAGCATTCATCCGGTTGCAAAAGGAGGGGCGGGTCCGCTCGATCGGGGTCTCGAATTTCAATCGCGATCACCTCGAGCGGATCGTCGCCGAGACGGGAGTCACGCCAGCCGTCAATCAGATTGAGCTTCACCCGCGGTTCCAGCAGAAGGCCCTGCGGGCGTTTCACGACCAGAGCGGGATCAAAACGGAATCCTGGAGCCCGCTCGGGCGGGGCGCTTTGCTCAGCGAGGCCGCAATCGTCGACATCGCCGCCAAGCATCGGAAGACCCCGGCGCAAGTCGTCATCCGCTGGCATCTCGACAGCGGCCTGATCGCGATTCCGAAAACGGTGCGCCTCGAGCGGCTGAAGGAGAACATCGCCGCGCTCGACTTTCGGCTCGACGACGACGACATGCGGCGCATCGAAAAGCTTGATTCGCCCGATGGCCGGATCGGTCCCGACCCGGCCACAGCGGCTTTCTAATTCCTGCGGAGGAAGCGTTCTTGGCCGGCTTCCCGCCGGAGGCCTTCGCGTCTGGAGCTCGCAATGAGCAGCGCCCCGATCCCATGGAAATCCCTCCGGACGAAAGTTCTGGAACACCGGGCGCAATTGGGGCTCGCGGTCAGGGTGACGATCGCCGCCGTCGTGGCCTACGGGCTGTCGCATCTTCTCTACGTGCCTCTGCCGCTGTGGACGGTGCTGACCGCGGTGATCCTGACCCAGGTCACCTTTGGGAGGTCGGTAAAGGCGACGGTGGACTACCTTGTCGGCACGGTCGGCGGCGCTATCTACGCCGGCGCCGTCTCGGTGCTGATTCCCCACGCCAATGACGTCTCGCTCGCTGGCGTCCTCGTGATCGCCGTCGCGCCTCTGGCGTTGCTCGGAGCGATCATGCCGAGCTTCAGCGCCGCGCCCTTTACCGGCGCGTTGGTGCTCTTGGTTCCCGGACTCGCCCACGTGGGCCCGATTGAATCCGCCATCGACCGCGTGCTCGAGGTCGTCGTCGGAGGCGTCACCGCGGTCGTCGTGTCGCTTCTGGTCTTCCCCGCCCGCGCCCATGCCCTGGCGATCGAGGCCGCGGCGCGCGCGCTCGAACTGATGGCGAAGTCGCTGCCGCAGCTCTTTGAGGGGTTTCTGCGGCCTCTCGATTCGGGGTCGATCGGGCGGATCCAGGATGCCTTCGGCGAGGCCGTGGGGCAGACGCAGTCGATCGCCGCCGAGGCCAGGCACGAGCGGATAAGCCTACTCGCGGCCGACCCCGACCTAGGACCGTTGCTCAGGACGCTGCTCAGGCTTCGTCACGACTTCGTCATGCTCGGACGCGCCGCCGCCGAGCCGCTTCCCGACGCAATTCATTCGCGGTTCGGACCGCTGCTGTTGCGCATTGCAGAGTGCGTAGCCGATCACCTGCGCCAAAGCGCGGACGCGCTGGCCGCTCGGCGCGGCCCCTCGTCGCTCGAGGCCGCCGAAGCCGCCTTCGCCGATTGCGCACAGACCATCACTGCGGTTCGCGACGAGGGCCTGACGCTCCGTTTGCCGGTCGACGCCGCGGAACGCCTTTTCACCCTCGGGTTCGGGCTTGAGCAGATGCGCCGCGATCTCCGCGACCTCGATCGTTGCGTCAGCGAAGCCGCCCGCAGACGATGAGTGTTCGCTATTGACCCATCCGCGCCATCGAGGCGCGGGCCTGACTGACTTGATGCGGGTCGACGGCCGGCGCGGACGAACCCCAGGAGTTGCGAATGTAGGTCAGGACCGCGGCGGCCTGATCGTCGTTCAGCTTCCATGCGAACGAGGGCATGCCGGGGCCGGTCGGCTCGCCAGTGGTCGCAACGCTGCGTGCGCCTTCGAGAAGAACGCGGACGAGGCTCGCCGGATCGGCCGAGCGGACGTTCGGAGATCCGGCCAACGACGGGAATAGATAGGGGACGCCTTTGCCGTCCGGGCCGTGGCAGGCGGAGCACTCGTCGGCGTAGATCGCGCCTCCGGCGGCCACCGCCTCGGGCGCGGAAGCCGGGGCGGGTGCGGCGCCTGTCTGGCCCGGCAAGCTCTTGAGGTAAGTGGCGATGGCCGTGAGATCGGCGTCGGTCATCTGCGAGCTCGACAGCGTTATTTCCTCGGCCATGATTCCCGTCGAGGCGGTTGCCGGGTTATGGCCAGTCTTCAGATAGGACACGATATCGGCGATGCTCCACCCGCCAAGCCCTCGCTCGCTATCATTGGTGATGTTGGGCGCAAACCATCCCTGTAGCGCGTAGCCCTGGAGAGCGTGAGTGTTGTCGTCGCCGCCAAGCGTCGACTTGGGCGTATGGCAGGCGCCGCAGTGCCCCAGACCCTCGACAATATAGGCCCCGCGATTCCACTCGGCGGATTTCTTCGGGTCCGGCTCGAATTCGCCGCTCTTGAAATAGAGAGAGTTCCAGACCGTCATTTCCTCACGAACGTCGAAAGGAAAAGGCAGCTTGTTGGAGACGACGGCATTGTGGACCGGCGTCACCGTATTGAGGTAAGCGCGAATCGCGAGCGCGTCGCGTTCGGTCACCTTGGTATAATAGGGATAAGGCATGGCGGGGTAGAGCAGCAAGCCTCCATGCCCCTTGCCCTCGCGCAGCGCGCTCAAGAAAAGCTCGTCGCTCCACGCGCCGATCCCGGTTTCGCGGTCGGGGGTGATATTGGCTCCGACAACCACGCCGAACGGCGTCTCGATCGGCCGGCCGCCGGCGAAAGGTTGGCCCGAGCCAGGCACGGTGTGACAGCTCGCGCAGTCGCCGGCGACCGCCAGGTACCTTCCCTGCTCAATCTGGGTGAAGTTCTGCGGGTCCAGGCTCGTCCCGTATTGGTTTGTCTGCGCCCGGCCGGCCGCGATCAGGCTCGACGCGACGACCAATGAGGCGACCGCGACGGCCGTGTTCCGGCAAGCGAATCCTTTAGGCATGGACGAGCGGTCCCGGGTTTTTGAGGTACTGGGTCCTGATCGCCTCGGCCGACCAGTAGGCGAGCGCTCCAACCGTGCCGGTCGGATTATAGCCCGCGTTTTGCGGGAACGCGCTCGCCCCCATGACGAAGAGGTTTGGCACGTCCCACATTTGCAGGTAGCGGTTGAGCGCGCTGGTCGTGGGGTCGGTCCCCATGATGGCGCCGCCGCAGAGATGCGTCGTCTGGTAATCGGTGACGTCGTAGTGTCCCGTACGGGTTTGCTTGACGACCTGGTTCGCGCCCATCGCCTTGATGATCTCGGCGAACTTGTCGGTGAGATACGCGTTCTGCTTCAGCTCGTTGTCGTGAAAGTCGATCGTCATCCGCATCAGCGGACGGCCGAACCGGTCGCGATAGAGCGGGTCGAGGTCGAGATAGACGTCGCGATAAGAGTAAAAGCTCCCATGCACGCCGGTGCCAGGCGTTACCGTGCTCAGATAATTGTCCCGCACCGCGCTCTTCCACTTTGCCCCCCAGCGGGGCGTGCCGGGCGGAACGTGAGTCGTTTGAATCGGACGCCCGCCCGTTTGCACCTGCCCCATGTATCCGCCGCCGACGAAGCCCAAGGGCCCATGATCGAAATTGTCGCCGTTAAACTCGTCGATGATCATGCCGATCGAGCCGGAGGCGATGAACGGATTGAAGTTGAATTTCTCCTTGTCGAAAAATCCGATCGCGTCGGAGATCGTCTGGTGGGTGAAGTTGCGGCCGATCACCCCTTGATTGGCGACCGGATCGTAGGGTTTGCCAATGCCTGACATGAGCAGGAGCTGAACGTTGAAGACGGTGAACGCGGCGAGGATCACGAGGTCGGCCGGCTGTTCCCACTCCTCGCCGCTGGTATCGACGAAGGTGACGCCGGTCGCCCGCTTGCCGGAGCCGTCGACATTGATGCGCGTCACCTCGCACTCAGTGCGGTAGCTGAAGTTCGATTTCCGCACCAGAACGGGAAGAATGGTCGTCTGCGGGCTGGCCTTGGAATAGTTGCCGCAGCCGAACCATTCGCAGAAGCCGCAATAGGTGCAGGGGCCGAGCCGGACGCCGAGCGGGTTCACATAGGCCTGCGACATGTTGCCGGAGGGCTGCGGAAACGGTTTGTAGCCGAGCTCGCGTGCGGCCTTGGCGAACAGGGTGTGGCTGAACGGCTGCGCCTGTGGCGGATTGGGGTATGGCCGCGAGCGCGGCCCCTCGAACGGATTGCCGCCCTCGAGGATTTGTCCTTTCAGATTGCCCGCGGCTCCAGACGTCCCGCAAAGATATTCGAATTGGTCGTAGTGCGGCTCGAGATCGTCGTAGGTGACGCCAAAGTCCTGGATCGTCATGTCCGCGGGCAGAAAATTCGCGCCATATTTCTGCGTNNCGTCTTGACGACGAAATCGGACGGCAGGAAGCGAAATGTCTCTGCGTTCCAGTGGACGCCGCCGCCACCGACGCCGTTCATCGGCATGAACGCGCCCCAAGAGCGTATCGGCAGCGCTTGCTCGCTCATTTTGTTGCGAAAGGTAAACGTGAGCTGCGCCGGGCGCAGAAAAAGCTCATGCCGGATGCGATAGCGCAGTTCGTCCTGGTCGAAGGTTGTCGGATAATCGGTCGGCGCGTCGCGCCATGGCCCGCGCTCGATCGCAACCACGTCGAGACCTTCGTCGGTNNCGAGGATCGACCCGGTCCAGCCGAGGCCGATGATAGCCACATCCTTTTTGGGTAGCTTACGCGCCATCGGGTCGGCCTTCAGGTCTTGCGCCCATTCCAATCCGCCCGTCCCATGAAGCTGACGGGCGGATGGGGATAGCGCTCGTTGTGACGTTGCACCCAGTCACGGTAATCGTAACGGGCGCCGGGAAAGCCGATCATGCGCCACGCGCACATATCGCGATTGCCGCCGTAGATCGGGTCAGCGAAAAATCCCTCCTGCGTGTTTTTCAGGAGCAGCGCGAAGAACGCCTCACCGTCGACGCCGTCCAGTTTGGCGGCGCCGTCCTCGATGTCGCCGATGATTGCGTCCTTGTCCGCATCGCTGAGCGAAGCGAAGGCTTCGCCTTTTTGGGTCTTGCAATATTGGTCGAGCGCCGCCAGCGCCTTGCGGAATCGCACTGCTGGACCGTCTTCGTCTTGCGGGCCTTGCTCCTTCGTTCCCTTGATGAACGGAGGGCTCACATAGAGACCGGCCTGGCGCCCGTACGGGCCGGCGAGCTGCCGATCGATGTAGACCGCGCATCCGGCGTCCTTGCCGCCGGGCGTGTCGGGATCGGGCGGGATGAGGCGATCGACCAGCGCTTCCACCGCCGAGGCCTCGCCGGCGTCGAAGAAGAGCCACGGTCCTTTGATGAACGTAGGCGGCGATCCCGCGTCCGGCCGCCATGGCAGCGATTGCGCGCTGGCATATCGTGTTCCCGCCATGAGCAGAAACGCCGCGCTCCCGAGCAGCTCCCGCCGGTGAAGCTTCAAGGCAAGCCCTCCCCCGAAGACACATCACCTCAGAGCACGGCACGCTGTCGGGCAACGCCGGCTCCGATTGGCGACGCTGGCGTTGTTGATAAGGCGAGCCAGCGCTCAAGGCTATGGCGCCAAGGTATAGGCGCTCCCAAACCCTCGTAGGGGCCGCCGGACTTTATGGTCATCGGCCTTTACCAGGGTCTAATCGCGCCCGGTCCCAGCGCGGGAGTACCTTCGCAAGTGGTTGATGAGCACATCGCCCGCGCCGCTGCGCCGATGCGGGCTTGGATGTGGGTCGCTCAAATTCGAATCGCAAAATGCGGTGGTCGAGCGGCCGAGGCGGACCTCGTCAAGAGCGGAGGCTTGCATGCGATCTGACATAGAGGGCGCTGCCTGGCGGGCGAACCCCGTTCGCATCGGGATGGGCGCGAGGCGGGTGTTGAACACCGGCCAGTTGATCCGTTCGATCGTTCTTGCTGCGGTTGTTCTCGTCGCGGCGGTCACGATTGCGCTTGAACCGGCTCGTCACGCCGCCGGCGACAGCGCCCCGAACGATCGAACAGCGTGGGACCGTTCGCGCGCCGCTGCGTCCTTCATTTTTCCCGATGAGCGCATGGCTCTCGATCAACCCGGCGCGGCGGCTTTGGCAGACCGTGCTCGACATGCAAATTGAGGAGTTCGTGATGTCAAAGGGCAAACGTCTCGCACTTGTGGTTGGCCTTGTTGCTTTTTCGCGGGCGGCGCTCGCCGCAGACGACGTCCACCCGATGTGCGTCGATGTCTCGGCGCCGAAGGCGGTGGTGGCCGCGCGTCATGGCAGCTGGACCGTGCTCAACGACGCCCAATGGGAATTCCTCCGCGGGATCTACGTGATGAACCCCGAGACGCCGCCCGGGCTGCCCTACGGCGATCACGCGGTCCTGGCGCGGTTCGACGGCAATCCCGGAGGGATCGTCTTCTTCATCGACGACAATAAGGCCTGCACGCCCATGGTGGCGCCGGCCGAGCTTGTGTCGGTGATCGACGAGGTGGCGACCCGCGCGGTCAAGCACGACGGCGCCGGCCTTTGAGCTGACGCCGGTCCGATCGGCCGGCCTACCAACCGAGCGGGAGAGTGTCATGGGAATTGTCCGCTTCGAGCACGGCCTCAGCGCCGCCCGAGTGTCGACTCGTCACGACTTTGGGTCTTCGGCGCCGCGTCGCAACACAGCCATGAGGTATACCCGCGACAATATCTCTGGCTTTCACCGCTGGGAGGCCGATCACGACGAAATTGCCCGAATAGCAATGATTCTGGCAATTTTCGAATCGGCCTGGAATCCGCTGTTGTCATTTGATGGAGACCGGCAATGCGAAAAATGCATGTCTGGCTCTCCAATCCGAACCTACTGCTTCCTGCGCGAAGCCATCATGTCGCAGCGCAGCAGGCGGATAGCCTGCCAAAACACGAGAAGGAATAGGAAAGTGATCTCCCTTAGGATGATTTCTGAAAAGCTGAAGGCTTGGCGCCGACATCGCGAGGCGATGCGCGAGTTGTCTCAGCTTTCTGACCACGAGCTGAGCGATATCGGTATTGGCCGCGGCGATATCGAATACGTGGTGCGCCGCCCGGTCACGAGCAAGCCATCCGCCTGATCGCAAAGCGGTCAGCTGCGGAGCTTGACGACAAAGCGAGAGAAGCGTCATGGGGATTGTCCGCTTTGCGCTGAAGTTTCCGCACACGTTCTTCGTGTTGGCGGCGCTGATCCTGGTGCTCGGCGTGTCGGCCATTCTGTCCATGCCAACCGACATTTTTCCCGAGATCAACATCCCCGTCGTGACGGTGATTTGGCAAGAAACGGGCCTTTCGACTCCGGAGATGGAGCAGCGGGTCACCACCTACAGCCAATATTCAATCTCGACCAGCGTCAACGGCATCAGGGATATCGAGGCGCAGACTCTTAACGGCATCTCCATTCAAAA
>PLUH01000322.1:0-193 GCA_003164825.1 Hyphomicrobiales bacterium
GCGTCTGCAAATTCTCATCGGCTCGCGCTCTGCCCAGCCCGACGATCAAGGCGGTGAGTGCGACCCCCGACGCGACACGAAATTTCATGACGAATCTCCTGGGGTTCCTCGTGATTTTCTGCAATGCCAGTCGAACGCTGACATGTTTGCGCACAAGGCAGAGTGACCCGCGAACGACATTTGTCAACGCGGT
>PLUH01000322.1:303-5692 GCA_003164825.1 Hyphomicrobiales bacterium
AGATCGAGCGCAACGAGACCAACCCGACGCTGACGACCATCTGGCGGCTCGCCCATGCGCTCGACGCATCGATCGAATCGATGCTCCAGGGCGCTGAAGAGGGGCCGTTCATCGAACATTTGCGCCGCGGGACGACGCCGATCTTCGTCTCCGATGACGGACTCTGCCGGCTCGCGGTGATCGGCTGGCTGAAGACCGTCGACTGGCTGCAATGGTATGATTTTCAGGCCGATCCGGGCGGCGTGCTCGAATCGACCGCCCATCTTCGCGGCTCGGTCGAGTGTTTGTCGGCAGTCGAGGGTGAACTCGAGGTCGAGGTCGGCGGATCGTCGGCGAAAGTATGCGCCGGCGAGACCCTGCGCTACCGCTGCGATATGCCCCATCGCATCAAGAACCGGAGCGAGAAGCCGGCGCACGCGACCATGGTCTGCATCCTCAAGGCGGCGATGATGGATTGAGACGCGCCGCCGTCTTAACCCTTTGGGCGCCATGATTTGACTCGGCTTCAGCCAGCGTCCGATTGCCGTTGCTTTTCGTGCGCCGAATCGGGTGAAGCGCCGCGTCGCTGATTCTGACCCTGTTTGTCCCCGGTCCCTTCGCCCTGGTCCCGGATTGGGCCAGGGAGACTCGAGGGGAGGCAAGGTTTCAGCAACCAGACTTGACGACACCCGGCGCGTGCGACAAAGCTCGGTGGCGGTCGGCGATTCGGCAAGTGACTGATTCGCTGACGCTTTGCGTCCGCAGCGAACTATAGATCGCTTCCAGCCGGGGCGGGAAAGGAACGGGGAGACGACGAAGCACGATCGTGAGGCCCGTGCGCCTGTCTGCACAAAGATTGGACTCGCTTTGTTCGCGAATCTGAGTCCCTGTGGCGGGGTCTCCGATTCGTACTTGGTTTGTTGTTGCCCTGATCCCCCGCCCGAGTGACGCCGCCGTGTCGGCTCGACAAGGCGCCAGGTCACGCGATAAGAGCGCCCTTTCTGGCCGGAGCGTTTGGTGACCACGACGCCGTCCGTAACTCGTGAGGCCGCCCAGGACAGCGTCGTCCTGGCGCTCGGCGGAACTTGGACCGTCGCCTCCGGGCGCGATCTCGAGGCGGCCGGGGCCTCGCTCATCGCGCCGGACAACGATGCGAAACGGGTGATCCTCGATCTTTCTGCGCTTCAGCGCATGGACACTGCCGGCGCCTGGTTCATCGATCGAGCTCGCGTGGAACTGACGGCCGCCGGGGCGACCGCTACCTATCGCGGCGCGCGGTCGGAGTACGCCACCCTGCTCCAGGACGCCGGCTATCATCGGCCGGAGGCGCCCACGCGCGTTCCCCCGCCGCATGGAATCGCGCTGCTCTCGGCGGTCGGCGAGACGGTGCATGACTCGGGTGTCGATTTCATCGACATTGTCGACTATCTCGGCGAAATCGTCGTTATGTTCTTGCGCCTCGCGCCGAAGCCGTGGCGCTGGCGCTGGACCTCCATGGTCCATCACCTCGAGATGTTCGGTCTGCGCAGCGTGCCGATCATCATGCTGATCAACTTTCTGGTCGGGGCGATCGTCACCCAGCAGGGCATTTTCCAGCTCGCCCGCTTCGGCGCCTCGACCTATGCGGTCGATTTGGTCGGAGTCCTCGGTTTGCGCGAGCTCGGCGTGCTGATGACCTCGATCATGATCGCGGGGCGCACCGGATCGGCGATAACCGCCGAGATCGGCTCGATGAAAATGCGCGAGGAGATCGACGCCCTCAAGGTGATGGCGCTTGATCCGCTTGAAGTGCTGATCATCCCTCGGCTGGTGGCGTTGGTGATCGCCCTGCCGATCTTGACCTTCCTCGCCGATATGGCGCAGGTCGGGGGTGGTCTTATTGTCAGTTGGCTCTACGCCGGCGTAACGCCGCAAAGCTTTCTATTGCGGCTCCAGAACGCCATAGGCATTAATACTTTCATGGTCGGCCTCATCAAGGCGCCGTTCATGGCGGTGGTGATCGGCCTGATCGCTTCGACCGAAGGCATGGAGGTGCGCGGCTCGGCCGAGTCGCTCGGGCGCTGCGTCACCTCATCGGTGGTCAAGTCGATCTTCATGGTCATCGTCATGGATGGGCTGTTTGCGATGTTCTTCGCCGCGGTGAGCTATTGAGCGACGGCGCCCCCATCGCCAGCCCGCGGCCGGGTGAAGTCATCATCAGCGTGCGCGGCCTCAAGGTCGGCTTCGGCGACCACCTGGTGATGGACGGGCTCGATCTCGATCTTTATCGCGGCGAGGTGCTCGGTTTTGTCGGCGCTTCCGGCGCCGGCAAGTCGGTGCTGACCCGGACAATCCTGGGGCTCATCCACAAACAAGCGGGAACCATCGAGGTCTTCGGCCACAATATCGACAAGTTGACGCCGCGCGAGCATCTGGAGGTCGGCGAGCGATGGGGCGTGCTGTTCCAGGAGGGGGCGCTGTTCTCCAGCCTGACGGTGCGGCAGAACATCCAGGCTCCGATGCGTGAGCATCTGCACCTATCGCAGTCAACGCTCGACGGTCTGGCGGCGCAGAAGCTCGCGCTCGTCGGCTTGCCCCCGGACACGGCCGACAAGTTGCCATCGGAGCTGTCAGGCGGGATGACGAAGCGCGTTTCCTTGGCGAGGGCGCTCGCGCTCGACCCGGAGATCGTGTTCCTCGACGAGCCGACCTCGGGGCTCGATCCAATCTCGGCCGGCGATTTCGACGATCTCATCGGCACGCTGCAGAAGACGTTGGGCCTGACAGTGTTCATGGTCACCCACGATCTCGATAGCCTGTTCGCGATCTGCGACCGGGTCGCGGTGCTCGGGCATAAGAAGGTTATCGCGGCCGGTCCGATCACCGAGCTCTTGGTTTCCGACGACCCATGGCTCAAATCCTATTTCCACGGTAAGAGGGGCGTGATCCGCCTCTCGGCGGGAGCGGAGCGGCCCGCCATGACGGCCGGGGACGACCGGTCGAAGAACGTGGGGCGCTGACCAGAATGGAGACGCGGGCCAACTATGTCGTGATCGGCGCCTTCACAATGGCGGCGGTCGTCGGCGCCTTTCTGTTTGTCATGTGGATCGCAGGCTACACGACGCCGGGCGGCCACCGGACTTTCCAAGTCGTTTTCAACGGGTCGGTCTCCGGTCTTTCGAACGGCGCCAATGTCAACTTCAACGGCATCAAGGTCGGCGAGGTCACGCATCTCACGTTCTCCAGGAGCGATCCCCACCAGGTCGTAGCCGACATCGACGTCAGCGCAGACGCCCCGATCGACCGGAACACCAAGGCGCGGCTCGAGACTGCGGGAATCACCGGCGCTGCCGCGGTCGCCCTGCTTGGCGGGTCAACGCCCGGGGCGCCGCTGGTTGGCGAGAATGGTCAGGGGGCGATCATCTACGCCGAGCAGTCGATGCAGCTACAGGAGATTCTCGACAACGTCGGCGCCCTTTCCATCAGGGCGACTGCCGTTCTGGACGACGCCGAGAAGGTCATTACCGACAATTCTGCGCCGATCCATTCGGCGATCGAGAATGTCGATGTGTTCTCCAAGGCGCTGGCCGATAACGCGCCCGGAATCGACGCGGCGCTGAAGAGCGTGGGCGAACTCGGCAAGCAGATCGGGCCGCTCGCCGCGCGCCTGCAAACCCTGTCCGACGACGCCGACCGGGTGGTCCAAGCGATCGATCCCGCCGAGGTCCGCGCGATCGTCGACAACGTCCAGAGCCTGTCGGCGAAAGGCGTCTCGGTCGTCGATCGCGCCGACAAGCTCCTCGCCGACAATTCCGATTCGATCCACTCGACGCTTCAGAGCGCCGACGTCTTCGCCAAGACCCTCGCCGACAACGCGCCTAACGTCGACGTGACGCTCAAGAACCTGGCCGAGATCAGCAAGACGGTGCAGCCCGTGGTGGCGCAAATCCAGACCCTGTCCGAGAACGCCAATCGCCTGATCGCGGCGGTCGACCCGGACAAGGTCCGCGACGTCGTCGGCAATGTTCAGACGTTCAGCCAGTCGCTCGCGGCGAGCTCGGACAATTTCAAGAGTCTGGTGCGCGACGGCGCCGCGCTCGCCAATCACCTCAACGATTCGGCCAAGCGTCTCGACATCGCCCTCATGGATGTCGATCAGTTCATGAAAGCGCTCGATTCGCAGAAGATCGCCGGCATCGTCGACCAGGTCAACGACGTCGTGGCGACAGTGCGGGAGAACAGGGGCAACATCGACTTGACGCTCAAGAATTTCGGCGAGCTCTCCGGCAAGCTCAACAATTCGGCCGANNCTCGCCGACGACACCGACGCAAAAGTGAAGGACATCGGCGGCGGCCTCAGCCGGTTCGTCAATTCGGGCTTGCGGGAATATGAGGCGCTCGCCGTCGAGGGGCGTCGAACGGTCAGCGACATTGACAGCGCGGTGCGGTCGTTCGAGCGCAATCCGAATCAGCTCATTTTCGGCTCGAAGCCGTCGCTGCCAGAATATCACGGCGGGCAATGATGGGGCGGGCAGGGGGCGGATTCTGGGGCCGATCGAAATTCGCCGCTGTCGGCGCTGTCGCGCTGGCTGTTGCGGCATGCGCGAGCGGACCGCCGCCGACGATGTTCGATCTTGCCGCCGCGACGCCGCCGCCGGCGCGCGGGTTGAGGGCGCAAATCCGGGTCGGCCAACCGACCGCGACGGCCAATCTCGACAGCGATCGCATCCTCGTGCGCGATTCGGACACGCTGGCCATCCTTGAGGGCGCCCGCTGGTCGGAATCGCTGCCGGCGCTCTTCCGCACGCGGCTGGCGCAGAGTTTCCAGAACGCCGGGCTCGCCCGTTGGATCGACGGCCCGGCGGCGAACGCGGACTACGAGATCGATCTCGACATTCGCGCCTTCGAGCTCGACGCCCAGACGAAAGAAGTCCATGTCGACATCGCCGCCTGGATCGTCTCGCTTGGGAGCGGGCGGATCAGGGCGGACCAGATTTTCACCCTGCGCGAGCCGCTTGCGTCAACCGACCCCGCGGCCGTCGCCGCCGCGATGGATCAGGCGGCTTCGACCGTCATGACCGGAATCGTCAGATTCGTCGACAAGACGTTGTGAGGCCCGCCGCCAGGCCCCCGGATGCGCCGCGGCGCTGATAGGCGGCTTACCCGTGCGCCGCTTCCCGCGCGAAGAATGCTTTGGCGTGCGCGACGTCGGCCTGCGTCAGGCCATGGCCGACGGGCAGCTCGACGCGTTCGACCCGCGCCCCGGCGCTGGCCAGCGCCTGAGCCAGCTTCTCGGCGCCGGAACGGGGAATGACGGGATCGTTCAGTCCCGACAGGATCATGACCGGAATGCCGGAAAGATCGGGCCGCGGCGGTTCGGCCAGCGGCGTCGTGGCCCGCAGCAGGATGGCGCCGGCCAGGGTCCGCGGAT
>PLUH01000220.1 GCA_003164825.1 Hyphomicrobiales bacterium
GCCCGCGCCGGGCGGCTCACGGCTCGCGCCGCCATCAGGTCGAGGTAATCCTCAGGGTAAGGCAGCGAACCTAATCCGTGCTTTCAAGCGGTGGCGTGGCTCCCGCGTCAATGGCTGTTTTCGCTGCGCGCAGAAGGCTGGGCAGCGTATAACCGTGCTCGGCGGCGAACTTGTCGATCTGCTCGAGCTCGTATTGGGAAAGCGCCAGGTTGGCCTCAACGGCCTCGGCGGGCGGAGGGGGCGCCTTTACGAGGACGGCCACCGCGTCGCGGTTCTCCCGGTCCGCCATGATGGTCTCCAGCGAGGAGGGCTCCGGAATCAGCTCCCCATCCTCCGCCATACCCGTTAAATGCAGGGCCAACGCCTCCTCGGCCATCCGCATTGCGTCGTCGAGGTCGACTCCCGCCGTGACACTCCCCGGAAGGTCCGGGAAGGAAACGCCGTAGTCGCTGCCGGCATCCTTATGGATCAAGGCAATATACTGGCGCATGCTCTACCTCAGAACGATCCCGGCCTGCTTTTCGATGCTCTTCAGCGTCCCGATCGGCAGGTCGCGGCGTGGATGTGGAACGGTGACTCGGCCGCTCTTGACCGGGTGCTTGAGCTGGACGTGGCTTCCCTTTTGGGTGACCTGCTCCCAGCCATCGGCCCGCAAAGCCGCCAGAACGTCCCGACTGTCCATTCCCGCCANNCGATTAATTCAAGAAACGCGAAGAGGCCCGGGCAGGTCCGCGACGCGCCATTGTTTGCTCGACCAGGCGCAAGCTTTCGTCGCGCAAGCGGACGCGGTTAGTTCTCGCGCCGCCACCAAGTCGAAAGCTCGACGCCGAATAGCGGCGTTTCATCCGGCCGGCCGAGCTTGGCCGAGTAGGCGATCCATTGCTCAGGCGCGTAATAGAGCGGCGCGATATAGAAGCCGGAGATGAGCAGGCGATCGAGCGCCCGCACCGCGGCGATGAAGTCCTCGCTGCTTNNCGATGAAGTCCCGGCTGCTTTCGGCCGCCAGGATCGCCGCGATCATCGCGTCGATCGCCGGCGAGGCGACGCCGCAGATATTGTAGGCGCCCTCGGCGTTGGCGGCGGCCGAGCTCCAGCGCCCGCGCTGCTCGTTGCCCGGCGACGGCGAGGCGACCCAGGTCCCGATCATCACGTCGAAATCGAAGCTGGTGCGCCGGCGCTGGAATTGCACTTCGTCGACCAGCCGCACGTTGGCGGCGACGCCGATCCGGGCGAGATTTCGCGCATAAGCAAGCGCGAGGCGCTCCTCGTCGCGGTTCTTGACCAGGATCTCGAACGCGAGCGGCGCGCCATGCGCGTCGACGAGACGGCCGTCGCGCAGCACGTAGCCGGCGCGCTCGAGTTCGTCGATCGCATGCCGCGCGATCGTGCGGTCGCCGCCCGAGCCGTCGGAGACCGGGGCGCGCCATCGCCCCTCCATCACGTCGTCGCGCACCGCGCCCGGAAAGGGCGCGAGCAGCTCGCGCTCGCGCGCGGAAGCCGGACGGCCGATCGACGACAGCTCGCTGTCGTCGAAAAACCCCTCGGAACGTTTGTAGGCGCCGGCGAAAAGATTGGCGTTGATCCACTCGAAGTCGAACATCGACGCCAGCGCCTCGCGCACCCGCACATCGGCGAACGGCGCCCGGCGCAGGTTGAAAGCGAAGCCGGAGACGCCCTTCGGCAGCCGGCTCGGAATGGCGGCCCTGACGATGCGCCCATCCCTGGCGGCGGGAAAATCATACCCGGTCCGCCACCGGTTGGTGTCGTCCTCGACCCGGTAATCGATCAGCCCGGCTTTGAACGCTTCGAACATCGCCGTCGCGTCGCGGTAATAATCGATCCGGATGACGTCGAAATTGTAGAGGCCGCGCGAAATCGGCAGGTCTTTCGCCCAGTAGTTGGGGTCGCGCTCGAGCACCAGGCGCTCGCCGGGCTTGACCTCCTTAACCCGATAGGGGCCCGAGCCGACCGGAATCTGCAGGGTCTGGTCCTCGAAATTCTCGGCGTCGGTGTGGGCGCGCGACAGCACCGGCATGATCGCTAGCGTCAGCGGCAGCTCGCGGTCGTTGGCGCCCGAAAGATCATAGCGCACGGTCCAGTCGTCGGGCGCGTCGATCGCTTTGACCAGCCCGAAGGCGGCCCGCTGCTGCGGCCGGCCCTTGGCCTTGAGGAGGTTGAAGGTGAAGACGACGTCGGCCGAGGTGATCGGCGTTCCATCCGAGAACCGGGCGGCCGGATTGAGGTGGAAGATCACCCGGTCCCGCGCCTCGTCGGTTTCGAGGCTTTTGGCGATCAGCCCGTAGAGGGTGAACGGCTCGTCGGCCGAGCGCGCCATCAGCGACTGATATACATTGCCGATGAGGCCCTGCGCGGTCGATAAGGCCTTGACATTATAAGGGTTCAGGCTGTCGAAGGCGCCAAGGTAGGCGAGATCGAGCCGGCCGCCCTTGGGCGCATCGGGATTGACATAGGGCAGGTGATCGAAGTCTGGGGGCAGCGCCGGCTCGCCGTGCATCGCGATCGCGCCCATCGGCGGGCCGACAACGCCCGCAGGCGCCGCCGCGCAGAGGGCGATTCCGAGCACGGCGCAAAAGGCGGAGCGAATCGTGCGGCCGATCATGGCCGCACTTCTATCATCGGCGGCCGGCTGATTCGCAATTCGAGGCTCATCCTTGGCGCGTTGGAAAGCCGCTGGACGCCCTGATTCGGGGGTTGGCGAGCCGTCGCCGGACCGTGTTGCAAGCCCCGAGATCGGCGTCTTTCGCTTCGCCAGCCGGGAATCGGCGCCCGGCGCTGGTTCACAGCGACGAAATTTTTATTGGAATGTCGCCTCGAATGTGGAAAGAGGGCGCGCCGAACACTGCGGCGCGTCCCAGGCGCGCTCCGTGTCACAATGTCGCCCGAAGTGTCGCAGATGTCGATCCCGGGCGGGAAGTTGACGCTGATCGGGCGCGAGGCGAAGCGCCGCAAGATTACGCTTACGGTTCGAAAGGACGATTGATGAGATTTCAAGTCATGCGCTCGGGCGCCGCGGCGCTCGCATTGAGCCTCGCGCTTGGGGCCGGCGCGGCGGTGGCGCAAACGCAGCCGGCAAAGCCCGCCCCTCCGGGAGCGCCAGGCCTGCCGCTGCAACCGGGCCAGCCCCAGCAACCGGCCCCCCCGGCGAAGGTCGACCTCGTGTCGCCCGAGCCGCAATGGGCAAAATTCTGCGCCAAGGAGCCGACCACCGGCAAGGACGCCTGCGCCACCATGCGCGACTTCTCCACCTCGGCCGATCAGCCGCCGATGATCAGCATCAACCTCTTCGAGATGGCCGGGGAGGAGAAACGCAAGCTCAGGCTTCTGATGTTGCCGATCGGCATGATGCTGAAGCCGGGCTTCCGCGTCGTGATCGATAAGAACGAGCCGATCGAGGGCAGGTACGACATGTGCTTCCAGAACGCCTGCTCGGCCGAAATCGAGATCAGCCCCAAGACGCTTGAAGCGATGAAGAAGGGGACGACAATGAGCGTCGTCATGCGCGTTCCCGGCGGCGACGTTTCGGGGCACGAATTGACGTTCAACATTCCGCTGAAGGATCTGGGTCCTGCCTTCGACGGCAAGCCGACCGATCCCAAGGTTTTGGAACAGCAGCGCCAGGAGTTGCAGCAGCAGCTGCAGAAGAAGGCGGAAGAGCAGCGCAAAATGCTCGAGCAACAGCAACAGAACAGCGCCAACGCCCCGGCCGCGAACGCGGCGCCGGCCCCTGCGGCAATGGCGCCTGCCGCGCCCGCCGCTCCGGCGAAGTAGATCGCCCGTCACGCCTCTCGCGCCGGCGGGAGGCGGGGCGACGACGGTTTCAGCTCAGGTGCGATCGGCCGCGGACGCAGTATCGTCCGTCCTCGGTCCGCTCGAACGTCTCGTTGACCTGAGGGTGACGAACCGGCTCTCCGGACTCGTCCGACATCAGGTTCTGCTCGGAGACGTAAGCGACGTACTGGCTGTCCGCGTTTTCAGCGTAGAGGTGATAGAACGGCTGCTCCTTGGCCGGACGAACCTCGGCCGGGATCGAATGCCACCATTCCTCAGTGTTGGAGAAGATCGGATCGACGTCGAAGATCACACCACGGAATGGGTAGAACCGGTGTTTGACGACCTGTCCGATCCCGAATTTCGCGTCGCGACTTTGCATAGCCTCAAGGCTCCTTTGCCATCATCCGCCAGTTATACCGCATCGCGTCGAAACAGGAACTCGGACGCGACCCGAAATCCCCCATTCCCAAGGATCTTGTGACTCCACCCGCACCTGTTCTCGAAGCAAGAAGCGGGCCGAAAGCGTCGGCGCGAGCCGCTGTCGGAGCGGTCAAAACCGATAGAGCGCCGCGTAGTCGGCGTCCTTCGCCGCCACCTGCCGGGCGAGATCGACGATGACGCGCGCCTGCTTCCAGGTCGCGTCGTCCTGCATCTTGCCGTCGATCATCACCGCGCCCGACCCGTCCGGCATCGCCGCCAGGATCTTGCGCGCGAAGGCGACTTCGGCCGGATCCGGCGAGAACACCCTCTTGGCGATCGCGATCTGGCTCGGATGCAGGGTCCAGGCGCCGACGCAGCCGAGCAGGAAGGCGTTGCGGAATTGGGCTTCGCAAGCGGCTGGGTCGGAGAAATCGCCGAACGGCCCATAAAACGGCTTGATGCCATTCGCCGCGCACGCGTCGACCATGCGCGCGATCGTGTAATGCCATGGATCTTGCTGGAAGCTCACGCGCTCGGCATGGGGTTCGACCGCGTCGGCAAGCACCCGATAGTCGGGATGGCCGCCGCCGACGCGCGTCGTCTTCATCGCCCGCGATGCGGCAAGGTCCGCCGGGCCGAGGCTCATCCCGTGCATGCGCGGCGAAGCGGCGGCGATCGCCTCGACATTGTTGACGCCTTGCGCGGTTTCCAGAATCGCGTGAACGAGGATCGGCCGCTTGAGGCCGTAGCGCGCCTCGAGCAGGGCGAGATATTGGTCGATGAAATGAATGTCCCATTCGCCTTCGATTTTCGGCGCCATCACGACGTCGAGCTTGTCGCCGATCTCGCCCACGAGCCGGGTCATATCGTCGATGAACCAGGGCGAATTGAGCGCGTTGACGCGCGCCCATAGGCCTGTCGAGCCGAAATCGGTTGTCTTGGCCATTGCGATCAGGCCCTCTCGGGCTGCTTGCTTCGATTCGGCGGGAATGGCGTCCTCGAGATTGCCGAGCACGACGTCGACCTGGCCAACAAGCTCAGGCGCTTTCGCGCGCACCTTTTCGTTGTGCGGCGGGACGAAATGGATCATTCGCTCGAGCCTCAACGGCAATTCGAGAAGCGGGCGCGGCGCCCCGATCGCGAGCGGATCGAAATATCGGCGCGGGGCTTTCATCGGAGCGCGGCCTTCATGGTGATGGTGTTTGTGGTCAGGGCTTAGGGCGGTTTGGTCTCCACCGCAATTCGACGGTCGAATGACGCCGCGGCCCGCCTCAGTCTTTGGCGGCTCGCGCCAAGAGCGAATGGACGAGACGCGCAAGATCGCCGCCGTCAAAGAGATGCGCCGCAAGCCCGGCCCGCCGCGCGACTTCGACCTCGCCGTTGCTCGCTCCGACGAGGACGGATCGTTGACCGACGATCGGCCAATCGTTGATGGCCTCTTCGAGCACGCTCGAAAACGGCTCTCGATCTTTAGCGTGGAACCGATCGACGTGGGCCCCCTGGGGCGCGAGGCGTTCCTGGATTTCCGCGTTCAGTCGGCAGGCGTCGTCGACAGCGCCCGGCGCCTCGGCGCGTACTGACGAATCGCCGACAACGAAGACGTAATGGCCGCGATCGTTGAGGGCGCGGACGGCTTCGACCGCCCCTGCCATCCAGCGAAATCCATCCGGCCCACAAGGGTCGCGAGCGGAGAAGTCGACGAGCGCACTTCGGTCGAGGAAAGCCGCGGGACGCACCCGCACGCTGGGGAGCTCGAGATGTCCCTGCTCGAGAGTCTCGGGCAGTCCGATATCGAGGAAGTAGCCCTTGAACTCGCGGCCCGCGACCTCGCCGCGTTCGACCAGGGCGGGAAAGACGTGCTGTTCAAGCGAACACGGCAGGTCGCGAACGAGATCCAGGATCTCGCGCTTCAGCACATAGATCCCGCCGTTGATGACGCCTGGCCCTGGCCGGCTCGAATCCTTTTCCAGGAACGCCGTGACCTTGCCGTCCTCTTCGATCACCCGTCCGTAGCGGGCGGCGTCGGCGACCGTCCGCAGCGCCACGGTCGCCGTGGCGCCGGACCTTTGCGAGGCCTCTTCCAGGGCGCGCAGATTGATGTCGAAAAACGCGTCTCCGTTCATGAGGAGAAAGCGCGGATCGAGAGCTTCGCGCGCGACCGTCAACGCGCCGGCGGTGCCGAGCGGGACCGGTTCGCGCATGACCCGCACCACGGCCTTGCCGATCCGGCGGCCGCCGTAGGCCGCCTGCAGCGCCTCTCCGAGATGGCCGGCAAGCAGGACGATGTCCCGGTAGCCGTGGCGCTCGATCATCTCGAGAAGATAGTCGACGAACGGCCTGTCCCCGGCGATCGGCAGCATCGGTTTCGGTACGGCGCGGGTGATCGCGCCAAGCCTCGTCCCCTTGCCGCCGACCAGAATCACCGCCTGCCGGATCGCCTCGCCGCTCATTGCCCCTCGGCCTTCAGCCTTTCGCCCTTTGCTTGCCGGCCCCAGACGCGGTCGGCCTCCGCCGCAGCGAGAAAGACATGGTAGAGCGTGCTTGCCGGCATGAAATCGACAATCGGGGCGCCGTTCGCGTCGACATGATCGATCCAACCGCCGGCGACGGGACGGCCGAGGAAGACCGCCATCAGCCGCTCGATCGTTTGCGCGGCGCGCGGCGGCGCCTCGCCATCTCCGGTTTCTGCGGCGGCGACCTCGGCCTTGACCGCTTCGGTATGAGGCCAGCAGCGGCGGGAGGCTTTGTGAACGCGCCCGTCGTCCAGCAATTCGTCAACGATGAATCCGTCCGCGTCGAAACCGTGGCGGTCGCCGAACGCTTTCAAGGCCCCGGCGATCGGTGGATCGTTCCGTCCCGCGAGCCGGGCATAGCGTCGAAGCAGCCACGACCATTCGAAATGATGTCCGGGCTCGCATATGCGTCCGGAGAGCCCCGCCCGCGGGTTCCAGGAGCCGTCAAAGTATTCGGCCAGGATTCCGGTCTCAGGCTGGAAGAACCGCCCAGCCATCATGTCATAGATCTCTCCCGCCCGGGCAAGAAATATCGCGCGGCCGGTGGCTTCGTACCATGCAAGCATGGCCTCGAAGAGATGCATGTGCGGGTTTTGCTCGCGCCGGCCTGCGTCGGCCGGCAAAACGCTGTGGTAGCCTCCGGTAGGCGCCGCGAAGTGCTGATCGAGGACACCCAATGTCGCGAGCGCGGTCGAGAGAAATCGCGGCTCCGGCGCGAGCTTGTAAGCCCATGCGAGCCCGAACAGCGCGAAGGCGTGGGCGTAGAAATCACGCTTGGGGTCGCAGATCGCTCCGTCCGGGTGGACGGCGAAGACCCACCCCGGCGCGCCGTCGGCCCCGTGATAGCGGTCGATGAGCCGGTGCGCCGCCTCGAGCGCGATGGTGTTGCCCTCCGGCCACCAGCCGAGCATCGCCGCGTGCGAAAAAACGTAGATCTGGCGGCCCTGCACCATGGCGCGCCTCGGGGCCGAGAGAAGCGGCGCTCCCTCGAACGTCAGCCGCTCGACGAAGGCTCCGCGCGCCGAATCGAACCCGATTCCGCCCCAGAGCGGCAACGCCTGATCGAGCACCCAGCGCCTGAGTCGCTCGACCGAGTTCTGAACATCGCCGTCAGCGGCCATGACTCGTCCAGTCATGACCAAGCTTGGCGCAGGGAGGCGCAGGATCGCGGCATGAACGACCAGGCGCGCGGACCGGCCGCCCCAAAAGGCGAGCGTTGCGATGAGCGCCTCTTTCGATGGCAGTCAGTCATTCTGGGCGCAATACCAATCCCACGTCTCTTTAAGCCCGTCGTGAAGCGAGTAGACAGGTCTAA
>PLUH01000296.1 GCA_003164825.1 Hyphomicrobiales bacterium
AATTTTTGCGCCGCTCCGGCACTCAGCACCACCTCCCCCGCGCCCTCCTCACCCGCGCCCTCTTCCGCGCCGTGACTGGGGCCTTCGGCGGTGCCCGCGAGGATCTCGACGAGGCTTTCGAAATCGCCGAGCGCGGGCCGATGAAGCTCTTCCTCGCCGAGATCCACCTTCATCGCGCGCGACTGTTCGGCCTCATGCCGAGCCGGCCTGCCGACTACCCCTGGAAATCCCCGCGCACCGATCTCGACGCGGCGAAGAAGCTCATCGACGAATGCGGCTATGGCCGCCGNNTAGGGATCTTAGCCCGGCCCGGGTTGGAGCCGCGGGAGAGCGGCGACGATTTGACGGCGGCCGACGCCTGTATTACTTTTTCTGCAAACGGTATTACGGAGCATGAGTTGGCGACCAATGTGACGGTGAAAGGACAGGTCACTTTGCCGAAGGCGGTGCGCGACGCCGCGGGAATTCGGCCTGGCGACCGGGTGAACGTGCGCGTGCGGCCCGAAGGCGGCGTGATTATTGAGGCCGTGGCGGCGCTGAAAAGCGAGCAACTTTACAACGACCGATTGGAAGACATGAGCCGCCGCCGGCCATTCCGCGGCCTCTCCACCGAACACGTCATGCGCATGACCCGGGGCGAGGATTGATCTTCGTCGATACGAGTATTCTGATCGACATCGCGACCGGCAATCGCGCATGGGCGGATTGGTCACGTCAGGCGATCGTCTCCGCCCATGCTCGCGGTCCGTTGCTGATCAACGCGATCGTTTACGCGGAGTTTGCGATTGGATTTGAAGCGCAACCGGACTGTGACGCGGAGATCGAGACGTTCGATTTGACGCTGGCTGAAATACCCAAATCCGCCGCCTTCCGCGCCGCGCAAGCTTTCAGACTGTATCGGCGCGCCGGTGGAGCGCGGACCGCGGCGCTGCCGGACTTCTTTATCGGAGCGCACGCGAGCGTCGCCGGCGCAACCCTGCTTACCCGCGACCCGCGACGCTATCGCGCGTATTTTCCCGAGCTGACGCTGCTCGCGCCGGACGGCGAATAGGCCGGAGGAGCCCTGCGCGTTTGCTTTGGTGGCGCTTCGCGCACGTCAATTCCCCTCTCCCGTGTGGGGAGAGCGGCGAGGGGTGGGCTTGCGCCGCGCGCCCCGAGGCCCAAGGCGGGAATGCCGCTATCGCGGAATCGATTTTTTCGACATTTCCTTTCGGAAAATCGAAATCAGCTCTATGATCGATCGCGATGGATTTCGAACCTGACAGCACGCTCCTGCGAGCGCCCCCAACACCGTTCTCCGCGCGCCGCTCGGAGAATATCACGCGGCCGTCACGGCGAACGGGTCAAGTAAACTTTTTTTGCCCAGGGGGTCACGACAACCCCTTGAAAAGGCTCAAAACGGACAAGCAAATCCAAGGAAATCAAAGCCTTTTTCTTGGAAAAATTTGGCTCGCTCTTGGGCTGGCTTTGCTGGATTTGGCTAAATTTGGAATTGTCTTGGGTCTTTGGCGCCGCGGGTCAGCGCACGACCCCGGCGATCTTGGCCAGGCCCAGATTGAAGGCCCGCGAGGTCGCGGCGGCGAAGTCGCCCTTCAGCGCCAGCGCCCGCTTCTCGATCAGGGTCCACGACAGCGCGGCGACGCCAAGGGTGATCGCGGCGGAGACGAGGATCATCGCGATCAACGGCATGCCCGGAAAGAGGAACGCCAGCGTCTGCTGGATCGGAAAGGCGTAGATGTAGACGCCGTAGGAACAGTCGCCCCAGTCGTTGAACGCGAGAACGCGTCCCTTCGGCAGATAGGCCAGATGGAGGACCAGCGGCGCCAGGGAAACGACATAGACGACGAAGAACGCCTGCTCGTTCACCGACGCAATGAGAAGGCAGGCGAGCGCCGCGAACAGGATGCCAGGGCTCATCGGAACCCTGTCGCGCCACAAGTACAGCGTCGTTCCGTAGAGGAACATGAAGATCCTGGTGTCGGCGGCGTTGAAGGGGGCGCCGAACAGACGGCCGCGCAGGATGAGGACGAGGTACGCGCAGGCCACGATCGGGGCGGCGACGCTCATCGCCCTCATGCGAATGGCCGGCGCCGCGGCGAGCACGAGCCAGCCGGCGGCGAGATAGCAATAGAGCCGGAGCTCGATCGGCAGCGTCCACAGCGAGCCGTTGAACTCGCCATGGAGCGGGTTCGTCTCGAACACGCCCGGCAGCGAATAGCGGACGCCGCCGATCAGCGTCGCGCACTTGACGAAATAGTCGTGGGTCTTGGGCGAGGCGAAATAATCGGCGAGCGGGAGCGTGGTCAACGCCGGCGCGAGAACGAACACAGTGAGGATCAGCATCACCCAGATCGCTGGATAGATGCGAAGCGCCCGCGCCCACAGGAACGCGATGACATCTCCCCGGTTGACGAGGCTGCCGGCGACCAGAAAGCCGCTGGTGACGAAGAACACGTCAACCGCCATTTCGGCCAGCGACAAGCCGAGATGGTCGAAGAAGAATTCCCGCGACGACGGCAGTCCGAGCGCCGCGACGCTGTGGCTGAACAACACCGACAGCGCCGCCATGAGGCGGATGAGGTTGAAGTTGTTGTCCCGGCCGACGGCGTATTCGGATAGTCGCGCCGCCGGCCTTGACGGTTGGTCGACGGCGCGGGCCGGCCGGCGCCCGGCGGTCATTCCGCCGCCCGGACCGGCCGTTCGGGCTGGGCGAGCCGCTGCGCCTTCAATAGATCGGCGACCATGAACGCCATCTCGATCGACTGCTCCGCATTGAGGCGCGGATCGCAATANNCCCGTCATCTCCAGGTGGATGCCGCCGGCGTAAACGCCTTCTGCGCGGCAGATGGCGAAGAAGTTGCGCACCTCATGGGCGATGCGCTCGGTCGGCCTCGTCTTAAAGCCGCTCGAGGTTTTGATCGTATTGCCGTGCATCGGGTCCGAGACCCAAAGCAGCGTCAGCCCCTCGCGCTTTGCGGCGCGCAAGAGCGGCGGCAAGGCCGCGTCGATCTTGTCGGCGCCGAAGCGGCAGATCAGNNGGGTTCAGCGACGGGCCGCATTTGAGGCCGATCGGGTTCTTGAGTCCGCGGCAATATTCGACGTGGGCGCCGCCGAGCTGGCGCGTCCGGTCGCCGATCCAGATCATGTGACCCGAGGTGGCGTAATAGTCGCCGGAGGTCGAATCGAGCCGCGTCATCGCCTGTTCGTAACCGAGCAGCAGCGCTTCGTGCGAGGTGTAGAAATCCGTCGCCCGGAGTTCCGGATGGGCTTCGGCGTCGAGGCCGATCGCGCGCATGAAGCCCAGCGTCTCGGTAATGCGGTCGGCGACCTCCTGATAGCGTTCGGATTGCGGGCTGTCGTTGACGAACCCGAGCATCCACCGATGGGCGTTCTCGAGATTGGCGTAGCCGCCGGTGGCGAACGCCCTGAGCAGGTTGAGGGTCGCTGCGGACTGGCGATAGGCTTCCAATTGCCGTCGCGGATCGGGTTCGCGCGCTTGCTCCGTGAACTCGATGTCGTTGACGATGTCGCCGCGATAAGCCGGCAGCGTGACGCCGTCGATGGTCTCGAAGTCCGACGAGCGCGGCTTGGCGAATTGGCCGGCGACCCGCCCGACCTTGACGATCGGCGAGGCGGCGGCGAACGTCATCACCACCGCCATCTGCAGGAACACCCGGAAGAAATCGCGGATATTGTCGGCCGAATGCTCGCCGAAGCTCTCGGCGCAATCCCCGCCCTGCAACAGGAACGCGCCTCCGCCGGCCGCCTTGCCGAGCGCCTGTTTGAGTTTGCGCGCTTCCCCGGCGAAGACCAGCGGCGGATAGCCGGCAAGCTGACGCTCGGCGTCGGCGAGCGCCGCACGGTCCCGGTAAACCGGCGACTGCGCAATCGGCTTCATGCGCCAGGTCTCCGGGGTCCAACGTTGGTTAGCTATCATCCTTGCCTCAATAAGCGGCGCGGCGCGGCGCCGGCTCCCGATCTCAGGCCGTCTATATACAGTCCGACGCTTCCAGCCGATATGCCGATTTTCGAGGCAGACCCGCATTTTATCGAACGCCTCAGGCGCGAGACGACGTCGCGCGGCGATCGATCGTGTGAGACCATGCCCGAACCGACGTCAACGCCAATNNCTCCTCCTGATCGGGGGCAACAGCCTGGTCGGCGTCGTGACGCCGCTAAGAGCCCGCATCGAGGGCTTCCCCGACCTGACGGTCGGCCTGCTGGGCTCCGTCTATTTCGCCGGAATGCTGGCGGGGACCCTCGCGGCGCCGGCGATCATTCGCCGCGGCGGCCACATCAGGGCCTATGCCGCCTTTGTCGCGCTCGCGGTCGTTTCGGTGATCCTCATGCCCGTCATGCTCTTCCCGTGGGCGTGGCTCGCCTGTCGCGCGCTGATCGGGTTCGTGTTTGCCGGGCTCTACGCCGTCATCGAGGCCTGGATCAACGCCAAGGCGACCAACTCGAATCGCGGAGCGCTTTACGCCCTTTACCAGATCGCCAATTTCGTCGCGTCCGCCAGCGGACAATTGGCCTTGAAGCCGCTCGGGCCGGACGGCTTTTCCTCCTTCGCCGTCGCCGGCGCGCTGCTGGCGCTCGCGATCGTGCCGATGGCGATGACCAGCGTCGAAGCGCCCACCCAGCCGCGAAGCGTGCGCCCCCGCCTCATCTGGCTCGTCCGGACGGCGCCAATTCCCTGCTGTGCGGTACTCGCCGCGGGCGCCGCCAACGGCGCCTTGTTCGCGCTCGGCCCAGTATTCGCGGTCGAGATCGGCATGACGCCCAGCAGCGTGCCCCTATTCACCTCTTCGATCGTGCTCGGGTCGGCGTTGGGCGTTTTGCCCATCGCGCTCATATCCGACCGCGTCGACCGCCGGCTGGTCATGGCCGCGGTCATGATCGCGGGCGCGGCCTGCGAAGTCGCCTTGAGCCGTGTGGCGGCTCCGGGCGCGTCGCTGATCGTGCTAGGATTTCTTGTCGGTCTGACGACCTACTCGCTCTATACGCTTGCGGTGTCGCTCGCCAATGATCACGGCGCGCCGCACGACCTGGTCTTCATTTCGGTCGGGCTTCTATTCATCTACTGCGTCGCGGCGATCGCGGCGCCGGCGGTCGCCTCGGTCCTGATGAAGGACTTTGGCCCGCAAATGCTATTCGTTCAGAACGCCTACGTGCATTTGGCCATCGCGGCGCTCGCTCTTTGGCGACTTGTCGTTGCGCCCAAGGCGCGAAGCCGGACGCGACCCGCCGCGTGACCCGACTTGAGCTCAGTCCTTGACCACCGTTAGGTCCGGGGCGGCCGGGTTCTTCATCCCGACGACATGGTAACCGGCGTCGACATGGACAATTTCGCCTGTGACGCCGCGCGACATGGGTGACAGAAGGTAGACCGCGCTGTCGCCGACCTCCTCAATGGTGACCGAACGACGCAGGGGCGCATTGTACTCGTTCCACCTCAAAATATAGCGGAAATCGCCGATGCCGGAAGCGGCGAGCGTTTTGATCGGTCCAGCCGAAATCGCATTGACGCGAATCGCCTTCTCGCCAAGGTCGGCCGCGAGGTATCGGACGCTCGCCTCCAACGCGGCCTTGGCGACGCCCATAACGTTATAGTGGGGCATCCACTTTTCCGCGCCATAATAGGTCAGGGTCAGCATTGCGCCGCCGTTGGTCATCAGCTTTTCAGCTCGTTGAGCCACAGCGGTAAAGGAAAAGCAGGAGACCGCGAGCGACTTGGTGAAATTGTCCTCGGTCGTGTCGATATACCGGCCGGTGAGCTGATCCTTGTCGGAAAAAGCGATGCAGTGGACGATGAAATCGAGGGCTCCCCACAACTTTCCCGCTTCCGCGAACACAGAATCGATCGAACCGCCCTGTGTCACGTCGCAATGGCCCAGCACGTGGGCTCCCAATTCTTGCGCCAGCGGCCGGACGCGCTTCTCCAACGCTTCGCCCTGAAAAGTGAAGGCCAACTCGGCGCCCGCGGCGTGGGCGGCCCTGGCGATGCCCCATGCGATCGAGCGATTGTTCGCCACGCCGAAGACGACCCCGCGCATCCCGCGCATAACGCCCGCGGTTGCGCCGACTGAAAGGGTTCGCTCCATTAAGGCCTCTCTACGGCTCGTCTTGGAAGGTGAATATTACGCCGCCCCGGCGCCGGGGTATCCCTTAACCTCGCCTGACACGCATGGGAAGGACAAGGGTTTCGGCCAATCGTCACAAAATGTGTGACTTCGCTCACACACTCGCTTGGAACCGGAGCGTCTTTTGACTAGGATCACTACGGACCGTTAACGCTTCTTGAGGCTCACACAAACTCTCGGTGTCGGTGGTGCCGCCGTTAAGTGACAGTTTGGCCGACCTCTCTGATCTGCGCCGATTCGCGCTGGCCCTCACGCGAGACGATCGGTTCGTGCTCGATCATGCGGCTGCGACTGCGCTTGTCGAACGCCTGTTCAGGCAGGCTTCTTTCGAGGCTGTGGACGCGACCGTCGGCCATGACGCCAGAGGGCATGCTCGCGAAGATGGCCGCGTGCGTGCGTTTGGCCAGTTTGTCCGACTTTATCGCCGGCATGTGCGTCGCTTGGCCTTCGACGAAGGGGAAGCGGGATGGGACGAGAGCGCGGAAAGCGCTCGCGGCCGGGCGACGGCCGGCGGGATCGGCATGGCCGCCGCTGTCCGCGCGCTGCCTCTCGAGCTCAGAGAGGCGCTGTTGATTGTCGTTTTGGCGAGCCTTACCCACCGCGAGGCTGCTTCAGCGCTTGATATCTCGCTAGCCACGCTCGTTGGGCGGCTGACGAAGGCGCGCGAACGCATATCTGCGCTGACCCGTGCGCCGACTGCGGCTGAGACGGCCGGCGCCGCGGCGCCGTCGGTCCCGCATCTGCGAGTGGTCAAGTGATGGAAGCGTGGCGCCTCGCGGACCTGCACGCCTATGTGGACGAGTGCCTCGAGCCTGACGAGCGCTTAGCGTTCGAGAAGCGGATGGCGGAAGATCCAGCGCTTGCGCGCCGCGCGACGATGTGGCGAGCGCAGAACAGCGCCATTCGTTCGGCCTTCGATGGCGAGGGGCCAAGAGCCTTCTCGATCAGCATCGTTCGTCATCAGAACGAAGTTCCGGGCAAGGGCCGACGGCCCGCATCCGTCGGCGACAGACCTGGTCGCGAGCAGCTGTCGCGGTCGTCATTGCCCGGCCTCGACGACGCCTCGCGAATTGCCGCCAAGGTCGGCGCGGCGGGCGCTTTTCGACCGTTGCCGTCATGGCGGCTTGGCCTCGCGACTGTGTTCGTATTCCTGGTCTGCGTTTGGTCGCCGGCGGCGCCTGTCATTCCAGCAAAGGGACTTGGAGACGCCGCCGTTGCGGCTTTCCGCGCGTTCGTCCGTCCGGGCGTCGCCCCGGTCGAGTTCGCGACCGGCGACAGTGGGGAATCGCAAGAGTGGCTGACGACGCGTCTCTTGCACCCGGTTTATCTCCCCGCGACCCCTTCAGCTGTCAGCCTGCTCGGCGCGAGGATCGCTCCTTATCCTGGCGCGCCGGCTGCTTTTCTCATTTACAACTCGCAGGAGAAACTCGTCGGCCTGCTGGTCCGGCCTCTTGACGCGCCCACGACGAGAGCGCCCGAACTTCTCGCCGCCGACGGCCGCAGTGCCGCAGTATGGACGTGGCGCGGCCAAGGTTTTGCGCTGGTCGGCGACCTTGACGCACCGTCATTGCTGAAGATCGCGAACGACTTGTTCGACCCGCCGGCCGAGGCCGTTCAGACCATGCTCGAGCGGGGGTCGTAAGGCTTTTGATCGCGCAGCCTGCGCATCAACGCGCTCAGTTCCGGATCCACCTCGTTCGGCAGAACGATCCGCAGCGTCGCCAACAAATCGCCGGCGAGATGATCCGCGCTGGCGGGAAGGCCCTTGCCGCGCAACCGCAGCACTCGGCCGCCGCTCGCGCCAGGCGCGATCGACACCTCGACATCGCCGCTTAGCGTCGGCGCCCTCACGCGCGCCCCCAAGATCGCCTCGTAGAGGGTAACCGGAAGATCCAGTCGCAAGTCGCGACCCTCCACCTTGAACAGCGGATGGGGGGCGTAGCGAATGGTCACGATGACGTCGCCCGGCGGCGCGCCGCGATGGCCGGCGTGGCCCTGACCACGCAGCCGGATCGACTTTCCCTCTTCGATTCCGGCGGGCACGGCGACGTCCAGCATCTTCCCCGTCGGCAGGGCGACGCGAATCGAGCCTCCGTGCGCGATCGTCGTCAACGGAACCGTGACCGAGACGCTCATGTCCTCGCCGCGGGTGGATTGACTACGCGCCCGCGTGCGGCCGGCGCCGAACAGCTCCGACAGAATGTCGGGATCGATCGAACCGCTCTCGGCCGAAAACCCGCCGCTGCCGAAGTCGAAATTGCGAAAGTCCCCGCGGGCCCCTCCTCCCGGCTGGCGGCCAAAACCGAACCCCTCGAACTGCGGCGCCCGAGGCTTGCCTTCGGCGTCGATCTCGCCGCGGTCGAAGGCTTTCCGCTTCTTCTCATCACCGAGGATTTCGTAGGCCGAGCCGACTTCGGCGAAGCGCTCCTTGGCCCTCGGCTCCTTGCTTTGGTCGGGGTGGTACTTCTTGGCGAGCTTGCGAAAGGCGGATTTGATTTCGGCCGCGCTGGCGGACTTCGCCAAGCCAAGAACGTCATATGGATCGCGCATTATGAGCCCATCTCTCGGCCCCGCCTCACGTAAGCGCGGGAGCCCATGTCTCGTTGGCACATTTGGCCCTTCGTCCGGCGGCACGCAAGGGCGAGGCGTTCGTTGGTCACAGGGCGCTGGCCGGGATATGATTGAGCTCTACCCTTCCGCGGAGCTGCGTCGCCTTGAACGAATTGAGTCTGCTCGACTTTGCCGAGGCCGCGGACCCGTTCGCGCTGTTTGAGCTTTGGCTCGCGGAAGCGGCAGCCTCTGAGATCAACGATCCGGAGGCGATGGCGCTCGCCACCGTCGACGCCGATGGGCTGCCCGACGCGCGGATGGTTCTGTGCAAGGGCGCGGACGCGCGCGGTCTCGTCTTCTACTCCAATGTCGAGAGCGCCAAGGGGCGCGAGCTCGAGCGTCACCCGAAGGCGGCGGCGCTGTTCCACTGGAAGTCGCTTCGCCGCCAGGCCCGGTTCCGCGGCGCGGTGGCCGAATTGACGGGCGCCGAAAGCGAGGCCTATTTCGCGACGCGGCCGAGGGGGAGCCAGATCGGCGCTTGGGCGAGCCAGCAGTCGCGGCCGCTCAAGTCGCGCGCCGCCCTGGAGGCGGCGGTCGAGACTTACGAACGGCGGTTTGGAAGCGCCCCGGTCCCGCGGCCCGACTATTGGCGGGGCTATCGTCTGGAGCCGGTCGAGATCGAGTTCTGGCTCGACCGCCCGTCGCGATTGCACGAGCGGCTTCAGTTCAAGCGCCATAGTCCTGGGTCGCCATGGGAAAAACGGCTGCTTTACCCGTAGGGATTACGTAATATTCCATTTGCGGTCCATGATTTCCAAAGCGCCGCCAATTTTTTCAAAGCTGGGCCGAGAGCCAGCCCAAGCCCCGGCAAATTTTTCCAAGGACAAAGCTTGGATTTCCTTGGATTTCATTTCTTTGTCCGAAATGAAGCCTTTTCAATGGGTTATCGTGACCCCCTGGGCATAAAAAGTTTTTCTTGGCTGAGCCTGCCTATTAAAGCGATCGCGAGCGGTGTAATAGGCTTTCACAGGCGCCCGAAAAGCAGCGCAAACCATCCTCTCTGCACGGTCTCCCGGCATTGTTCATGACCAAGGGAGCGTAGCATGGCTTTTGCTTTTCCAAAAGAAAAAACACGAAAAAATTGTCACTGGCACTCGATTTGTCCGGTTTAGGTAACGCACGATCTGTCCGGTAGGTCTGGCCGTCTTTGGAGGGATGGGATGGGACGGAAGCCCTTCAGGGGCGCGTCAATGTTGTGCCAATCGATACGACTGGCAATTTCGACGCTCGATAAGGTCCGCCCGGCAGTCGCCGATGACGGTCCGGAGTCGAGCGTCGTTGCGAACTCCGCCTTGGGCGTTTAGCACTGGCCGTGGGCGGGGGCGCTGGAGTGGGAGGAGCGCGGTGCTATTCAATGTCCGGATTTGGGCGGCGCTGGCGGGCGTCGCGATGAGCGGTTCGATTGCGGTCGCGCAGACCCTGCCGACGCACCGCATACCCGCGGCCCTGGCGGCCGAAGCCGCGAGCGAAACCGTCTCCGTTTGTGCGAAGCAAGGTTATCGCGAGACCGCTCAGGTGGTCGACGCCGACGGCGCGATCATCGCCACTCTGCGCGGCGACGGGGCCGGCATCCATTCGCTCGATAGCGCCCTCGACAAGGCCTATACCGCCGTCTCGTTCAAGAGCGACACGCTTGCTCTGGGGGAACGCGCCAAGGAGGATGCGTTCGTCTCTCTCGCCAAGCTGCCGCATGTGATGTTCCTTGGCGGCGGCGTGGTCATCAAGCTCGGCGACGAAATCATCGGGGCGATCGGCGCCGCCGGCGCTCCGGGCGCCAAGCTGGACGACGCCTGCGCCCGCGCGGGTCTGGATAAGATCAAGGATCGCCTGCAGTAGCGAAAAAACAGCCGTCCCGCACGACCAGAGCGGCGATCGGCGGGAAGAGGTCTTGACCCTCTCGCGCACGCTCGTTGGCGGGCCTATGATCGCGACCTTGTGTTAGGGAGGAAACAATGGATGCGATTGCGCCGTCGACCATCGCCTCGAGTCCCGCAACCGAAGCGATCGCCGCCCCGCCGCCCATCCCTTTCGACGCAGGCCGGCTGGACACGCTGATGGAGGACGCCGGGATCGACGCCTTGGTCGTCACCTCCAAGCACAACATCCAATATCTTCTCGGCGGCTACCGNNCGGCTCCGCGCGCATGAGCACCGACGGGATAAAGGCCGCGATCGAGCGGCTTGCGACGCTCGCGCCAAGAGCAAAACGGATCGGGATCGAGCGGGCCTTCCTGCCGGCCGACGCAGAGAGCGCGCTCCGCAACGGACTGCCCGAGATGGAGTTCGTCGAAGCGCAGCTGCCGCTCGAACGCCTTCGCGCCGTCAAAACGCCGCAGGAGTTGGAAAGCTTACGAATCGCCAGCGATTTGGTGGTCGATTCCATGCTCGCCGTCATCGCCGGCGCCCGACCCGGCGTGACCAAGCGTGAGCTGGTCGAGGCGCTGCGCCGCGAGGAGGTGAATCGCGGCCTCACATTTGAATATTGCCTGATCACGGCGGGAACCAGCCTCAACCGGGCGCCGTCCGGCCAAATCCTGCGGGAGGGCGATGTTCTCTCGCTCGACTCCGGCGGCAACTTCAATGGCTATATCGGCGACCTTTGCCGAATGGCCATTTTCGGCGAGCCGGACGCCGAGCTCGAAGAGCTTCTCGGCGAGGTCGACGCGATCCAGCAGGCGGCGCGACGACCGATCCGGCACGGGGCGCGGGGCGGCGACATTTATGCTGCGGCAGAGGAACTGACGCGCGCGTCGCCGCATGGCAATTCGCTCGAATTCGTCGCCCACGGGATGGGGCTCATCAGTCACGAAGCGCCGCGCCTCACCAATTCCGGGCCGGTGCCATACCCCGCCTATGATGCGGACTTGCCGCTGCAGAAAGGAATGGTCCTGTCGATCGAGACGACGATCCTTCATCCGCGCCGGGGTTTCATCAAGCTCGAGGACACCGTCGCGGTCACCGAAAGCGGCTGGGAAGGGTTTGGCGACCGGGGCCGCGGGTGGAACCGATGTGGCGCCAGCGTCAGCGGCTGAACGTTAGTCCCGGTTTCGCCGGTGGTTTTGAGCGGCTGGAGCGGGTGAAGGGAATCGAACCCTCGTATTCAGCTTGGAAGGCTGCTGCTCTACCATTGAGCTACACCCGCGATTTCAATGACTTAGCCCCTTTTCGGCGTCGTCATATTCCCCATTCTATCTCCGCCTCGCGATTTCTCGCTCAGTCAAACGGCGTCTCTGTATCGTAATCTCGAAAAGAGGTCACGCCCTCTTTGCGGCGCCTCAGGGCCCGGGTCCCGCCCGACGCCGACGTCGATGTCGCCGTTCTGCACCGACTGTCTCGCGGCCTCGAGAGCCTGTTCAATGTCTTCGACCGTAATTTCATAGCCATCGGCGAGATATTCGACTCCTTTTGGGCAAGGCAAGGGCAGCGAGGGTTTCCACATGCGTGATTCTCGCGAGCGCGCCTGAATGCGTGAAGCCTTTGTCCGTGGTCTTTCCCAGCCTTGTCTTTAGCAAACGATGTTTTTTGGCTTGCCCGCGACGAACGCGTCCACATTGTCGACGAGCTGGTCGGCAAGAGACTGAATTGCTTCGCGACTCGCCCATGCGACATGAGGCGTCAGAATGAAGTTTGGCATCTCGAGGAGCCGCATCAGGACGTGGTCCTTCGGCGGCGGTTCGATGGTCGCCACATCGAATCCTGCACCCGCCAATCGACCTTCGCGGAGGGCCTCGGCGAGGGCGTCTTCATCCACGAGCCCACCACGCGCCGCGTTGATCAGAAGCGGCCGTCGCTCCATCACCGCGAACTCGGCGGCGCCGATCATGTTTCGGGTCGTGGGAATGAGCGGCGTATGCAGTGTGATGACGTCGCTCTGCCGCAGCACCTGTTCGAACGGGGTATAGAGCGGTCCCATTCCGGTCGTCCCTTTGTAGTCGGAAAAGAGAACCCGCATGCCGAACGCCTTGCCGAGATCGGCGACTGCTTTGCCCAGAACCCCGTCCCCGATGACGCCAAGTGTTGAGCCGGCCAGGTCTCGTATTGGGTGGTCGAAGAAGCAAAATTGCCCCGCCTCCTGCCAGCGTCCTTTCAAGACCGAGTCGCGATAGGACAATATGCTCCTCCGAAGAGTCAGGATGAGCGCAAACGTGTGCTCCGGCACCGTGTTGATTGCGTAGTTGCGAATGTTGCTGACGACAATTCCGCGCTTCCGACAGGCCTCGATGTCGATGATATCTGTTCCTGTCGCGGCGACGGCGATGAGCTTCACCCGAGGAGCGCTCTGGAGCGCCTGGCCGCTTACCGGGACCTTGTTGGTGATGACAATGTCCGCCTCCGCGATGCGGCCGGCGACCTCTCCTGGAAGCGTCCTTTGATAGACCGTCAGATCGTTGGGAAAGGCGAAGGACTTGAGGATGATTTCGTCGGGGAGCGTCTCGCGATCGAGAAAGATAATCCTGCGTATCGTTCGGTCATTACGCGTCGCCATTTCTCGAACTCACATTGACGATCTCGCAACCGCATCGGCTCGGGCGGCCCTCCGCCGCCAGCGCCGATCCGATCAGAGGCAATAGGCGCCGCCCTGCAGCCGGCTCACCACGTCGCTCTTGTCCGGCGCTGGTCTCGCCCGCTCAATCTTGTCGCGATAGACTTCCGAAGTGTCTTCCGGTCGATAGCCCAGGATGCCGGCCAGCCGGTTGTCCCAGAAAGTGACGTAATTGTCCGAAATTCCATACACGGTCAGATGGCCGACGCGCGGCGCCGTGAGCGAGCGCGAGACAAGCTGAATAAGGTCCCGGAAGGAGAGCCATGTCAGCATCATCCGACGATCGATCGGCTCAGGAAAGCTGGAGCCGATCCGGATGCAAACTGTCTCCAGCCCGTACTTGTCCCAGTACAGTCGAGCGAGATCCTCTCCGAAGGCCTTCGACAGTCCATAGAGCGTGTCGGGACGCTGGGGCACCGACGCGTCGATGACATCGAGCTGCTCATAAAAACCGACCGCGTGGACCGAGCTCGCGAAGACGACCCGCTTCACACCGGCTTGCCTGGCTGCTTCGTAGAGGTAGTAGGTTCCGTCGATGTTCACCCTGGAAATGCTGTCGTAGTCGGACTCGAGCGCGATCCCGCCAAAGTGGACGACCGCGTCGATATCCTTGACGAGGCGCGCGGCGGTTGAACGATCGGAGAGGTCTGCGATGACCAATTCCTCGTTCGCGGCCGCTTGGGATTCCGGCAGAGGCTTGATGTCGGTTGAACGAAGGAAGGCGACCTGCGACCGCAAGGCGGGCCGCAGGATGGAGCCCAGTTTCCCGGCGGCGCCCGTCAATAGCAATCTGTCGAAGATCATTGTTACTCTCTGCCCACCATCATGGAGGAACTTCGCCGGCGAACGGTGCGAGGCCGTTTCAACGCGCTCGCCGAGGCGAAGGCATGTCGAACCACATCTGACTTGGCGGGCAGATGCTGGCGAAGGAGCTTGGCGAGGGCGGCCGGATCGCGGTCCCGCAAGGCGTCCATGATCGCTTCATGATCACGCACCGAGCGTTCCCAGCTCTCCCGGTCGATGTTGACGCTATACCGGTATGGCTGAACCTGCGCGTTAAGCCCTTGCAGCTGACGCTGGAGCGTGGCGTTGCCGGATATCGCAACCAGCTTGCGGTGAATCTCCTGGTTCGCCTTGAAATATCCGAACAGATCCTTCGCCTCGAAGCGCGATCGCATGCGGTCATGCATATCCTCGAGATCAGCCAAATCCTGCGGCGTCATGTTTGCAACGGCAAGGTCGCCAACAAGGGAATCAAGCGCGCCAATCACCTGAAAGGTGTCGAGCACCTCATCGACAGTCATTTCGCGGACGACGGCGCCCTTGTTCGACAGAACTTCGACCAGGCCCTCCGCTGCAAGCGCCCGAATCGCTTCCCGAACAGGCGTGCGCGAGATACCGAGCGCCTCGGATAGCGCCTGTTCGTGCAAGCGCGTGCCTGGGCCAAGCTCGCTCTTCACGATCATCTCGCGAATATGCCGGGTCGCGAGTTCGTGCAGAGACTCGTGAACGCCGCGGGTAGGCGGCTCGGCGTGTCGAGGTTGCTTAGCCAAAGATTGTGCCCGCCTTCAATCGTGCTCGCTCGAACTTCAAACGCAGCCACGCGTGTTTACGTACAACGAATAGACTGACCGGCTTGCCGCCATGAACAGCCGGTTGCGGCGCCGACCGCCGAAACAGAGGTTCGCACAACGCTCAGGCAGAGCGATGCGGCCGATCCGCTCGCCCGTCTGAGAAAATACGACAACGCCGTCGAGCTCCGCACTGCCCATGCCCCACCCGCACCAAAGATTGCCGTCCTCGTCGCAGCGAAAGCCGTCAAGCGCGCCGCCATCGTCCGCGACTGCGAAGATTCGGCGCTTGCCGAGTCGATTTCCGTCGCGGATGACTTCGAAGGCAAGAAGGCGCCGCGGGGTTTCGCGCCCCTCGACTATGTAAAGGGTCCTTTCGTCGGGACTGAAGGCAAGGCCATTGGGCCCCTTTATGTCCGAAGCCACGACCGTGGCTTTTCCGGTCGAAGAGTCGATGCGGTAGACATTCGCAGGCAGCTCGGACTCCGACCGGTCGCCCTCGTAGTCATTCGAAATGCCGAACGGCGGATCCGTGAACCATATCGAGTCGTCGCTCCTGCATACGATGTCGTTGGGCGAGTTGAGCCGTTTGCCCTCGAAGCGGTCGATCAGGACCGTAATCGAGCCATCATACTCGGTCCGCGTCACCCGCCGGGTTCCGTGCTCGCACGTCAACAGTCGCCCCTGGCGGTCGCGCGTGTTGCCGTTCGCGAAGTTCGAGGGCTTTCGATAGGCTGTCGTCGCGCCGGTCTCCTCGTCCCAGCGAAGGATGCGATTGTTCGGGATGTCGCTCCACAGCAGGCAGCGAGCGTCGCCGAACCAAACCGGCCCTTCGGCCCAGCGGCAGCCGGTAAAAAGCAGCTCGACCGCAGCGAGACGCTGACAATATTTCTCGAACGACTTGTCCAGGGCCTGGACGGAAGGGTCCGGGTAGCGGGCGGCTCCTTGCCACATCGTCAGTCCACCCGGGCTATCCGTCCAAACAGGACGGCTTCGACGAGCTTATCGATAGCGACAGTTGTGGCGTTCGGCAGCCTTAGCGTGCTGAACGTCCTGCCGGCCGCCGGCGTCGACTCGCCAGCTTTGATGACCTCGACGCGCGCATGCGGGAGTCGTCCCGAATTCTTCGTCTTGTGCAGGAATTCCTCCCAAACGTCCGCGCCCACGACGACCGTATCGACCTCGTGCTCGGGTCGATCCCAGCGCATGACCTCAAGCGCCGTGCGACCAAGCAGATAGGCTTTTTCCTCCACATTGAAGCGGTCGGAAAGCTTGATCGAGAAGAACATCTCGGCGAGCGTTTGATTTCCGAGCGTCTGCGTCCAATCGCTTTCCCACATCACCCGGGAGGCGCCGAACGCATCGACGACACGCCGGAGCTGGTCGAGCGCGTCCTGATAGGGAAACGGCTTGGCCGACCATTCGGTGACATGTCCCCATTTGACCGCAACCTTTGGGCGGCGCGCGAGCTCGATGAGCGCGTCGATTCCCCGAAAGGGATGGTCGCGCGAATTCTCTCCGCGCTCGAGAAGGCCCGCATGGTCGATTATCACCGGCAGCTCGGGGAGCGCGTCGAGATAGGGATGAAGCTCACCGAGTCGGCCAGGCAGCACGACCCATGTCGGCACGTTGTGCTCCATCACCGCGCGAAAAAACGCGCCGTAACCGTCGCCGGCCATCTCGGCGCGCGACGGTTGATCGACGCGAAGCCCAAGGCATCCGCGATGGGATCGCGCCTCGGCGATCAGCCTGTCCCTGTCGGGGTCTCGATTGTCGATTCGGGCGACATAGGAAAATCGCGCCGGAAAGCGCAGGACCGCCTGCTCGGACATCGCATAGGCATAGCGATAGGCGCCGTTCTCGAGGCGCGTCCCGGTCGGGGGATATTGGTCGATGATTGCGCCATCGATGCCGACTGCGTCCATGGCTCCCAGGCACGCCTCGATGCCGAGATGGTTGAGATGCACCTGGCCGTCGATGATCGCCATTTCCTCGAGCTCTCCCTAAGCTCCCTGCCAGCGCGGCGCCCTTTTCGCCATGAAGGCCGCCACGCCCTCATGAAAATCGGCGCTGGCGTAACATGCCTCGAGCAGATCCCGATCATCCTGCACACCCCGCGCGAAGCGCCGGAATTGTTCCTTTGCGGTCCGCAGAGTGACCGGGGCATAGGCCGCGATTTGCCGGCACAGCGCGGCGACCGTTTCGTCGAGCTTCTCAGCTTCGACAATTTTCGCAAGAAAGCCGGCCGACTTGGCCTCCTCCGCGTCGATCAGCTCGGCGAGATAGATCATCCGACGGACGCGCGACGCGCCGAACTCGCCTGAAAGACGGACAAGGTTGCGCGTGGCGATGCAGTTCCCGAGCGTCCGCGCGACCGGAATCCCGAAGCGGGCTTCCGGAACAGCGATTCTGACGTCGCAGGCTTGCGCCAGCATCAGGCCGCCGCCAACGGCAGGACCTTCGATCACCGCAATGGTCGGGACTTTGATGGCGGTGAGAGCATCGAGGGAGGCCTCGATCATGTCTTCGTAGGCGACACCGTCTTCACCGCTGCGAAAGGTCTGGAACTCGGAAATGTCAGTTCCGGATGCAAACGCCTTTCCGCCGCCGCGAAACGTGGCGACTCGGATCGTCGGGTCCGCATTGAAACTCCGGCAGGCCGCCCCAAGCGCGTCATACATGGCGAACGACATCGCGTTCTTCGCTTCCGGCCGATCGATGACAACGGAAGCGACGCCGTCTTTGACGGATGCCACAATGCTGCGATTACGGACCACCGAACGCGCCTCCTCGCCGCAAGGCCTCGACGCCGTCGTCCGCGATGCCTATTTCCCTCATGATTTCGGCGGACTGCTCGCCAAGCAGCGGTGGTGGAAGTCGCACCACCGGCGGGGTTCCGGAAAACTTGACCGGAAAGCCAAGCGATCGCACCGAGCCTTCGACCGGATGCTCCAATTCCATGACCATCTGGCGCGCTTTCGCGTGATCGCTGTCCAACGCATCAGCCAGATTGAGGATAGGCGCAGCGGGAACGCCAGCCGCAAGCATCAGCTCCACCCATTCATCGGCCGGNNTGACCGCCTGGTATGGCGCGCTCATCCGGTTCGCCGTGCCGATCGGCTCCGGCCGTTTGCCGGTGCCCCAGTACTGGGCCGTGTCCCAGATGGTCAGCGCGAGGGCCGATTCAAATAACGATGAGTCAATATATTGGCCGACGCCAGTCTTCTGCTTTCCGATGTAAGCGGAGAGAACGGCGTAGAGCGCGAACAGGCCGCAACCAAGGTCGGCGACGGGAACGCCGGCGCGAACGGGTGGTTGGCCGGGATGGCCGGTGATTGCGATGATTCCGGTCATTGCCTGCGCCATCAGGTCGAATCCTGGCCGGTCGGACCACGGGCCCGTCTGCCCGAAACCCGAAATGCTCGCATAGATCAGCCCAGGCTTGATTTCACTCAGCTTTTCATAGTCGATCCCAAGCCGGGCCGTAACGCCGGGGCGATAGTTCTCCACCACAACGTCCGCGGTCTTGACCAGTTCATAAAACGCCTNNCCGTATTGATTCTTGAGATCGAGCGCTATGCTGCGTTTGTTCCGATTGAGGTTCATGAACCCGAGGCTATCGTTGCCCTTCAGCTTGAAGCCCATAGCGCCGCGGGTCTGATCGCCGTTTCCCGGCGGCTCGACCTTGATCACGTCGGCGCCCATATCGCCCAGCAGCATGCAACAAAATGGCCCGGCCATCACCTGACAGAGATCGAGGACACGCATGCCCTCGAGCGGCAAGGGCGCGGGCGCGCGCGCCTTCTCGTTCCGGGTCGAGACCCCACGGTCGTTCTCGGTCAATGTCCGCGGCATGTGTGGGGCTCTCCTGACGAATGCATACATCATGCACTTACGGATATCCAGTCCGATTTCACCCGGCCAGAGCCGCAGCTGTGACCTTTTTTCCAATAAACTACGGGACTAGCGGCGATATCAAGCGAGCGAAAAAATTGGTTGAGCCGTCCATCGCAAGCGCGCTATCTAGGCAAGATGATTTTTTCGTATACAATTTAGGCGTTGACGCCGACGGGCCGAGGGGCTGGCAGGAGGTCACAAGATGGACAGGACCGGTGCGGACTCCCGCGACCAAAAGATGTTTGTGGGAGGAAATTGGATAGACGCGATCGACGGCGAAAGACTGCCGGTCGAGAATCCTTTTGATTGCTCCGTGGTCGCCTATGTGCCTCGCGCTCGCGCTCGGGACGTCGATCGCTCCGTTGCAGCGGCGGCGGCGGCCTTTCCCGGATGGCGTCAGGTTCTGCCCCGCGAACGCGGGCGGGCGCTCATCAAGATCGCCGACGCCATCGAAAAGGAGATCGAGCGACTCGCCCGGCTGCTCGCGACCGAGACCGGCAATGCGCTGCGAACGCAGGCGCGTCCCGAAATTCGCGGCGCGATCGATATCTTTCGCTATTTCGGCGGATTGGGCAGCGAGCTCAGAGGCAGCACTTTGCCCTTCGGCGAGGATGTGCTGAGTTATACGCGCCGGGAGCCGATTGGCGTCGTCGGCGGCATCATCGCCTGGAATGCGCCGGTGACGCTTGCATCCGTCAAGATTGCGCCGGCTCTATGCGCGGGCAATACGATCGTCCTCAAAGCAGCCGAGGATGCGCCTCTCACCGTGCTCGCGATCGCGGAGATTGCACAGAATTTCCTGCCAGCCGGCGTGCTCAACGTTCTCACCGGACTGGGCGAAGAGGCCGGCGCCGCGCTGCTGAACAATCCCCAAGTCCAGAAATTCTCATTTACCGGATCGACGGAGGTTGGAAGGCTCGTGTTGCAGGCCGCCGCGCCGCGCATCGTGCCGACTTCGCTCGAGCTTGGCGGGAAGAACCCGTGCATCGTCTTCCCGGACGCTGACCAGGACGCCGCGACCGATGGGGCGATCGCCGCGATGCGCTTCACTCGGCAAGGTCAGTCCTGTACGGCAGGCTCACGACTCTTCCTGCATCACAGCATCCACGACGCGTTCCTCGACAAGCTGGTCAAGAAGGTCTCGACGATTCATCTGGGCAATCCGATTGACGAAGAGACCGATGCGGGCACGCTTATCAATGCGAAGCGGCACACTATGGTGACGAGCTATGTGAAGGAAGGTCTGGCGCAGCGGGACGCGAAGCTTCTCACCGGGGGCTCGCCGCCGACCGAGGGGCCTCTGTCGAAGGGCTATTTCTACAAACCCACCATTATCGCGGGCGCGACAAACGACTGGCGTATCGCGCGCGAAGAGGTGTTCGGCCCCGTCATGGTCGTCATCCCCTGGAAAGACGAGGACGAAGTGGTGAAGATGGCGAACGACACGCACTACGGGCTCGCAGCCTTCGTCTGGGGACGCGACATCGCGGTTGCGCTGCGAACCGCGCATCGACTCGAGGCCGGCTGGATTCAGGTCAATCAGGCTGGCGGCCCGGCCGCCGGCCACTCCTACGGCGGCTACAAGCAGAGCGGCATCGGTAAGGAGTACTCGCTTGAGGCGATGCTCGACAGCTACACTTTGACCAAGAACGTGGTCGTCAATCTCCAGGGCGGTCCGAAATATTCCTGAGAGGGTGGGAAAAATGTCTGTAGCAACACTTACCCGCGCCAGCGTCGAAGCGCTGACGCAGTTCGACACGGCGAGCGTCTGCAACGCGCTCGAGGTGCTCCGGCCGGAGTATCGAAGCTCCGGTTTCACCAGGTTGCCTCTCATCGCCGCGCGGCCGGCTCTAAAGCCGGTGGTCGGAGTGGCCAGGGTCGCCCGCATAAGAGCCGCCGAACCGTCGCGAGGCCCCGTCCCCGACCGGATCAGCTGGTATGAATATGTCGCTCACTCCGACCTCCCGACAATGGTCGTCATCCAGGATGTTGACGATTCGCCCGGCACCGGCTCCTTTTGGGGGGAGGTGCATAGCGAGGTGCATAGGGCGCTTGGGGCGGCGGGCTGCGTGACCAACGGCTCGTACCGCGACACCGAGTTGCTCGCCGAAGGATTCCAGATTCTCGGCGGGCATGTCGGGCCGAGCCACGCGCATGTGCACCTCGTCGAATATGGCGAGCCTGTCGAAGTCTGCGGGATGCGGGTCGCGCACGGCGACATCGTCCACGCCGACTATCAGGGCGCGGTCGTTATCCCGGCCGACTGCGTGGCCGGACTCGCCGCCGCGGTCGACCTTGTCAGTCGCCGGGAAAAGGCGATCCTCGATGTCTGCCGCGACCCCAACTTCACCCTCGCGAAACTGAAGCAGGCGCTCGCCTCGGCGAAGGAAATTCACTGAGACTTTGCATAGGGCTGTTACGGCGGTGGGACTGCAGCATGTACGATGAACTGCAACGGCGCGCGCAAGAGGGGCGGCCTATAAGGGTCGCGCTGATCGGCGCCGGCAAGTTCGGTTCGATGTTCCTGTCGCAGGCGCGGCGCGTCGCCGGCCTGCATCTCGTCGGCATAGCGGATCTCTCGCGGGCCCGCACCGTGGCTTCGCTGGAAAGAGTCGGCTGGTCTGCCGACCAATATGGCGCGCATTCAGCGCGCGAAGCGCTCAAGACCGGCGCGACTTATCTGACGGAGGACGCCGAATCGTTGATCGCTATTCCGGAGGTCGACGTTGTCATCGATGCGACAGGCCACCCGGCCTCGGGCATCCGTCACGCATTGCTCTCGATCGCGAACGGGCATCACACGATCATGGTCAACGTCGAGGCGGATGCGCTCGCTGGCCCGCTGCTTGCTCGACGGGCGGCGTCGGCCGGGGTGCTTTTCTCGCAGGCCTATGGCGATCAGCCCGCGCTCATCGCTGAGTTGATCGATTGGGCGCGTTGCAGCGGATTCGATGTCGTCTGCGCCGGCAAGGGCACCAAGTACTTGCCGCAGTATCACGAATCCACCCCCGAAACGGTCTGGAAGCATTATGGCTTCACAGAAGAGCAGGTTGCCGCCGGCGACTTCAATGCGAGGATGTTCAACTCCTTCATCGACGGCACCAAATCCGCGCTGGAAATGGCCGCGGTCGCCAACGCCTCGGGCCTTGCCGCTCCGGAGGATGGCCTATCCTTCCCAGCATGCGGGGCGGACGATTTGCCCCGGATCATGAGGCCGCGCCAGCACGGAGGGGTCCTGCCTGCGAAGGGAATGGTCGAAGTCGTTTCGTCGCTCGAGCGCGATGGACGTCCTGTCTTCCGGGACCTGCGCTGGGACGTCTATGTCGTATTCGAGGCTCCGACTGACTATGTAAAGAAATGCTTCGCCGAATACGGGCTGCTTACCGATCCCAGCGGGCGCTACGCGGCAATGTACAAGCCCTATCATCTGATCGGCCTGGAACTCGGCATTTCGGTCTGCAACGCTGTCTTGCGACGAGAGGCGACAGGAGCCACGCGGCTGTTTCAGGGTGACGCGGTCGCGACCGCCAAGCGCTCGCTCCACGCTGGCGAAAAACTTGATGGAGAAGGCGGCTATTGCGTCTACGGAAAGCTCGTTCCCGCGGGGCGATCATTGGCGCTGAACGCCCTGCCGATCGGACTTGCGCATGACGTCGTGCTGAAAAGGCCGGTCGGCATAGGAGAGATTGTCAGCTGGGCCGACATTCAGCAGCCCCAAGGCTCCCAGGCGGTCGATTTTCGGTTGGAGATGGAGCGCGTTTTCCGAAACGAGCTCGCAGTCGAGGCTCCTCACCAGACCGTGTAGCCGGAATCCGCGACGAGCACCTGTCCCGTCACCGAACTCGAAGCCGGGCTGGCCAGGAACAGGACCGCATAGGCGATCTCGTCGACGGACATCAGACGGCCGGTTGGTATCAGCGACTTCCATGTGTCCAGGAACTGATTTTGAGAGACCGACCTCGTCATATCGGTGGCCACATAGCCGGGCGCGATAGCATTGACGCGGACATTGTGTCGCGCCCATTCGGAAGCAAGCACTTTTGAGAGCTGAATAACGCCGGCCTTCGCGGTGCTGTAAGCAATGTGATTCTGCGGCCGAATGTCGATCAGTCCGGCGATGGAGGACATGTTGACGATCGAGCCCCTGCCCCGCTCAACCATCTGGCGCCCGAACTCGCGGCAGCAATAGAAGACGGCGTCGAGATTCACCGCCATCTGCGCGCGCCAGATTTCATTCGTCATCTCGATCGCGGGACTATCGATGCAAACGCCCGCGTTATTGATGAGGACGTCCAGTCCGCCGTGCTCCGCGTTGACCGCCGCGGCGGCTTTTGCGACCTCGCCCGGATCGGTGACGTCGAGGGCGAAAAACCGGGCCTGCTTCCCGAGCGTCTGCACCGCCGCCGAGCCAAGCTTTGGATCGACGTCCGCGACGATCGCAGTGGCCCCGGCGTCGACGAGAATTTGGGCGATCGCCAGACCAATCCCGCGCCCGCCTCCCGTCACCAGCGCAATCTGGCCGTCGAGCCGGAACCTCTCCAGGGGCATCTCATTCCTCCGATTTCGTATACAAAATAGCAGGAGATGGGGTGGGGAAAAATTAAAAATAAAGAACGCCTTTTCCGAGAGTTGGCTTGATGCGCGTCGATTGTCTGGCTAACCTCGGCTTTCTCAACCCAGACTCTGCATACA
>PLUH01000064.1 GCA_003164825.1 Hyphomicrobiales bacterium
TCATCGCCATCGTCGGCCTGACCTTGCTCGGCTTCCTGACCGCCAATTTCATCGGTCGTTCGCTGGTGCGGTTCGGCGAGGCGATGCTCGATCGGACGCCGCTGGTGAGGGGCGTCTACAAGGGCTTCAAGCAGGTGTTCGAGACGATTTTCAGCCAGTCGGGCAGCCAATTCCGCAAGGTCGGGCTGATCGAGTTTCCGGTCAAGGGCAGCTGGTCGATCGTGTTCGTTTCGTCGGCGCCAGGCGAGATCGTCGCCGGCGCCCTCCCGGGAAAGAAGCCGATGATCTCGGTGTTCATGCCCTGCACTCCCAACCCCACGACCGGATTCTTCTTCTACATCGCGGCCGACGAGGTCGTCGAACTGCCGATCTCCGCCGACGACGCCGCGAAGCTCATCATGTCGGCGGGCCTTATCCAGCCGCAGGGCCACGCGGCGCTGGCCGCGATGGCGGAAGCGGCGAAGCTCGACAAGCCGCACATGGAAACTCAGGCATGAGGCTCTAGGCAGCCGGGAATCGAACAGGCGGCGAGGCATCGGCGGCTGTTTGCCGCCCGGCGCGCCGCGCGAACGCTCCACCGGTTTGGGCGCTGTCAGAGGGCGAAAGCTATGCTAATGAGGCGCCGGGCGCGGAATATCGCCGCCGACTCGCCCTTTGGCCGCGCGCTTTACGCGCGCCGCGGGATTCGGCCTTGAATTCATGGGACGCACATGGCGCAACTGCCTCAATTCGACCTTCCCGAACTCAAACGCCGCATGCAGGCCGCCCATGCGACGCTCAAGCACGAACTGGGCGGACTGCGCACCGGCCGGGCGAGCGCAAGCCTGCTCGAACCAGTGCAGGTCGAGGCCTACGGCCAACGGATGCCGATCAACCAAGTGGCGACGATCAGCGTTCCCGAGCCGCGCGCGCTTTCGGTCTCGGTATGGGACAAGAGCATGGTGCAGGCGGTCGACAAGGCGATCCGGGACGCCAATCTCGGCTTGAGCCCGACCGTCGAGGGCGCGGTCCTCCGCATCCGCATTCCGGAATTAAACGAGCAGCGACGCAAGGAAATGGTCAAGATCGCGCACAAATATAGCGAGGACGCGCGGGTGGCGGTGCGGCACGTGCGCCGCGACGGCATCGACATCCTCAAGAAGCTCTTGAAGGAGCACGCGATCAGCGAGGACGACGAAAAGCACCAGGAGGCGGAAGTGCAAAAGGCGACCGATCAGGCCATTCACGAGATCGATGCCTCCCTCGCCACCAAGGAAAAGGAAATCATGCAGGTCTAGGCGATCGTTCCCATTGTCCGAGGCCATCATGCATTATTCCCGCCCCAATCTTAATCCCAGAACGGCTCGAAAGCCGGCCCACGTCGCGATCATCATGGACGGCAACGGCCGCTGGGCGCAGGCGCGCGGGCTGCCGCGGTTCGAAGGCCATCGGCGGGGCGTCGAGGCGGTCCGCCGGGCCGTCCGCTCGGCGATCGAGCACAATGTGCAGTTCCTGACGATCTACAGCTTTTCGTCGGAGAACTGGAGCCGCCCGCCAGAGGAAGTGGCGATGCTGATGGGCCTCCTCAAGCGGTTCATCCGCAACGACCTCGCCGAGCTGAACGCCAACGGCGTCAAAGTGCGAATCATTGGCGAACGGGACAATCTGGCGCCCGACATCGTGGCGCTCATCGATGAGGCGGAGATGCTGACGTCCGGCAATCGGGGGCTTACGCTGACGGTGGCTTTCAATTATGGCGCCCGGCAGGAGATCGTCGAGGCGGCGCGGCGCCTCGCGATCGACGTTCGTGACGGGCGCCTCGACGCCCAGGCGATCGGGCAGGACGATCTGGCCGACCGGCTCGACACGGCCGGACTTCCCGATCCCGATCTCGTCATCCGCACCTCCGGCGAGATGCGGCTGTCGAATTTCCTGCTCTGGCAGACGGCCTATGCCGAATTCGTCTTCCTGCCGATCTTGTGGCCTGATTTCGACGACGCGGCTTTCGTCTCCGCGCTCGATCAGTATGCGGCGCGCGAGCGTCGGTTCGGCGCTCTCGTCGAGCCGGCCGCCGTCAAGTCGGCGTCGTGAGGGGATGGGCATGACGGCGAGCGACGATGGCCCGGCGACCGGATCGGCGCCGCAACGGTTCGGGCCGGATCTTTGGCCGCGGGTGGCGGCGGCGGTGGCGATGGGGAGCGTCGCGGTGGCGGCAACGTGGATCGGCGGCTTCCTGTTCGCGGCGTTCTGGTGGCTCGCCTCGATTGTCGTATTGTGGGAATGGCAGCGGCTGGTCGGCGGGGAGCGGCTTATCGTCGCGCGGGTCGTTGCCGGCGCCGTTGCTTTGGCGCTTGCGGCGCTGTCGGCGCTGCACGATTCGATTGCAGGCGTCGTCGCGGCGCTCATTCTCGGCGCGGCCGTGGTCGGCTGGATCGCCGGAGGGCGGCAGGGGATCTGGGCGGCTGCGGGCGTGCTCTATGCCGGCGCGCTCGTCGCCAGCGTCGGGCTGCTCAGGGTCTCTCCGAGCTTCGGCATGGCCTCGATCCTGTGGCTGTTCGCGGTCGTTTGGGGAGCGGACATCGCCGCCTATTTCGCCGGCCGGCTGATCGGCGGCCCACGGTTGTGGCCAAGGGTCTCGCCGGGCAAGACGTGGGCGGGGGCGATCGTCGGCGCGTTCGCCGGGGCCGTGCTGGGCCTCATGCTGGGGGCATGGACGAACCGCCTGGCGGCGCTGTTCTGGCTCGGCCTCGCGACGGCGATTGTGTCCGAGCTTGGCGATTTGTTCGAATCCGCGCTCAAGCGGCGTTTCGGCGTCAAGGATTCGAGCGGCCTCATTCCCGGCCATGGCGGATTGATGGATCGGCTCGACGCCTTCACCTCGGCATCTTTTTTCGCCGCGGTCGTCGCAATTCTGCACCCTAAGGGCGACTACATCGCGAGCGGACTGTTTCAATGGTGAGCGTATCCCAAATCGCGCCCTCCGCTCCGCTCAGATCGCGCAAGCGCGCGGCCGCCTCGCCGCGCAAGCGCTTGGCGATTCTGGGCGCAACAGGTTCGATCGGACGCTCGTGTGCGCAAGTGATCGCCGCCGCGCCCGACCGGTTCTCGGTCGTCTCGGTCGCGGGCGGCCGCGACGGCGCGGCGCTGGCGAAATGCGCAATCGAGCTTAAGGCCGAATTCGCCGCCCTCGCCGACCCCGCCGGCTATCCGGACTTGAAGGCGGGGCTGGCCGGTTTCGAGGTCGAAATCAGTGTTGGCCCAGAAGCGGTCAAGGAAGCTGCGCTGCGAAACGCCGATCTGGTGGTTGCGGCGATCGTCGGCGCCGCGGGATTGGAACCGACCTTCGCCGCGATCGCGGCCGGGCGCACGGTCGCGCTCGCCAACAAGGAAACGCTGGTGTGCGCCGGCGCAGCGGTGATGGAAACCGCGCGGCGTGTGGGCTCGACAGTGTTGCCGATGGACTCCGAGCATAACGCCCTGTTCCAGGCGATCGGGGCTCGCGATCCGCAAACGATCGAGACCATGACGATCACCGCGTCCGGCGGGCCGTTTCGCGAATGGAGCGCCGAGCGCATCTCAGCGGCCACGCGCGAACAGGCGCTCACCCATCCCAACTGGGTGATGGGGCCGAAGGTGACGATCGATTCGGCGGGCCTCATGAACAAGGGACTCGAACTGATCGAAGCCCATCATCTGTTCGGCCTGCCCGCCGACCGGCTCGACGTCGTCGTCCATCCGCAATCGATCGTGCATGGCTTCATCGCCTTCGCCGACGGGTCGCTGATCGCCGGCATGGCGTCTCCGGACATGCGCACGCCGATCGCCCATTGCCTCGCTTATCCGGAACGAATCGCGTCAGGCGTGCGCCCGCCCGACCTCGCGGCGCTCGGCCGCTTGACCTTCGAGCGCGCCGACCTCAAGCGTTTTCCGGCGCTTAGCCTGGCGATCGAGGCGCTGCGCACCGGCGGCGGCGCGCCGACCGCTCTCAACGCCGCCAACGAAATCGCAGTGGCGGCCTTTCTCAACCGCAGAATCGGCTTCGGCGACATCGCCCTCCTGGTGGCGAAAACGCTCTCCGCGATGACGGAAGCCGGCGAATTGGGCGCGCCGGCCGACATTGCGGAAGCGCTGGCGATTCACCATATCGCGCTAGATAGGACGGCGAGCCTATTGGCGTGACCGTGGACTTGCGCCACTCTAACCGTTCAGTAACCATCTTCCAGCGGCCGGTGCGGCTTCTGGCGGAGCCGGAGGCCACGCATGGCGGTAGTGAATACGATCGCCGACCTCGCGGCCTGGCTTGGATGGTACGTCGTTCCCTTCATCCTGATTCTGAGCCTCATCGTCTCCATCCATGAGTTGGGGCACTATCTGGTCGGCCGATGGTGCGGCGTCAAAATCGATGCGTTCTCACTCGGCTTCGGTCCTGAACTCTGGGCGCGGGTTGATTCGCGCGGCACGCGGTGGCGAGTCGGGGCGCTGCCGCTTGGGGGATATGTCAAGTTCCACGGCGACGCCAATGTCGCGAGCGTCGCCGACGGCGCCGAGGCGGATCCGTCGGTCGACCGCCGATTGACCCTCGCCGGGCAGCCGTTGCGCAACCGCGCGGCGATCGTGGCCGCCGGGCCGATCGCCAATTTTCTCCTGGCGTTCGTGATTTTCACCGGAATGTTCATGGCCTTTGGCCGGGTCGAGCATGTGGCCCGAATCGGGCGGGTCGAGGCGAACAGTCCAGCGGCGGCGGCCGGGTTTCAGGCTGGCGACGTCGTCAAGTCGATCAACGGCCAACCGATCGACAGCTTTGAAGCGCTTCAGGAATCGACGCTGATGAGCACCGGGCTGCCGATGAGCTTCGTCGTCGACCGGCAGGGACGCGACGTCGACCTTACGGCGACGCCCAGAATCACCGTCGTCGACCAGGGCGTGTTCGGCAAGCGCCGGATGGGCCATCTCGGCCTCGCCTCATCGGCCGACCGGAGCGACGCCAGGGTCGAGCGGTGCGGGCCTCTGACCTGCGGCGCCTGGGGCGCGGCGCAGGAATGGTTCATCGTCAAGGCGACCGGAACATATATCGTCGGGATTTTCGCCGGAAGGGAATCAACCGATCAAATGTCGGGATTGATCGGCGCGGCGCAAATGGCTGGAGAGATGGCGAAAATCAGCTTTTGGGAGCTCTTCAGTCTCGCCGCGTGGTTTTCGGTCTCGGTCGGTCTGATGAATCTGCTGCCGGTGCCGCTGCTCGACGGCGGTCACCTCGCGTTTTACGCCTTTGAGGGCCTGAGGGGGCGTCCATTAAGCGAACGGGCGCAGGAGATCGGGCTGAGGATCGGAATCGCCCTGGTCGCGCTCCTGGTGGTTTTCACCACTTCGCACGACATCTTGCGCCTGGTCACGAACGGCAATTAACCAACAATCGACCATGTTGCGTGTCCCTGGCGCAACGCTCGCGAGAAATGGTGTACGTTCGGGCCAATAACGGTTTGCACGGGCGAGCAAAAATTGTAAAACGCCGTTAATCGTTCCGACCCCCGCCCGGTTTGGCGGGGGTGAGCGCTGCGTCGCGTCTGCGGCGTCGCCCGCGATCGGCGCCGGAAGGCGCTGGCGAGGGCGCACAGGCAGGATCACGCCGAAGCGGCGCCGTAGAGGCGAAGGCTGCGACGGCGCGAACAGGGGCTCTGGGCCATATGGATTGGATTCGCGGGTTTGTTGGCGGCGTCCTTCTGGCGGTGACCGTTGGTCTATGCGGGTTGGGCTGGACGACCCCCGCGAGCGCTCAGCAGATCGTGGTTCAGGGCGCCAACGTCGATCCCTCGACCCTCAAGCCGTACTTCACCGGGACCGATCCGGCGTCAATCCAGCGGGGCGTCGAAGACCTGCAGGCGACGGGCATCTATTCCAACGTGAGCGCGAAGCTGGTCGACGGCAAGATCGTGGTCAACCTGAGCGGCGGCGGCGCGCAGGTCATCAATAGAGTCGCGTTCGAAGGCAACAAACAGATCGAAACGAAGCAGCTCGAAGTCGAAGTGCAGTCGAAACCGCACACCAACTACAACGAGGAGACCGCCGTCGGCGACATCGGCCGCATCAAGGACGCCTACAAAAAATACGGCCGCAACGAAGCCAAGGTGACCAAAAGGCTGGTCCAATTGCCGAACGGACGCGTGGATCTGGTATTCACCATCGACGAAGGCGGTAAGACGGGCATCCGCGAGATCAGGTTTGTTGGCAACCATGCCGTTTCGAACTACCGCCTGGGCGGCCTGATGCAGACCAGCACGATGAACTTGCTGTCGTTCATCAAGAGCACCGACGTCTACGATCCCGATCGTCTCGCCTCCGACGAGGAAGCGATCCGCCGCTATTACATGAAGAACGGCTACGCTGACTTCCGGATCGTCAGCACCGACGTCACCTACCAGGAGAATCCTCCCGGTTACATCATCACGATCACGATGGAGGAGGGCCCGCAATATCACGTCTCGAGCGTGAACGTGGTTTCCAACATTCCGAAGGTCGATGGACCGGCGCTGACTCGTTTTGTCAGCTTGAGACCCGGCGACGTCTACGATGCGGGCGCCATCGACAAGTCGGTCGAGGCGATCACCCGCGATGTCGCCACGCAAGGCTACGCTTTTTCGGAGGCCCGTCCGCACGGCGACCGCGACACCGTCAATCATACGATTGCGATCTCGTTCTCGGTCGACAATGGTCCCAAAGTCTACATCGAGCGGATCGACATTGTCGGCAACACGCGCACCCGCGACTATGTCATTCGCCGCGAATTCGATATCGGCGAAGGCGACCCCTACAATCACGTCCTGATCGAGCGCGCCGAGCGCCGCCTCAACAGCCTTGGCTACTTCAAGAAAGTCCACATCTCGAACCGGCCAGGGTCGGCCCCCGATCGCGTCATCGTGGTCGTCGAGGTCGAGGACCAGCCGACGGGCTCGATCAGCCTAAGCGGCGGCTACTCGACGACTCAGGGCTTCCTGGCGGAGCTCGCCTATACGGAGACGAACTTTCTCGGCCGCGGCCAGTATGTGCGCCTGAGCGTCTCCGACGGGCAGTACACCCAGGGCTGGAAAGCCTCGTTCACCGAGCCTTATTTCCTCGGCCAGCGCCTGGCTGCGGGCTTTGACGTTTTCCACCAAGTCAACAATCAGAACCAATACGCGCTCTATCAGAACTGGACGACCGGCGCGACTGCCAGGCTCGGCATTCCGATCACGGACGATTTGACGTTCCAGCCGAACTATTCGATCTACGAGTCGAAGATCACGATCCCGAACACCTCGTCGCAGCCCTACGACGATTGCGTAGGACCCGATCAGACCTGGTTTCCGGGTGGGACCTTCATCCCGGTCGTGCCCAACGAGGCTATCAACTGCTTGACCAACGGCGAGGCGCCGGTTGAAATCAAGCAGGCGGCGGCGCAAGGCAATATCGTGACCTCGCTGGCCGGATTCTCGGTCCTTTACAACAATCTCGACAACCGCAAGGACCCGACGACCGGCTACTACGCCACTTACAAACAGGATGTCGCCGGCCTCGGCGGCCAATCGGACTTCCTGCGCGAAACGTTCGACGCGCGCTACTATCATCCGATCACCGAGGACTTCATCGGCATCCTTCACTTGCAGGCCGGTCAGATCAACTCCTTCGGCAATAACCAGCCGCTGATCATCAATAATTTCATGCAGGGCCCGTCTCTGGTGCGCGGCTTCGCGCCGGCCGGCATCGGCCCGCGCGACATCTCAAACCCGTTTGACATCCAGTCCGCTGCCCTCGGCGGCACGACCTATTATGGGGGTTCGGCCGAGGTTGACTTTCCGATCTTCGGCCTGCCGAGAGAAATCGGGCTGAAAGGCGCGGTTTTCGCCGACGCCGGCAATCTGATCGGATATTCGGGTCCGACGAACTTCTCGAATTTCCTCGGCTATACCTATTGTCCGACACCGGGGTCGCTCGCCGCAGCGTTCCCCATCACGCAGTCGAGCTGCGCCAACGTATACGACCCGAACCTGATCCGCACCTCGGTGGGCGTGAGTTTGATCTGGGCCTCGCCAATGGGACCGATTCGCTTCGACTTCGCGCTGCCGATTACCAAGGGCAAGTACGACCAGACGCAGTTCTTCAACTTCTCCGGCGGCACGACGTTCTAAAGTCGACCAGCCGACTTCGCCATCAAACGGGCGCGCCAGGGCTGGCGCGCCCGTCGTCGCTTCTGACGGAACCCCGCAATTGGCCAGAATACGCTTTTTCCCGCCGAGTTCGGCGCCTTCGCTGGCTGAAGTCGCAGGCTGGTGCGGCGCGACGCTCGCGTCGAGCGCCGACGCCGGCCGCGTGATCCGCGATGTCGCCGCCCTCGACCAGGCGGGGCAGGGCGATCTGACCTTCCTCGACAACCCGAGGTACCTCGACGCGCTCAAGCGCACCCGCGCCGCCGCGGCGCTGGTTTCGGCGCGCTACGCCGGCGCCGCGCCTTCCGCCTGCGCCGCGCTCATCGTCCGCGAGCCCTATCGCGCGATGGCCCAGGTAATGACAAAACTCTACCCGAGCGCGGTCAAGCCGGGATCGGTGTTTGCCGAGACCGGCATTTCGCCTGTAGCGTCGGTCCACCCGTCGGCGCGGCTCGAACCGGGTGTGATCGTCGACCCTGGCGCGGTGATCGGCCCCGGGGCGGAGATTGGCGCCGGCACGGTCATCGGCTCCAATGCGGTCATCGGTCCCGAGGTGCGGATCGGGCGCGACGGCTCTGTCGGCGCCTCAACCACGATCGGGGCGGCGCTGATCGGCGATCGGGTGATCATTCATCCCGGCGCCCATATCGGGCAGGACGGGTTCGGGTTCGCGCTCGGGAGCCGCGGCCATCTCAAAGTGCCCCAGATCGGGCGCGTCATCATTCAGGACGATGTCGAGATCGGGGCCGGGGTGACGATCGATCGGGGCGCCAACCGCGACACCGTGATCGGGGAGGGGGCGAAGATCGACAACCTGGTGCAGATCGGCCACAACGTGGTCATCGGCCGTCATGCAGTGCTGGCCGGACAGGCCGGCGTCTCGGGATCGAGCGTGATCGGCGATTTCGCCGCCCTCGGCGGAAAGGCCGGCGTCGCCGGACACCTGACGGTCGGCGCGGGCGCCCAGGTCGCCGCGGCGGCGGGCGTTATGACCGACATTCCCGCCGGCGAGCGGTGGGCAGGCGCGCCGGCGAAGCCGGTGCGGGAGTTCTTTCGCGAGGTCGCCGCGATCAAGCGACTGGCCGGCGACGCGCGCGGCGAAGGCAACGCGGAATGACGCCCGCTGAGCGGCCCGAGGACGGAGGGGGAAACGGAATGAACGAACCGATCGGCCGGGCGTTCGACAGCTTCGACATCCAGAAGCTCCTTGCGCTCCTGCCGCACCGTTATCCGTTTCTGCTGGTCGACCGCATCATCGAAGCCCGCGGCGACGAATATGGCGTTGGGGTGAAGAACGTCACCGCTAATGAGCCTCATTTCCAGGGCCATTTCCCGGGTCGGCCGGTCATGCCGGGCGTGCTCTTGATCGAGGCGATGGCGCAGACGGCAGGCGCGCTGTGCGTCGCTTCCCAGCAAGCGAGCGAGCCGCCGAGCGTGGTCTATATGATGACGATCGACAAGGCCAAGTTCCGCAAGCCCGTCGTTCCCGGCGATCAGGTGCGGTTTCACATGACCCGCGTCGCCAAGCGCCGCAACATGTGGTGGTTTCGCGGCGAAGCGAAGGTCGACGGCGAGCTGGTGTGCGAAGCCGAAGTGTCGGCGATGCTGGTGCGTGAATGAAGGGAGCGATNNGTTGGACCGCAGGTCGAGCTTCGCGACGGCGTCCGGCTCGTTTCCCACGTCGCAGTCGCGGGCGATACGACGGTCGGCGCGCGCACAGTCATTTTTCCGTTCGCCTCGATCGGCCATCAGCCGCAGGACCTCAAATATGGCGGCGAGCCGGTCCGCCTCACAATCAGCGAGGATTGTCTTATTCGCGAAGGGGTGACGATGAACCCCGGCACCGCGGGCGGCGGCTCGGAAACGATCGTCGGCGCCCGCTCGGTGTTTCTGGCCAACTCGCACGTGGGACATGACTGCCGGATCGGCAAGGGGGTCGTCATGTCCAACAACGTGATGCTTGGCGGGCATTGCCAGATCGGCGATTTCGCCAATTTGGGCGGGGGCGTCGCCGTCCACCAGTTCGTTCGCATCGGCGCGCACGCCTTCGTCGGCGGGCTGGCNNGGCCTCAATGTCGTCGGCCTCAAGCGCCGCGGCTTCTCGCACGAGACGATCCACGAGCTCAGGCGCGCCTATAAGATGCTGTTCAACGGCGGCGGCACTTTGAAGGAGCGTGTTAGCGACGTCGCGGAGGCGTTCGCCGGTCAGGAGGCCGTGCAGCAGATCGTTGCCTTTCTGCGCCTGGGCGGAGATCGCGCCATCTGCGTCCCGCGCGCCGGAAAGGACGAGGAGGGGTGAGCGGGCCGGGCGCCGCCGCCGCAGCTCCGCCTCTGGCGATCCTCTGCGGCGCGGGCGCGTTTCCGCTCGAGGTCGCCGCAGAAGCGCGCCGCGCTGGCCGGGAGCCGTTTCTCGTCGGCGTTGTGGGCGCGACCGATTCGGCGATCGAAGCCTACCCGCACGTCTGGGTGCGCATGGGCGAAGTCGGCAAGCTGTTCGCGGCCTTGCACGCGCGCGCCATCGCCGAGATGGTGATCGTGGGCGCGATGACGCGACCCGAATTCGCCGACCTCAGGCTCGACTGGGGGGCGGTGAAGCGGGCGGCGGGGCTGGCGCAGTTGTTCCGTCGCGGCGACAATGGGCTCCTCGTCGGCCTGGCCGCGATCATCGAGCGCGAGGGAATCCGCGTCGTCGGCGCGCACGATGTCGCGCCGCGGCTGGTCGCGCCTCTCGGTCCGTTCGGTGCGCGCGCGGCGTCGCCGGACGATGAAACCGACATCGCGCTCGGCGCTCGCCTCATCGACGCGCTGTCGAGTTTCGACGCCGGGCAGTGCGCCGTCGTCGCCGCCGGCCGGGTGCTGGCGATCGAGGCGGCCGAAGGCACTGACGCGATGCTCGCCCGGGTCGCCGAGATGCGCGCCAACGGACGGCTGCGCTTCGCCGGACAGGCCGGAGTGCTGGTGAAAGCGCCCAAGCGCGGGCAGGATCTGAGGCTCGACATGCCGGCGATCGGCCCGAGGACGATCGAAGGCGCGGCCAAGGCGCAATTGCGCGGCGCGGTTGTCGCCGCGGGCGGCGTGCTCATCGTCGATCGCGATCGGTTGGCGCGCGAAGCCGACGCCGCCGGCCTGTTCGTCGCCGGATTCGCTGCCGCGGCCGCGGCGCGATGAGCGCGTTGCGCGTCGCCCTGGTGGCCGGCGAGCACTCGGGAGACCAGCTCGGCGCCAAGCTCATGCGGGCGCTGCGCGAAGCGCGCGCGGATGAGGTCGCCTTCTTGGGCGTCGGCGGCGAGGCGATGGAAGCTGAGGGCCTCGAGAGCCTGTTTCCGATCAGCGACATCGCGGTTATGGGCATCCTGCCGGTGCTGGCGCGGCTGCCGAAGCTTCTCGCGCGAATCCGTAAGACCGCGGAGACGATCGTCGCCGCGCGGCCGGATGCGCTCGTCATCATCGACAGCCCGGACTTCACCCATCGCGTCGCCCGCCGCGTGCGCGCCGCCCTGCCAAAATTGCCGATCATCGACTACGTCAGTCCGAGCGTCTGGGCGTGGCGGCCGGGGCGCGCCAAGGCGATGCGGGCTTACGTCGATTGCGTGCTGGCGCTGCTGCCGTTCGAGCCCGAGGCCTATCGGCGGCTCAAGGGCCCGCGCTGCGTCTACGTTGGCCACCCTCTGATCGAGCGGCTGGGGGCTCTGCGGCCCAACGCCGACGAAGCGCGCCGCCGCGCCGCGGCGCCGCCGCTCATCGTCGTGCTGCCGGGGTCGCGCCGCTCGGAGGTCAGCCGGCTGATGGCCGACTTTGGCGCCGCGCTCGAGGCGCTGCGCCAGTCGGTCGGCCCGTTCACCGCTGTTCTGCCGACGTTGCCGCATGTTGAGGACGACGTGCGCGCGCTTGCCGCGCGATGGCCCGAGCCGCCGAAAATCGTGTTCGGCGAGGACGCCAAATACGCCGCGTTTCGCGCCGCGCGCGCCGGGCTCGTCGCATCGGGCACGGTGACGCTCGAACTCGCCCTTGCCGGCGTGCCGATGGTGGGCGCCTACAAGGTGTCGCTGGTCGAGGAGCAGCTCAAGTACCTGATCAAGGTCCCCTCGATCCTGTTGCCCAACCTCATCCTCGGCGAGCGGGCCATCCCCGAGTTCCTGCAGCGCGACTGCACACCCGCGGCGCTCGGCGCGGCGCTCGCGGACGTTGTTCGCGACGACCAGGCGCGCGATGCGCAGCTCGCCGCCCTGTCTCGCCTCGATCGGCTGATGGCGCTCCCGGACGGAGGAGCGCCCAGCGCTCACGCCGCGCGCGCGGTCACCGAGACGATCGCGGCGCGAACGAGCATGTAGACGCAGTCGCTGATCGCGGCCGGGCACGGATGCTTGGGTAGCGCCGGGCCTAGCGATTCCGATGACTCAACTCTTCGGAGGGAGTCGCGCGAGCATCGACTTGCTCGCTGCGAGCATGGCGTCGCTCGGACTGGGACGGCGCGGGATGTCGTTCGATCACCGCGCGATAGAGCTCATCCGCCATGAACGGCGTCTCGAAGAGCCGCACGCCGGTTGCATCGCGGATCGCGTTGGCGAGCGCCGCGGCGACCGGGTTGTACGGGCTCTCGCTCATCGATTTGGCGCCGAGCGGACCGATCGCGTCGAATGTCTTGGCGAAATGCACTTCGGTCGCGGGCGCGTCGGCGAAGGCGGGAATGTGGTAGCCGCGGAAAGTCGGGTTGGCGACGCGGCCCTCGGCGTCGATGATCAGCTTCTCGCTCAGCGCCGCGCCGAGCGCCTGCATGACGCCGCCCTCGACCTGGCCGCGGCATTGCATCGGATTGACCACGGCGCCGGCGTCGGCGGCGTGGATGCTTCTCAAGATCCGGATCTCGCCATAGCGCCGGTGGACGGCGACTTCGAAGCCCTGGACGTTGAAGGCGACCGACCGCGGCGTCCCCGCGCTGTGGCCTGCGCGTTCGAGCGGCGCCCCCGCGGCGATCGCGGCCTTCGCCAGTTCGTCGAGGGCGATGACACGCGTGCCGACCACGACATGGTCGGGGCCAAGCCGGCAAGCCTGTCGATCGGCGCCAAAATGAGCGGCGGCGAAATCGAGGATGGCTTCGGCGAGCGCCGCTGAAGCCGCGCGCGTCGCCGCCCCGGCGACGACCGTGCCCGTGCTGCCGTAGGCGCCGGTGTCGTGCGGAACAAGGTCGGTGTCGGACTGGCGGATGCGTACCCGATCGACCGTCGTCGCCAGCAGGCTCGCAGCGATTTGTCCATGCACGGTGGTCGTGCCATTGCCGAACTCGGAGGTGCCGACGAAAAGCTCGTAAGCTCCGTCCTCGGCGACGCGAACCCGGCAGTGGGCATGGTGGCCGCGCGGCGGGATGGTGTCGATCATCGCCGCCGCCACGCCGCGACCGACGAGCCAGTCATCGCCAAGGTTGGCGAGCGGGACGCCCGCGAGACGCGCTTCGACGATATCGAGGCACTGATCGAGGCCATAGCTGCCGAATTCGACGTCGTGGGGCCCATGATCGTCGGACCAGAGGGGGTCCCCCGGACGCACGACGTTGAGGCGCCGGAAGGCGACCGGGTCCATGCCGAGCAGGCGCGCCAGTTCGTCCATCGCCGATTCGATCGCGAAAATGGTCTGGCTGAGCCCATAGCCGCGAAAGGCGCCACTCGGCATCGTGTTGGTGTAGACCGAATAGCCGTCGACCCGCTTGTTCGGACACCGGTAGAGCGTCACCGATTCGCCGGCGCTGTGGAAAAGGACTCCGGGGCCGTGATTGCCATAGGCGCCGGTGTTGGCGACCATCCGCATCGCTATCGCGGTCAACCGCCCGTCGCAGCGCGCGCCGACCTTCACCTTGATCCGCATCGGATGGCGGCTGGTGGAAGCGGAAAACTGCTCCTGGCGGGTGTATTCNNTCGGCGAACACCCGCACTCTCTCTCGCGGCAGGTCGTAGAGAGCGCAAAGCGCATTGCGGGTGAGAAAAGGCGTCTGCGAGCTGGTGCGGATATTGAGCCGTTGATCCGGGTCGAGCCAGCCGATCGCGCCATGCGTCTCGAGATGGGCGTGCTGGACCCTCTGGACGGCGTAGACGCCCTCGTGGACGATATCGGCTGCGGCGAAGCCGGCATCGACATCGCCGATATGGCTATGCACCTCGGCGACGATGTTGCGCTTCGGGTCAGCGATCCGGGAAGACGGCGGCTTGTCGTGGATGAGGGGGACGCCGGGACGCATCGCCTCCTCGGGGTCGAACAGGGCGGGCAGGAGTTCGTAGATTACCTGGATGAGCAGGCAGGCGGCTTCCGCCGCCGCCTCGCTCGTCGCCACGACCGCGGCGACTCGCTGGCCGACGAAGCGGATGATCGGATCGATCACCAGCGTGTCGTCGGGATCGTCAGTGAACAGCTCGTGGCGCGCGGTCGAGAAATGACGCGGTGGCGAATCCTCGTGGGTCAGCACCGCGACCACGCCCGGCGCGGCGAGCGCGGCGCTGGCGTCGATGCGCGCGATCCGGGCGGAGGGATGCGGCGAGCGGAGGATTTTCATATGCAGGAGCCCGTCGATCGCGACGTCCATCGTGTAGCGGGCGCGACCAGTCACGATAGCCGGACCCGCGGGCGCGGCGAGATTGCGGCCGAAGGCCTCGCCCGGCGCCGCCTCCTCGACATGGCGGATGCCCGCCAGGGCGTCGAAGATCGCGCGATAGCCGGTGCAGCGGCAGAGGTTTCCCTTGAGCGCGCGGGGCAGATCGCGACGCTGCGCCTGATCGAGCGACGCGGCGGTCATCACCATGCCGGCGGTGCAGAAGCCGCACTGGAAACCCTGGGCGTCGAGAAACGCCTGTTGCATCGGATGAAGCGCGTCGCTCTCGCCGGCGAGCCCCTCGATGGTCGTCACCGCCCGCCCCTCGGCGCGGAAGGCCGGCACGAGACAGCTATGCACCGGCTTGCCGTCGAGATGGACGGTGCAGGCCCCGCAATCGCCGGCGTCGCAGCCTTTCTTGACGCCGAACCAGCCGAGCTCGCGCAGGAACGTGCGCAGACATTGGCCCGGCCGCGGCGTCGCCTCATGGCTCACGCCATTGACGAGGAAACTCAACGCCGTTCTCCGCCGAGTTCGCTCAGGATTTCCTCGGCGAATTCGAACGTCATGTGCCGGCGCCAGTCCGGCCGGCCGTGGATGTCGTCATGATATTGATTCGGCGGAATTTGGCTTTCAAGCCGCTGGGCCAACGCGTCCGGTTTAGGGACGCAGTCGAAGGCCAGCCGCACCGGCCGTCGGGTCGAGGCGGTGACGCAAAGAATGAATCCGCCGTCCGCGGCGATCGAGCCGGTCACCAGGACGCCGGAGCGTCCGAGCGGAGCGAGTGAGGCGCGGCGGAACGCCGTGCGGCGCGTCAGCGCAGCGCCGGGCAGTTGCACGCCGCGCAGAAGTTCGCCCTCGCGCAGGGCGTTGTGCTGGGGGCTGAGGACGAAGTCGAAAATGGATAGCCGCCGTTCGCCGCCCTCGGGCGTCCAGATCACGCAGACCCCGTCGAGCGCGGCCGAGAGCGAGATCATCGGCCCCGCGGGCAGCGCCATGCAAAGGTTGCCGCCGACCGTCGCCATGTTCCAGATCTTGAACGAGGCAAGAAAGGCGCGGCAGCACTGACTGATCAGCCAGGCCGCGGTCCACGACGCGGGCGCCTCGAAAGCGTTGAGCGTCGCGACGGTGCAGGTCGCGGCGACGAACAGCCCGGCGTCGGTGACGCGCAACGGGGCCCAGTCGAGGGTCGAGAGATCGATGAGGCGTCTTAAGCGGGGTTGTGGCTCCGAAAACAGCCACGTGCCCCCCGCCAGCCATGCGTCGCCGTCGGCGAAGGCGCCGATGTCGTCGCGGCTCCGAGGCCGCGCAACCGTCGTGATGGCGTTGAGGTCCATGGCCTCCCGATCGACGAGCCGGCCGGCGCTGCTTTGCGGTTAACGCTGGCCGGCCTCACGTGCGGCCCATGCAGTTTATGTGCCCCATTTGATCTTGTTATTTCGGCATCGACGGCGCGGTCTGATNNTTGGACTCGAGGATCGCCGCCGCGGTCGACGTCAGCGGATCAGAACATCGTGTTGTTGTTCGCCGCCGTTTCCGGGATCGGCTGGATCACATCCCAGTGCTCGACCACCTTGCCGCCTTCCAACCGGAAGATATCAACGACGGCTTCGCCGCGCAGATTGTCCGACAGGCCGTGCCAATGGCTGTGGAGGATGACGTAATCGCCGTCCGCGAAGACGCGCTTGATCTCGCCGTGCGCGTCCGGATGATTGGCCAGGATCCAGGCGAGGAACTTGCGAAGCCCTTCCACGCCGTCCTCGATGAGAGGATTGTGCTGGCGATAGGGCTCGCCTGCGTAGATCCGGAACGCGTTCTCAACGTCGCCTTCAAAGAGCGCTTTCTTGTAGAAGGCGACGGTGTTTGCCTTATTCGCTTCAGACACTGTCGTTCCTTTCTGGCGGGGT
>PLUH01000060.1 GCA_003164825.1 Hyphomicrobiales bacterium
CTCGCACAGCGACAACGCAAAAATATAAATCAAAGGTTTGATTATCGATTTCCACGGCGATCCATTCTTCGATATACTGTAGTCGATCGCCATTTAACATTTCACCGTTCAGACCCTGCAAACCGAGCGCACCAATATTTATGATACTGGGCGTCTCGACAATTGCAGGCTTCGCCATTCGTCTCTGATCCGTTCTAACCATGTGTTTGATGGTATTAGCGACGTCTGCGACAACGGAAAAGCTTTTGTTTTCCGCCTCCAACGTGTCTTGCAGATCTGTTGCCTTATTGNNCCCAGTCACGGAAACTTAATAGCGAGATGCACGAATGATAGGCAAGACGGAGGTCGGTTTGATTGGCCTCGAACTCCGCGACATCAGTTTCGACGACGACACGAAAAAACTCGGCAGGAGTGTCAATGCGTGGGACTTTCATAGCCTCTTCGAAGCCCTGCGAATTCGACTGGCCCGTCGCCGGCCGGAAGTCGGGGCGGCCTGCCCTTGTTACCCCATAGCATACCCCAACAGATATTGGCTCCAAATTCCGCTGTCATAATTGGTCGTAAGTCTTTGAAATATTTGGCTCCCCGAGCAGGACTCGAACCTGCGACCATTCGATTAACAGTCGAATGCTCTACCAGCTGAGCTATCGGGGATCAGCGCCGGCGGGGGATATAGCAGAATCCTGGGCGATGGAAAGCGCGTTTTTGCCGCTTGCGCCGGGCGAAAGGGGCGAGCACCCTCGCCGCCATGCTCGATCCCAAGGCGCGCCCTGAGCTCCTGACCCCGGCCGAAATGAGCGAGGCCGACCGCTTCGCCGTGGCCGCCGGAACGCCAGGCATCGCGCTGATGGAGCGCGCGGGCCTCGCGGTCGCCGACGAGGCGGCGCGGCTCGCGAAGTCGGGCGGACGGATCGTCGTCCTCTGCGGCCCCGGCGGCAATGGCGGCGACGGCTTCATCGCCGGGCGGCTCCTGGCAAAGCGCGGCTACGCGGTCGAACTCGGGCTCATCGGCCGGCAAGAAGCGCTGAGGGGCGATCCGGCGCTCGCCGCCTCGCGCTACGAGGGCCAAGTCCTCGACGCCGCAGCCATCGATCCGGGCGGCGCCGATTGCGTCATCGACGCTTTGTTCGGGGCCGGGCTCGCGCGCGACATCGAGGGCGTTGCGAAAGCGATCATCGAGCGCGTCAAAGCTTTCGCCCGCGCCGGCGGGCGCGTGGTCGCGGTCGACGTCCCCTCCGGCGTCGACGGGGCAAGCGGCAAGGTTCGCGGCGTCGCGGTCGAGGCGAGCGCGAGCGTCACCTTCTTCCGCCTGAAGCCCGGCCACCTGCTGCTGCCAGGGCGCGTGCTCTGCGGGCCGATCCGGCTCGCCGACATCGGCATCCCCGAAGCGGCGCTCGCGCGCATCGCGCCCCAGGCCTTCGTCAACGCGCCGGCCGTCTGGCGCGAGGCGCTCCCGCACGTGGGCGCCGAAAGCCACAAATACGCCCGCGGCGCAGTTCTGGTCCTGTCGGGCGCGGCGCATCGGACCGGCGCCGCCCGGCTCGCCGCCCGCGCTGCGCTGCGCTCGGGCGCCGGCATCGTCACGCTGGCGAGCCCGCCCGATGCGGTCGCGGAAAACGCCGCGCACCTGACGGCGGTGATGGTCGCGCCGTTCGCTACGATAAGCGAATTCGAGGCGCTGCTCGCCGACGAGCGAAGGCGCGCTATAGCGCTCGGCCCCGGCGCGGGCGTCGGCCCGGCTTTGCGCAAGCTCGTCACGGCGGCGCTGACCCGGCCCGCGGAGCGGCGGACGATCGTGCTCGACGCCGACGCGCTGGTGAGCTTCGCCGGCGACGCGGCGCGGCTTAAGGCGCTGATCGCGCGCGGCGGACATTCGGCCGTCATGACCCCCCACGAGGGCGAGTTCGCGCGGCTGTTCGACGGCGCGCCCGACATCAGGCTCGACGACGACAAGCTCGCCCGCGCCCGCGCCGCGGCGCGCTTCATGGGCGCGGTCGTGCTCATCAAGGGCGCCGACACCGTGGTCGCCGCGCCGGACGGGCGCGCGACCATCGGCTGGGACCTGCCGCCCTGGCTCGCCACCGCCGGCTCCGGCGACGTGCTGGCGGGCCTTGTCTCCGGCCTCGCCGCGCAGGGCATGCCGCCGTTCGAAGCCGCCTCCGCCGCCGTCTGGCTGCACGGCGCCTGCGGCCGGGCGCTCGGTCCCGGCCTGATCGCCGAGGACTTGCCGGAGGCGCTGCCGGGAGTGCTGAGGGGCCTTATAGCCGATGGTGGTATGTGAATTGGCGGCGGGAAAGGGAAAACATTTTCCAAGCCGGACGCAATGAAATCCAAGCCGGCCGCAACAAAAACCAAGCCCGGCCGCAACAAAAACCAAGCCGATCGCAACGAAATCCAAATGTCTGTTTGACCTCTTGCCGAGGTATTTCAGTAGCTTACGCCAATCTTCGGTCCGAATCTTTTCGCATTCGCCTCCTTGCCCCGCTCGCGCCGCGACCAGACAGCCGTGTCAAACGACTTATAGCACGCCCTTCTGTTTTACGGAAGAAATTGTTGCTGCCAATTGCCCCAAAGCGTCTTGCGGTTGGTGCGCCCGCTTCGGCTCACCTCGACCTCGTCCTCGGGCCTGCGGCGCAGCCGCC
>PLUH01000422.1 GCA_003164825.1 Hyphomicrobiales bacterium
CGCCGCCCAAGGCCGAAGCGACGCCGCCGCCCGAGCCGGAGCCGATGCCGCCTCAAAGGCCCGAGCCGCCGCCACCGGTGAAAGCCGCCGTCCAGGACGCCCCGGTTCAGCCGCCCGTGCGGCCGAAGGTTGTCGAGACGCCGCCGGAACGGCCGAAGGAGCCGGCGCCGGAGAAACCGAAGCCCACGCACACCTTTGATCCGAACACGATCGCCAAGCTCATTGGACAGAGCAAACCAACAACGCCGGTGGCGGCGGCGGCGACCCAGACGGCCGCCATAACGCCCCAGGGGCTGCCGCATCACGACGCACCCCACATGTCGATGTCGATGGCCTCGGCGCTCGACGCGTGGCTGACCGAGAGCTACCTCAATTGCTGGACGCCCCCGCCCTCCACGCCGGACGGCGACACTTATGTCGCGGAAATCAAAGTGATCTTCAATCCCGACGGTTCCCTGTCGGGGCGCCCGGTGCTGCTCAATCCGCCGACCGATCGGGCCTGGCGCGCGCATGCGGAAAGCGCAATGCGCGCGGTGCGGAAGTGCGACCCGCTGAAGGTTCCTGCCGAATACATGCCCTATTTCGAACAATGGAAGGTCGAAACCATCCATTTCGATCCCCGGGAGACCCAAGGATGACGGCCCTGCTCCGGCTTCGCCGCACAGTGACTGCATGAGAACTGAAAACGAGATCCGACGCCCATGCTGATTTTTTCCAGACCCGTCGCAGGACTTGTGCTCGTCGCATTCGCGGCGGGCGCCTATGGCTACGAGCGCCTCCCGCCGCGCAATCCTTCCCGGTCCGAGACCGCACCCGAGGAGACGCCGAAACCGCCGCCGCCGTCCGTCTTGGCGACCGCCGCGCCGACGGCGACGGCGGTGGTCGAAGCGCCCGCACGCATGACATCGGCGCAGCAGGCCGGCTTCGAGGCCTGGCTCATCAAGACCTATCTCGGATGCTGGAAGCCCGCGCCGCAGCCCGCCGACGCCGATCTTTACATCGCCCAGGTGCGGCTGGCCTTCAACCCGGACGGCTCGCTCGCCAAGCCGGCGAAGCTCGTCAACCCGCCGTCAGACCCCGCTCTCAAGCCGCAGGCCAAGAGCGTCCTGGCTGCGGTGCAGAATTGCAACCCTCTTCCGGTGCCGACCCAATATCGGCCGTTTTATGAGCAATGGAAAACCAAAACCATCCACTTCAATCCGCAAGTCGCCGGTCGATGACGCCGCGCGGCAAACTGTCCATGTTGTCCCGCGAGATCGCCCGATGAATGTCTCTTGTTTCGTTTCCCGCCGCTCCGCCCTCGCGGCCCTTGCGCTCAGCGTGATCGCGCTCGCCGCCGCGCCCGCCAACGCCGACGGTGACATCTATGTCCACGCAGGCGCCAACTTCAAACCTGTGACCATCGCGGTGACGCCATTCGCGGGCGAGGATTCAGGCGAGAAGATCAGCGGCGTCGTCGCCGCGGATTTCGCCCGTTCGATCTTCCTCCTGCCGCTCAATCCGGCGAACTTTCCCGAAACGATCGCCAATCCGGACGCATCGCCCAACACCGACGCCTGGAAGACGGCTGACGCCCAGTTCGTGCTGACCGGACGAGTGCTGCGTCAGGACGCCGGGCGAGTCACCGCGCAATTCCGGCTGTGGGACACGGCGAGCGGCGAGCAGATCGCGGGCCAGCAGTACACGACCGACGCCGCGAATGGCCGCCGGGTCGCCCATATGATCGCCGACGCGGTGTTCACGCGCGTGACCGGCGAAAAGGGATTTTTCGATTCTCGCGTCGTCTTCGTCGATGAGACCGGTCCAAAAGAAAAGCGGCGTAAGCGGCTGGCGATCATGGATATGGACGGCGCCAACGTGAAGGTCCTCGGCAGCGGTGAAGAGCTCGTCGTCACCCCCCAATTTTCGCCGTCCGCCCAACAGGTCGCCTATATGTCGTTCGGCGCCGGCGACCCCAAAGTGACGCTGCTCAATCTCGAAACCGGGCAGCGCGAGTCGGTCGGCAATTTTCCCGGCATGACCTTCGCGCCCCGCTTTTCGCCCGACGGACAGCAAATCGTGATGTCGCTCTCGGAGGGCGCGAGCACCAATCTCTACACCATGGACTTGCGCTCCCGCGCCACCACCCGTCTGACCGAAAATTCGGCGATCGACACTTCCCCGACCTATTCGCCCGACGGCGCGCAGATCGCGTTCGAATCCGACCGCGGCGGATCGCAGCAGATCTACGTCATGAGCGCCAGCGGCGGCCCGGCCAAGCGGATCTCGTTCGGCGAGGGCCACTATTCGACGCCGGTATGGTCGCCGCGCGGCGACCTCATCGCCTTCACCCGGATCAAGGGCGAATCCTTTGGCATCGGGGTGATGAAGCCCGACGGCTCCGGCGAGCGGATCCTGGTCGAAGGTTTCCACAACGAGGGTCCGACCTTCGCCCCCAACGGTCTCTACGTCATGTTCTTCCGCGACTCCGGCGGCTCGGGCGGGCCGAAGATCTACATGACCGACATTTACGGCCATGCCGAGTTCCTCGTGCCGACGCCCAGCTACGCCAGCGATCCCTCCTGGGGCCCGCTCTTGAATTGAGCCGATTGGTTGGCCCGCCAACTCGTACGCCGGCTCGGGGCGCGTTGTCATTGGCTTGATCCGGGCTCCTGCGAGGCGCAGGCGTTCTCTTCATCCGGCGGCCCTTAGTAACATACTCAGGCCGTCGAATGTGCAAAGCCAGGC
>PLUH01000044.1 GCA_003164825.1 Hyphomicrobiales bacterium
GCGATGGACATCCTGATCGCCGGGGTCGGCATTGTCAGCGCGGCTCTGCTTTATGTCTTTCTGCGCTTCACCAAACTCGGCTTCGCGGTGCGCGCAACCGCGCAGGATCGCGAGGCGGCGCAGCAGATGGGCGTCAACGTCAACGCGGTCAACAGCGCCGTCTTCGCCATCGCTTCGGCGCTGGGCGGCGTCGGCGGCCTCCTCGTCGGCATGTATTACAATCATATCGACACTGCGATGAGCTTTCAGGCGACGCTGAAGGGCGTCGTCGCCCAGGTGATCGGCGGGGTCGGCAATGTGCCGGGCGCAATTTTCGGCAGCCTGCTGCTCGGCCTCGTCGAGAGCTACGGCATCGCGCTGTTCGGCACGACGTATCGAAACCTCTTCGCCTTCGTTCTCCTGATCATCTTTCTTCTCTGGTTGCCGAACGGCCTGTTCGGCGGGCGTTCGACGGTCCACACCGAGCCGCTGGTCGGTTCCTTCATCGCGCCGAGCCGCCCGTTGCGTGTCCCGCGATGGGCGATCTGGGCGCTGGCGCTCATCGCCTTTGCGCTGCCGCTGGCGACCGGGGCGCCCTATCTTTTGCAGACGCTGACCAACGCCTGGCTCGCGGCCCTTCTTGCTCTGAGCCTCACTCTCATATCCGGCACGGCCGGGCAGATTTCCCTCGGCCAAGCCGCACTTTTGGCGATCGGCGGCTACGCGTCCGCGCTTCTGGCCGTCGATCTCGGCGCGCCGCCGATCGTTTCGATCCCCGCCGCCGGATTGATAACGAGCGCGCTCGGCACCCTGTTGGTCTTTCCCGCCTTCCGTCTGCGCGGGCATTATATCGCCATCGCGACGCTCGCGATCGGCGAGATCGTGAGCCTCGTCATCCTCAATTGGGAGAGCCTGACGCGCGGGGCGATGGGCATCACCGGCATTCCGCCGCTGTCGCTGTTCGGCCACGAAATCTATTCTGCCCGGGCGGTCTATTGGCTCTGCCTTGCGGTCGTTGTCGCGATGGCGCTGCTGCAGTCGCGGCTCCTGAACTCGCACTTCGGCCGAACCTTGCGCGCCTTGCGCGAGGACGAGATCGCCGCGCGCTCCTACGGCATCGGGCTCGATCGCTACAAGGCGCTCGCCTTCGCGTTCTGCGGCTTCGGGGCTGGCGTCAGCGGCGCGATCACCGCCCATCTCTATTCCTACCTCAACGACCAGACTTTCAATTCGCAGCTCTCGCTGCTTGCCCTCACGATGGTCATCCTCGGCGGCATGGGCAACGTTCTTGGCGCGATCGTCGGCGCGGTCGCGCTGGTCGGCCTGCCGGAGATTTTCCGCGTCGCCGCGGAGTATCGCATTCTGATTTACGGAGTCGCCCTGCTGCTGCTGATCCGATTTCGGCCGCAGGGCCTTCTGGGCGCGGTCTAAGCGTGACCCAAATACTGGAAATTCGCGGACTGTCGCGCCGGTTCGGCGGGGTGAGCGCCGTCAAAGCGCTCGATCTCGTTGTCGACAAGGGCGAACTCGTCAGCCTCATTGGCCCCAATGGCGCCGGCAAGACGACAACGTTCAACATGATCAGCGGCCTCGACCGGCCGGACGAGGGTGAAATCCTGTTCGCGGCCGAGCCGATTCAACGCCTGTCTCCGGAGGCGATCGCCGCGCGCGGCCTCGCGCGGACCTTCCAGCACGGCCGGGTGTTCGCCAATCTCAGCGTCGAGGACAATGTGCTTCTCGGCGCTCATACGCGGCTTCGCGCCGTGCGGCCGGGCTGGCCGCTCGTCGGCCCGCTCGCCGAGCTCGCGCTGGCGCTCGTCCGTCCGCAAGCCGTGAAGACGGAGGAGGAGGCGCTCAAGGCCGAAGCGCGCGAGATCCTCGGCCTCTTCGGCGACCGGCTCACGCCGCGGCTTGATCACGCCGCTTACAGCCTCTCCTACGCCAATCGCCGCCGGCTTGAAATCGCTCGCGCGCTCGCGCTCAAACCGCAAATGCTGCTGCTCGACGAGCCGACCGCCGGCATGAATCCGACCGAGACCGCGGAGATGCAGGCGCTGATCGCGACGCTCAAGGCGCAGGGCGTCACGATCCTGTTGATCGAACACAAGCTCGAAGTCGTGATGCAGCTCTCCGACCGCGTCTACGTGCTCGACGACGGCGCTAAAATCGCTGAAGGGCCGCCTGAGACCGTGCGCAACGACCCCGCTGTCATTGAAGCGTACCTGGGCCACAGCAGCGTCGGCGCGACGACGCCTTCAGCGGAGGCGGTGGCGACATGAGCCCGCTACTCAGCCTCGATCGCGTCAACACGTTCTACGGCGCCGTTCAAGTCCACTTCGACCTTTCGCTCGAGGTCGGCCAGGGCCAGATCGTCTCGCTGCTCGGCGGCAACGCCAGCGGTAAATCGACGACGATGAAGATCATCCTTGGCTTGCTCACGCCCCGCTCGGGAACGGTCACCTTCGACGGCGCACGGATCGATGGGTTGCCGACCCATCGCGTGATCCGCGCCGGAATCGGTTCAGTCCCGGAGGCGCGCCGCATCTTCCCGCTGATGAGCGTGCGCGAAAATCTGCTGATGGGCGCTTACGCCCGGGCGGACCGCAAGGCGGTCGTCGAGGACCTCGAGCGGATGCTGGCCCTGTTCCCGCGCGTCGCCGAACGGGTCAATCAGCGGGCGGGCGCGCTCTCCGGCGGAGAGCAGCAGATGGTCGCGATGGCCAGGGCGCTGATGGGGCGCCCGCGCCTCATCTGCATGGACGAGCCGACCATGGGACTATCGCCCCTCTACGTCGATCGGGTGCTGGAATTGATCGCCGAGATCAACCGCCAGGGCGTCACGGTGTTCATGGTCGAGCAGAACGCCAATCTTGCGTTGCAAGTGGCCCACTCAGGCTATGTCCTTCAAACCGGCCGGATCGTCCTGCAGGGAACCGCCGAGGTTCTGCGCGCAGATCCCCGCATACGCGAGGCCTATCTGGGCGGCATGGTCGCAGCCTGAATCTCTGCGGCTCGCGAGCCTGTCGGCGGCGCCGTTCAGCCCTTTGCCGGCGGCGTCGGCTCGCCGAGCGACAGCATCAGTCGATTGGCCCAGTTGAAGAAGGCGGCGCTGTAAATGACGTCCGCAATGGCGAGATCGTCCAATCCGGATTGGCGCAGGCTTTCGACCTGGCGCTGATCGAACGCGAGGGGCGTTTCGGTCAGAGCGACGGCAGCGGCGATGACCGCGTTCCAGCGTTGATCGATGCCAACCGAGACGCCCTCGTCCAGCAGGCGCTGGACGTCTTCGCGGCGCTTGGAATAAGTCGATGCGAACCGCGCATGAACCGAAGCGCAGAAGATGCAGCCGTTTGCGCGCGAAACCGCCGCGGCCGAGAGTTCGCGCTCGGCGCGCGGTAGGCCGGCCGCGGGATTGTAGAAAATATCGTTGTCGGTCTTGGTCCGCGCCTCGAGGATCTTGGGATCGCGCGCGAGCAGCATGAAATAAGGCGATTTCGCCCGAGACGCGTCAACCAACCCGGCCCAGTGGCGCTCGGTCAGTTGATCCTCCGACAGCGGCATAAGCCAGGGCGTCCAGCCAATCTCGTCCTGAGTGAAGGCGACAGGTCGGTCCTTGTGTGAGACGGCGATGGTTGTTTCGCTCATTTCAATCCCTCCCCCTCAGGCTTGACTGACGGATGCGGCCAGAATGCGCAACCCGGCGACAACGCGGATCTGGAACGATAGAAAAGCGACCAGTTGCGACAACGTGACGATATCTGTCGTTGACCACCCGGCGTCGAGCAACGATTGCAGCGCTGCAGGAGTCGCGTCCCGAGGATGGAAGGTCAAGAGATGGGCATGTTCGAGCGCCGCCGAGAGGCGGGCGCCGAGAGCGCGTCGATTCGCCTCGGATATCTTGTGGACTGGCCCGGATTTGTCTTCGACGGTGAGCGGACCAGGCGGATAGCTGCCATAAGGGCCGTCGGCGGCGGCGAGCGCGATCTCCGCCATTATCGCCTCGACGACGTCTCGGCCCCGGTCCTGCGCGCCAAGCCCGTCCATATAGAAGGCGACGATTCGAGCGTCGCGGTGCAGGCCGGCCACAAACGCGGCGACCGCATACCGGTCTTCGGCCGTCACGCCGCCCGGAAACTTCGGCGCCAGGAGCGCTTCATAGCTTTTCTGGGCATTGTCCCGCGCCTGTTTCCGCTCGGCGCGAACGCCATCAAGGCGTGAGCCCTTCGGTATGCCGGCGAGGAGGTCGATGACGTCCGGTTCGGTCTCGCTCATGATTAGTCCCCTCTCGTCATCGATCGGTCTGCGGTCAGCGAGCAAGCGAGATGCGGCTCGTCCGCCCCGCATTCTGGCGCCGCCACCCGAGCGCGGGCGCGACCTCATTTGCGATCAGTTCGAGTGAGCGCAGGATGTAGGAATGGGGCGGGTCAACCGAATGGACCTGGAAGACCAGATCGGTTACCAGTTCGAGCGTGCTGTCGGATCGAAGCGAGGCGATCACGTCGTCGGGCGTCCCGATATGGACGTCGAATGTGGCGATGAGTTCCGGGAGCGACCGCCCCGAGACGATGTGCCCCGCCGTGACGAAGTGATCGACGATACGGCGGAGGCCGATGTCCGCGAAACCCAAGGCTTCGTCCCGATCGTCGGCAACGAAAAGCGTTCGCGAACCGAGGATACGCGGCTCGCGACCCGGCGGCAGCGCCGCAAGATAGGCGTCGATGATGGGATGCTGCAGATCGGCGAGCGGAGCGTGCGGAGCCTCCTTGGTTCGCGGCTGGGTGCGCGAGAGCATGAGGCCATCACCCGCCTTGCCGGCGCGTATGCCTCCGCCGATCGAAAAGGTCGCCTGCCACAACCGGTCGATGAGTTGCGGCGCCGGCGGGTAGAGGGTGTTGCCGCCGCCAAGGGGCGCCCCCGCCAGCGCTTGGCGTAAGGTCGCGAGGTGTTGATCAAACATATTCGCTCGGTCCGCGCTGTCGATGCCGAAAGCGGCGAACGATGACGGCGTGCCGCCCGAGCCTACTCCCAGTTCAAGTCGCCCACCGGAGAGCAAGTCGAGCACAGACGCATCCTCTGCGACCCGGACCGGATCTTCGAGCGGGAGCGTCACGATGCCGGTGCCAAGCCGGATCCTTGATGTCCGGGCTGCGACCTGGGCCAGAAATACCAAGGGCGCCGGAAGACCGCCCTCGTCCTCATCGAAATGATGCTGGGCGACCCACGCGGAGTCGAAACCGACGTCCTCGGCATGAATGATCTGCTCGGTCGCGAGTCGATAGCGCTCCGCCGGACCCGCCTCGTCGAGAAGTCTGGTGAAGAAGCCAAGCCTTCTTGGTCCGTTGCGAGCAATCATTGAGACCTCTCGACTTCAGTTACTTGATCCGTGCGCCCATCGGGCCGCCCAAGGACAGACTGGGCCGGAGGCGGAGACGTTGGCTCTGCTCAGCTGAGGAAGCGGTTCTCCGGCCGCGGCAGACCAAGATTTTCTCGCAGTGTCTTGCCCTCATATTCGCGCCGGAACAAGCCTCGCCGCTCCAGCTGCGGGATGACCGTGTCGACGAAGTCGTCGAGGCCGCCCGGTACATAAGGAAACATCACGTTGAACCCGTCGCAGCCGTCGGCGAGCAGCCATTTTTCCATCTGATCGGCGATCGTCGACGCCGTTCCGACAAACGAGAGTCCGCCGAAACTGCCGGCAATCTGCGCGAGTTGGCGGACGGTAAGGTTGTCGCGCCTCGCCAGTGAAACGAAGCGCTCCCGCCCGCTCTTGCTGGCGTTGGTCTCCGGGATTTCCGGCAGCGGCCCGTCGAGATCAAAGCCGGATGCGTCGCAGCCGAGCGCAATCGACAGAGACGCGAGGCCACTATCCGGATGGACGAGACTGTCGAGCAGCGCTCGCTTGCGTTTCGCTTCCTCGATGGTTTCGCCGCCGACGACGAGCGCGCCTGGCAGGATTTTCAGATGATCGGGCGATCGGCCGGCCTTCTTCGCCCGGCTCTTCACGTCGGCGTAAAAGCGTTGCGCCTCGACAAGAGAGCTGCCGCTGGCGAAGATGACTTCTGCAGTCTCGGCGGCGAGTTGGCGGCCAGCCTCGGAGGCGCCGGCCTTGACGATGACTGGCCAACCCTGAATCGGGCGGGCGATATTCAGGGGTCCGCGCACCTTGAGGAATTCGCCCTTGTGATCGAGGACATGCATGCGGTCGGGATTGAAATAAAGCCCTGCGTCGACATCGCGGATGAGCGCGTCCTCGGCGTCAGTCGAAGCCTTTTCGAATGCCGACCCGAGCAAAGTCTGGACCGTCCGCGAGCTCGCGGAATGGATCGGCATCGGCGGCTTGGGCCCACTGTTCGTCGGCGGCCCGCAGACCGTCGCCGATTTGCTCGAGGAGTGGGTGGAAGAGACGGACGTCGACGGCTTCAATCTCGCCTATGCAGTCACCCACGAGACATTCAGCGATATCGTTACCTATCTGGTCCCCGAGTTGCAAAGGCGCGGCGTCTATAAGCGCGACTACGCGCCGGGAACGTTGCGCGAGAAGCTATTCAGCGGGAGCGCGCCCGCCGCACAATCATGTCGGCCACCCGAAAGGTGGGAGCGGGTCGAAGTTCCGGGACTCCGTATCGTCGATGATGAGCTTTGGCTCAGCGTCAAAACCCGTCGGGCGGCGATGCGGCTGGCGATCGGAAAGGCCTTGCCTCGACACACGCTGGGAGGCGGCAATCGCAATTGCCTCAACGAAGCCCACCGCCCGTGCTTCCTCTTGTCGGGTCTGTTGCGGTGCGGCTGCTGTCACGGTCCTTATGCGATCATCGGTCGCGACCCCTACGCCTGCTCGACGCGGAAGCAAAAGGGAACCTGCTACAATCGCCTGACGATCACGCGCCAGGCGGTCGAGGCGCGGGTTCTCGACCGCCTGAAGGAACGGTTGCTCGCTCCCGATCTTGTCGCGGCCTTCGTCAAGGCGTTCCGGGAGGAGACGAAGCGGCAGCGCGAAGCGCTCCGGGCCGAGCAGGCCCAGCGCGAGCGCAAGGCGGCCGAGCTCGATCGGAAGATCGCCGCGATTTTTCGCGCGATCGAAGATGGCCTTTATGAGCCCGCCATGAAGACCTCGCCTTGCCGAACTCAAAGAGGAGCGTGATAAGCTGAAGACCGAGAGTCGGGCATTCGATCCGACGGCTCTCGACGTTCTCATGCATCCACAGCTCGCGGAAGGGTACCGGCGCCGAATCGATCGGTTGGAGCTGCTCCTCGAGGGATCCGGAACAGGACGAGGCGCGCGAGGTCGTGCGCTCAATGATCGACCGCGTGTTCCTGAGGCCGAGGCCGGACGGACGCGCCCTCGATGCGACCCTGTTTGGCGCTTTGGCGACGCTGCTTTCGGTGCCGGCCGAGGTGTCGGGCAACAAAAAACCCTCCGCGGCGGGGCCGACGGAGGGTCAACTGTCGGTGGTTGCGGGGGCAGGATTTGAACCTGCGGCCTTCAGGTTATGAGCCTGACGAGCTACCGGGCTGCTCCACCCCGCGTCAATGGCTATGCGCCGTCGGAACTACGACGGCATTGATAAAGAGGAAGATTTCCGTTCTTTGCAGGCCTGGCGACGACCTACTCTCCCATGTCTTGAGACAGAGTACCATTGGCGCTAAGGCGTTTGACGGCCGAGTTCGGGATGGGATCGGGTCTTATCACCTTGCAAGGGCCACCAGGCCGGCAAAGAACGGATGAAGCAAAACTGGCTTTTCGGTTTCATCAGGCGGCTTGCACTTACGCATCCCTCAGGATGCGCAAGCGCGACCGCCCGCCCGCGCTTACGCGCGGTCTTGTTCAAAGCGCTCTCGCGCTTTGAACCGATGAATCTCGCGCCTTGGCGACGAGAGCAATCAAGTCGAACGAGCGATTAGTACCGGTCAGCTTCACGCGTTGCCGCGCTTCTACATCCGGCCTATCAACGTGGTGGTCTTCCACGGCTCTTCAGGGAGAACTTGTTTTGAGGCTGGTTTCCCGCTTAGATGCCTTCAGCGGTTATCCATTCCGTATATAGCTACCCTGCACTGCGGCTGGCGCCACAACAGGTCCACCAGAGATACGTTCACCCCGGTCCTCTCGTACTAGGGGCAAATCCTCTCAATTCTCCAACACCCACGGCAGATAGGGACCAAACTGTCTCACGACGTTTTGAACCCAGCTCACGTACCACTTTAATCGGCGAACAGCCGAACCCTTGGGACCTGCTCCAGCCCCAGGATGTGATGAGCCGACATCGAGGTGCCAAACCGAAGCGTCGATATGAACTCTTGGCTTCGATCAGCCTGTTATCCCCGGCGTACCTTTTATCCG
>PLUH01000015.1 GCA_003164825.1 Hyphomicrobiales bacterium
ACGATTTAGGACTCTGCCCTGGGTTGGCCGCAGTCTGCCGGCACACGCACGCCTGTCATGTTAAGGCTCGAACATGCGCCGCTTGGCGTCCGTCACCATGCCACGCGGATCGCCCGCCGAGCGCAATGCCGCGACACCACCAGCAGCGATGACGGCGGGCAATTGAAAGATCGTCGGATTCTCCAAAGCCTCAGTTCCACCGCCGCCGAACTGACCGACCACCGCGCGCAAGACGCCAGACGCGGCGGGCGGCAGCGAGTCGAGCCAATCTCGCGCCTTGTAGCCGAAAGCCTCGGCACGCGCACGGCGGCTCTTGGGATCGAGGCCGTAAGCCGCAGCCCCGAGCACGTCAAAGAGATCGTAGTCGCCCATGCGCTGCACGAGCCGCAGCTTGATCGCTCCGGTCTGTCCCTCCGGCAAGGCCGCAAGCAATTCCCGCCGCGCCTCGGGATCGACCCAGCGGTCGCGGAAGTCTTGTAGCGTCGGCGCCTCGGCGGCGAGCCGTTCGGCGATTCGTGCCCGATACTCTTCGATCGGGACCGGCCGGTCGACGCCACCTTCCGAATCGAGCACGTAGCGGCCAGCGCCGACGATCCGCACCGTCACGCCGTCACCCTGCAACAGACCGGCGTCGGGCTCTTCGTCGTCGTCTCCTTCATCGACAGGCGATGGCTCTGTGACGCTGCGCGCTTTGGCAAGAAAGGCGGCGCCGAACAGGCGCGAGGCGTCGGTATAGTCGTAAACGCGGAACATCAGCTTTTCCGGCGCGAGGCGCGTGCCGCGCCCGACCATCTGATAGAAGGCGATCGGCGAACTGAGGTACCGGAAGAAGACGATATTGCGCACGTCCGGCACATCGACGCCGGTCGAAAGCAAATCGACGGTCGACGCGATGAAATAGGCGTGCTCTGCGCCCTTGAAGTCGGCGATCATCGCGGCGCCGCCTGATTCGGCGGTGCATTTGAAGGCGTACGGATCGGCTCTGACGCCAGCATTCGCGCCCTGCGCCTGGCGCCACGCGGCATAGAGGTTGTTCATCGCAGTGGCAACATGTTCGGCGTGGAGATCGCGGACGCAGAACACGATCGTCTTCTGATGCNNTTTTCTGGTGCGGACCGCCGGTCGCAAGCAGATGGTGGAAGAGGTCCTCGGCCATCGCCTTTGTGCGCTCGGGCAGGACGATGTCCGCCTCGAAGCTCTCGGCCTCGTAGTGCGCGTCGTCTTCCGCGAAGCCGGGCTGGCCGGTCACGGGATCAACGACATTGACAAGATCGGCGGCGTCGAGGCCGGTCTCGCGCTCGTTCGCGGTCTTCGATTGCAAAAAGACGTCGCGGCGAACGATCTCGCACACGGCGAGATAGCCGTCTTCGACCGCTTGCGAAATGTCGTAGCTGTAGGCCGGCTCGCCGAAATAGCCGATATTGTCGGCGGTGATCTTCTCGTCCTCTTGCGCGCCCTTTTCCTGCTTGACGCTTTCGGGCAGGTCGAGCGCACGCGGGGTCGCGGTGAGGCCGATCTGTAGGGCCGCGCCGTTGCGGGTCAGCACCTCGCTCCAGGAGCCCCACGCGGAACGGTGGCATTCGTCAATCACGATCACGTCGAAATAGTTGGGAGGGTAGTTCTTGGTGAGGAAAGAGATTTCCTCCTTTTCCTCCCCATCGACGCCGAGGGGTCGCGACGTGAACGCGCGCATTCTTAGCCGCGTTGCTGCCCTCGGGGTCGCGCGCGACCTTGGCGGCTTCGCCACCGAACAGGTTGGAGAGCGCCGTCGTCGCCTAGGTGCGCAACTCGTCGCGGTCGCAAACAAACAGGGCGCGCCGCGCCATCCCCGCGTCGAAGAGCCGCCGCAACATATTCGCCGCGATGAAGGTCTTGCCGGCGCCAGTGGCGAGGGTCAGCAGCGCCCGTTTTTCGCCGCGCGCGACTTTCTCGAACACGGCGCGGATCGCGGCATCCTGGTAATAACGCCTTGTGCCTTCGCCGCCGCGATAGGGCGTGAGCAGGGCGCGGGCGGCGGGCGATGCGAGATTGACCCGGGTCGCCGCCTGCCACTTGAGCCGGAGCTGCTCCGGCTCAGGGAAATCGGCGATCGGCGCTGCGTCCGAGGTCAGCCCGGTGGTTGAATCGTAAAAGACAAATTGATGACCGTTGCTCGAGAACACGAAGGGAACGTTGAAGCGGCGCGCATAGTTTCGCGCCTGTTCCATCCCGTGGCCCGGCGGGCGAGTCTCGGCCTTGGCTTCGATGAGCGCTAGCGGCACGGGCTGCGTGCCGGGATTGACGCGAACGCGGAGCAGATAGTCCATCCGCCCCGCCAGCCGCCGCGCGCGCCGTCCGTCGAGGACAATCGAACCGGCCGTCTGCTCGCGGAAGACAAGATCCTCCGTCCAGCCGCGGACCCGCAGAGCAGGGTCAATCAGCTTGGCGCGGGTGTCGGCCTCGTTCAGCGGCATGGAGCGAGGCTAACCCACACGGGTTAGGTGGTCGAGAGCGAGCGCCCGTCGTTCAGGGGCTTTACGATCCCCCTGCCCCAAACCGGAACATCCCGGCCCTCCCCCTTGGTAACGCGCCTTCAACCTTAAGCGCAGATAACCGGAACGATTCGCATTGCGCCGGTCGCTTTAACCTTGCGCGATGCATGCGGGACACTCTTTTCGTGTGGGGCGCCTGGGCGCGTATGGGTCGGTCGCGTACGGCATGGGCTCTTTCGGTCGCCGCGCCATGGTGCATGGGGCTCGCCGTTCTCGTCTCGATCACCGCCGAAGCCGAGCAGGAGCCGCCGGCAGGCGCGAGCCGCTTTGCTTCCACCCGGATGATCGAGGCCGCGGGCCGGCTGCGAATACCGTTCACGACCGGGATCCTCGTCGGCATCGGCGAGGACCGCGCCGACCGGGTCGCCGCCCTCGAGGCCATCGCAGCCAGCCACGCCCGCCACGGCCACGTGCAGGAGGTCATCGTCCAGAACTTCCTGCCCAAGCCGGGCACGGCCATGGCCAAGGCGGCTCCGTGCCCACCCGAGGACCTGCAGTGGGCCATTGCGACCGCGCGAATAGTGCTGGGGCCGAAGATGAACGTGCAGGCGCCGCCCAACCTCTCCGACGACCTCGCCCCCCTCATGGCCTCGGGCATCGACGACTGGGGCGGCGTGTCGCCGGTCACGGCCGACCACGTGAACCCCGAGCGGGCCTGGCCGGCCCTCG
>PLUH01000436.1 GCA_003164825.1 Hyphomicrobiales bacterium
CGGACAGGATCTTGACCAGCGTCGACTTGCCGGCCCCATTCTCGCCGACGATCGCATGAACCTCGCCGCGGCGAAGCCCAAAGTCGATGTTCTTCAGCGCGGCGACGCCGCGATATTCCTTGGAGACGTTTTTCATCTCCAGAAGCATGGTTTCCGCGGCCGGCGGAACGGTCATGGCGTCAAACCCTCGTAACTCCGTGCGGCGACGACCCCGTCGCCCTTGGCGGCGAAGTATAGTTGGTTGCCCACCATGAGACAGCTGGTGACGCCGTGCCGTCGCCCGTGCGCGCGGCTGTGAAGGCTCGTGGCCGGACGAAAGGCGGGATCGAGACGGGCGACCAGCCCGTAGGATCGACTGGGCGACCACGGCTTCAGCACGCCGAGCTGTCTGACGCCGCCCTGCTGCGTCGGCTCCAGCGGCGTCGCGCCGGAGCGAAGACAAGGCGCAACCCAGTAGTCGGCGTCAATCTCGCGAATCATGCGCCGACGAAAGCGGTCTTCGCTGAGCACGAATTCGACGAGTTGGCTGCGCGGCGCGAACAACGCGAGCCAGATGCTCTTGTCGTCGGCCCGCGACAGGCGGCTCGGATAGGCGGGAAGGTTCTCCAGCGCCGGCTCCTTGCGACCATCGCCGCCGGGTGAAATCCGCGTCAGCGCGCTGCGCCAGCTCTCCGAGACGACGACCGAGCCGGCGTCCTCGACGAGGCCATAAGGATAGGCCAGATCTCCGGCCAGGCGCGTGTAGGCGCCGTTCCGCGGGTCGACGCGCCACACGGAGCCGGAGGCGTTCTTCTCCATCAGGTCGCGCTTCCACGCCCCCGGCCCGTTCTTCGCCGAGCCGTTGGCGACGAACAAGGTCCCGTCCGAAGCCGGCGCGAGCGCCGTGATGCAGGCGACCTCGAGGTTCTTCTGGACCGTCGTTCCGCCGTGCTCGCCGCCGACAAAGACGATCCTGCCGTCGATCAAGGCCACCGCCGCGCCGCCATCCGGCAAGCCGGCCAGAGCGCTGATCGGCGTCTCGAAGGACGCGAGCTCCGCGCCGCCGGACCTGTCGACGCTGAGAAGCGAACGGTCCGAGGAGACGACCACGCCGTGCGACGTGGCGGCGAGGCAATCGGGCGCCGGCGCCTCAAGACTCAACGGCGCCAGATCCAGGAGATCGTTGGGACGAAAGGCGCCATCCATCGGCGGAATCGTGATCGACGCTTCGCCGCGCCCAAACCAGCTGTCGACCGCCTTCCTGAGCGGGTTCATCGGCGATTCCCCCAATAGGACGACTGGCCCGTCCAGTCCGGATCGGCGCCGGCGAGTCTGATCCGCCCGATCCGATTGTTGGTGACGCCGCCGAGATAGAGAAAGCCGCGATGCTCGCGCATCGAAGTGATCGCCGGGTGATTTTCGCCCCCAAGATCCCACAGAGACTCGAGGACGCCGCCATTCTCATCGAAATGCACGACGCAGCCGACATTGACGTTCGGAAACAGCCACTCGTCGGCGGCCACCCGGCGCGCCATGCGCCGCCTGAAAGCCGGCATGGTCATCGCCATGTCGTAACTCGGCGTGCGCGTGCCTGCGAGGCCCAGCCAATAGGTTCCACGTGACCCACGATTGATGTTGTCGGGATACCCGGGAAGGTCGGCGATAAGCACCTCGGCCGTTCCCTCCTTTGGGCCCTCCAGCCAGTAGCGGCTGATCCGGCAGCCCCAGGTTTCCGCGAACAGCAACGACTTGTTGTCATGCGCCATGCAGACGCCATTGGCGAAGAGAAGATTGCGAATGATTGTCCGGGTGACGCCTGTCGCGGGATCATAACGGATGATCCGGCCGTTGCCGCGGCCCTCCAGCGCGTCGACAACCCATTCCTCGAATCCGTAGCGGATCGTGGCCTCGCTGAAGTAGACCTTTCCGTCAGGCGCGATATCGAGATCGTCGGCAAGCCGCATTCGGGAATCGTCGATGATCGACAATCGCGAGCGGTTGGTTTCCGCCGTCATCTTCTCGACCTTGCGAAGGTTGTTCACGCGATAGAGGCCCATGCCGGCGATGCAGACGACGAGACTGCCGTCCCTATCGAAGGCCATGCCGAGCGGCCGGCCGCCGACATGCGCGTAGACCTCGCGCTTGGTGTAATCGGGCGCGAGGAAGCGGACGATCTCGCCTTGGCGCAAGCTGCAATAGACATTGTCGTCAAGGTCGAGAATGACGTCTTCAGGACCGTCGACCTCGCCAAGGCCGATGACCTCGACGTCGCGAAGGCGGTCGTTCATCGCGTAGGGCGAAGACGGATCGGACACGAAGAGCGGAGCCGCCGGCAGGGCGAGATAGGCAGGAGACACATAGACCTTGGCGCGGAGACTGTGTCGCCATCTGATCCAGCGCACGTCGATGGCGATCGCGATCAGCAGCACGGCCCCGACAACCATCGATGACGCCCCGTTCGGCAACCCGAGCCGGACGAGTCCGTTCAGGAGCAGGGAGACGATGATCGCGCCCATCAGGGCCTTGCCGACCGAGCCGCGGCCGCCGCCGACGCTGTTGCCGCCGATCAGCGCCGCCGTGACCGCGGTGAGCTCGAGGCCGATGCCGGTATCCGGGCCGGCGCCGGAAAGCCGCGCCGCATAGAGGGTCCCGGCAAGCGCGGAGAGCACGCCGGAAACGACGTAGGTGAGGCATACGGTGCGCGGCACCGAGATGCCTGCATTATAGGCCGCGCGACGGGATCCGCCGACCGCCATGAGGCGCCAGCCGATGCGCAGCCGGGTAAGCACGAAGTGGGCGACGATTGCGGTGACGATCAGAAGCACGAAACTGAACGGCGCGCCTAAAACCGATCCCGCGCCGACGAAGTCCCAGAGCGGGGACTCGACATCGCTCGATGCGATCCTGACCGAATAGGCCTCCAGCAGAAGGTCGACGAACGCTCGAATGAGGGTCAGAACGACGAGCGTGGTCAAGAACGCCCGCAGCCTGAGGAAGCCGATGAGGAAGCCGTTGATCAGGCCGACCAGCGCGCCAACGCCAAGCGTCGCCGCGATGGCCGCCTCGACCGGCCACTTCGCGACATTGATCAGCGCCAGCGCGGTCACATTGGCCAACGCAAAGTTCGACCCGACGCTCAGATCGATCCCGCCGGCAAGCATGACAATCGTCATGCCAATCACGATCAACCCGAATTCGCCAATCTGGCGCGCAGTATCGTTGATGTTTCCGACCGAGATGAAATTCGGAATCGCCGCCGCAAGATAGAGCGTCAGCGCGACGAGCAGGGTGACAGGGATGACGTTGTCCGTCCATCTCCTGCCGAGCACTTCGCCGACGACATGATCCGGGACATACCGGTAGCGTAACCTTCCGGCCCACTCGCCGATTGTCATCGTGCTCTTCCGTCGGGACAAAAAAACGCGCTGAGCCATTCCACGGCTCAGCGCCCTCATGAACTCAGGGACTGTCTATTTCTTGAGGTCTTTTGCGCTCCAGCAGAGGCCAGGCCGCAAGGTCTCCTTGGAGATGACGAGTTGGGGGCTGTACACGACCGCTTTCAGCTTTCCAGCCTGCTGTCCGGACTCCAGCACCGTGACGATCATGTCGTTGAGGTCGCGTCCCTGATCCATGACTTGATAGGCGATCTCCTTTTCGAACACGCCTTTCTCGACATTGTCGCAGGCCATCTGCTCGCCGCCGCCGGAAGTGACCAGAACAATCGGTTTGCCCGATTCCTTGATGGCGGCCGCGGCGCCCAAGTCCATGACATCCCAGAAACCGATCACCCCGCAGAGATCGGGGTTCTGTTGAATGACCGTCGATATCACCGAGTGCGCCTTGGTCGCATCCCACTCCCCGGCCTGATTGGCGACAACCTTGATTTCGGGATGTTTGCTCAAGACGTTGTCGGCGCCTTTCATCATTCCGCTATCCGACCCGGAGGTCGGCTGCCCCTGCAGGATGGCGACTTTGCCGCTCGTGCCGGCGCCGCATTTGTCGACGACCGCTTGCGCCTCCGCCTCGCCGATCCCAATCCAGTCGGCGCCGACGTAGACGTCCGAATTGTAGTTCGACCTCATGTTGATCTGAACGACGTGAATGCCCGCCTCCTCGGCGCGCTTCAGAAGCTTCGCGTAGGACTGGACGTCAGGATTGTGAACGACAATGACGTCCGGCTTCTCGGCGATGAGCGCGGTGATCGCCTCGGCGCCGCGGTCGGCGCTGAATTGCGGGTCGCGGATCTCGAACTTCATGCCGAGACGGTCGGCTTGTTTTTTCATGACCGACGCCCACCCTTCAGTGAGGTCGATGCCCATCGTGACCGGCACGAAGGCGATCGTTTTGCCCTCGAACGTCTTGAAGTAATCGGCGCGCCGCGGATCGTCGATTCCCTGGGCGACGGCGTGAGCCGCGATCCCCGAGAGCGACAAGACGGTTGCAACTGCCAGGGCAATTTTGCTGCTTTTCATTGCTTAACCTCCCATTCGAGTTTTCTAGATGTCGCGTTGTTGCGCGGTCTGCTCGTCGCGCGGGTTGACCACGCGGTCGAAGACGATCGCGACGAGCAGGATGAAACACCGGATCACGTTCTTCATTTCACTTTTTGTCGACGGCGCAAACGAAATTCGCGGCGGAGTTGGTGTCCCCGTCGCCCTTGTACCAGGCGCGCTCCGGATACGGGCAGAGCGGCCGCTGCATCTCGATTCCCTTGGACGCATCGCCATCGACGAATTTCGTCGCGATGACTTGAGCCGGCGCAACGCCGTCCTCGACCCAATGTGAGAGCGCGGTGAAAATGTCGTGCTGAGGGTCCAAAGCTGGCGGCTGCACTCCACCGAAAGCCGCAGAGTCGAACCGGTTCGGGCCTGTGCCGAAGCCGCAATGGCCCATGCCGGGAACCATGAAGAGCCGAGCGAACTCCTTCGTCTTCTCTTCGCCGCCGAACTTGCTCATGAGGTCTTTATAGAAGTTGACGGTCTGCCCCACTGGCACGATCGGATCGGCCCAACCCTGGAAGAAAATCAGTTTCCCGCCGCGGTCGCGGAACTCGGCGACGTCGCCCGTCACTGCGCCGTTGAGCGCCGGCCCGAGGACGGCGTCGACCTTGGCCATGTCCGGCTCGACGTCGAAGGTGCGCCAATCCCAATTGGGGCCAAACACCCATTTGAAGAGACCGTCAAATCCCGGCTCGCCCGGGGCGTTGCCGGGCGCCTCGAGGAAGCCCCAGTTGAAGACCCCTGACTCGCTGCCTGGCAACTGGCCATAGTAGAGCGGCTTGCCGTTCTTGTCGGCGGGGCCAAGATAGATCGCCTTTGCGGTCTCGACCTGTTCGGGGGTCAGGCAATCGTCGGCCGCGGCGCCCTTGCAGGTCAGCGCAGCGGGCTCGAAGTTGCACGTCAACGGGTCGGCGATGAACGGATCGGACTTGAGGCCGTTGCTGTTGGCGCCGCAGGCGGCCACGGCCGACTTGGTGAGCAGCGCGAGATTGGCGTCGGAGAGCTTGTGGCCGGGCTTGAGGTTCGCGGCTTGATATCCCGTCACCGCGACCGCGTGCCCCCACGTCCGGTTGACGACCGGCGCGCCGGCGAGAATGCCGTCGAAGTCCTCGGGAAAATACTCCGCTTCAATCAGCCCCTGCTGACCGCCCGTCGAGCAGCCCGTGTAATAGGAGCGCTTGGCGTCCGCGCCGTAGAACGCCTTCGCGATCTGCTTGCCGGCGACGGCCGCCTCGTGGGTCCCCAGCATTCCCCAGTCTTTCCACTTATCCGGATGCCCGACGAGGGCGTCGCCGTCGAGTGGGGTCGCCGGCGCCATCCCGAGATCTGTCTCCGCGGAGGCGTATCCGCGCTTGATCGCGGCTTCCATGGCGCCGTAATTGTAGGCGAGCACGCCTGCGTAGCCGCCGTTGCCGTTGACGTGGAAGACGCCCTTCCACCCCTCGTTCGGCATCCATAGCTCGACCCGAACGTCGGAGTCGGGCGCGTCCTTCACCGAGGCGACGACGCGGCAGAACGCCGGCATGTCCTTGCGCGTCACTTTGTCGGCGGTGGTCAGGTCGCCGGCCGGAACCGCCTCGGCGCTGATGATCGTCGTGTCGGCGATTTTCGCCGATTTCAACCCCTCACAGTCGATGGCGCGAGCCGGCGACGAAAATGCAAGCGCCGACAGCCCGACGGCCGCCGCGATGTCTCCCTTTCGCATGTTTCAACCTCCCTTTCGAGTTAACGGCGCTCTAGATGTCGCCTTGTTGCGCCGTCTGCTCGTCGCGCGGGTTGACGACGCTGTCGATGACGATCGCGATGAGGAGAATCAAACCTCGGATCACGTTCTGCAGCGTGTACTGGATGTTCATGATGGTCATCCCGTTGAGCAGGATGCCGATGAGCAACGTGCCGACAATCACGTTGCGGATGCCCCCGCGGCCGCCCGAAAGCCCGACGCCGCCGAGGACCACGACCAGGATGATATCGTAGATCATCGAGGAATTCACGACAGCGGTGTTCATACTGGCGACGGCGGTCGCGGTGATCAGGCCGGCCAGATAGGCGACTGTCGCTGAAACTGCGTATTGCAAGACAACAATCGGGCGCACCGGGGCGCCCGAAATGCGCGCTGCGGCGAAATTGTCGCCAATCGCATAGATGAACCGCCCCTGTTTGGTGAAACGCAGGAACGCGAAGCCGAGGAACGCGACGAGGGCGAAGAATAGGATCGACGTTGGCACGCCGAAGACGAAGCCGCCGCCAATCCAGACGATGCTGGCGGCGCTGGCGGGCATGTACACCACATACAGAGGGACGAGGGCGTAGCGGGCGAAGCCATAGGCAAACGCGGCCATGCCCAAAGTGGCGAACAAGGCGGGAATCTCGAGATATGCGATGAGCACGCCGTTTGTCACCCCGACGGCGAGGGCGAACAGGTATCCCAATGTCAGGGCGAGCGGGATCGAGGCGCCGCCATTCGCCAGGTGGAACATCCATGCGGCCGACATCGCATAGATGGTGACGATCGTAAGGTCGATGCCGCGCCCGATGACGACAACCGCCATACCGACACCGAGAATACCTAAAGTGGAGACGCTGCGCAGAAGCGTTAAAATATTGTCGGGTCTCAGAAATCCCTTGAGAAAAAACGAGAACGCGCAAAACAGGGCAATGGCGATCAAGAGTACGATTTTCTCTTGAGTCAGAGCCGCGCCTGTGAGCCGTCTGAGCATTTCCTAACCGGATCGCCGTTCCAAAACGCCAAAGCGCGGTTACGCAGGCGGAGCCATCGTATCGCTGTCACACTATCTCAGACGGGAGCCACGTTCGCTTGCGCCACAGCGCACATGCCTTGCGGCGCAGCGCAAAGGGCGCGTCCTGAATACTAAAAGACGGGTGGCCCCAAGAGCGGCTGCCTATCGCTAACGCGCTTGCTTTTCGCGGACTTGGAAAGATACTGCCAACAAACGCTGGGATCCGCGGAATGTCGCGGAGGCGCCCCGCAAACGCCAAATGCCGGTCCGCCCGCACGGAACGGCAATTTGGGAGGAAGCCATGAAGGTCGTTTTCGACACCAAATCATTGGCCCCCGCCAAACGGCGGCAGGCTTGGCGCGACGCCATCTGCGAAATCTACCTGCAAGTCGATTGCGTGGCCGAACAAGACAACGAATATGCCGGATTTGTGCGCGAGGCGCGGTTTGGCGCCGTGACCCTCACCGATACGTTGCTCTCGCCCCAGTCGATACGGCGCCAAAACCGCCACATCGCCCACTTCGACAAGGATTGCTACTACGCGGGGATAGAACAAATCGGTCGGTTAAATATATGCCAAGCCGACTCGTCGTTCCTCCTGCGTCCAGGAATTGGCAGCGTATACTACGCGAACGAGCCGTATGAGTTGCAATGCGATCTCAGGTCGCGACAGTTCTGGATCGAGTTGCCGCGCCAGGCCTTTGACAGCCGCTTCGATTCTGGGCGCCCGCCTCTTCTCGCGCATTTCGATCTCAGCCGCGGCCTGGGCCGCATCGCCGTCGAATTCTGCGCCGTCCTTGCGGCGGAGGGCGCCGAGCTCGATCCTCAATCCAGAGCGAAACTCGGCGAGCAGTTTATGGACATCCTCGCCTTGGCTTTGAGTGGAGAACCTGGCCGCCAGCCGGCCGACGAGAAAAGCGTGCAAGAGACGCGGCTCCGGTCGGTGAAGGCTTACATAGACGCGCATTTAAGCGACCCCGACCTGTCGTTGACCGCGATAGCGAAGAATAACGGCATCTCGCTGCGCTATCTTCATCAGCTGTTTCGTCAGATGGACATGTCGGCCTCCGAGTGGTTGCGGCTCCGAAGACTGCAACGATCCCACGATCTGCTCTCCTCACCGCGGTACGCGGCGCAATCGATCACGGAAATCGCTTATTCGATGGGATTCAACAGTTCGTCCCATTTCAGCAATCTCTTTCGTGCGCAATTCGGCTTGCGGCCGTCGGACGTCAGGGGGACGTCCGTTGTTGCAGGTCCGCACCGAAAGCCGTTTGTTCCGAACGAGCGCGCGGGATCGCGGGGAGATAACTTCGAGTGACGAGGTCTTCCGGTCAGAGCCGGGACCTCTGCAAACTGCGAACGCCTGCATCATTGCAATTGACTGCCGGCGCTAAATGACGGGTCGGAGCGCGTTCGTCCAGACACGACCTCAGTTGCGCCTCATTGACGCGCAGCGGAGGCGCGCTCGTCACCGCCCATCGAGAAACGCCAGAACCTCGCGCGCGAACGCTGCCGGATTGTCGATGTTGGACGAATGGGACGCCTTGGGAATGACCGCGCGCCGCACATCCCTGATCGCGGTCTCCAGTCCATCGAGGATGCGGTGGAACGAGGCCGGCGATCGTTCGCCGGCGATCAGCAGCGTCGGCGCGCGGATCGCCTCGGCGTCGGCGCGCCCGAACGGGGCGCGTTTCTCCTTGATCTGGCCAAGCAATGTCCGGGCGTTGTCGCGACGGAGCTGCTTGATCCGTTCGGGCATCCGGTCCCAGCTTCCTGGGCCGCTCGTCACGTCAATCACGGTCTGAAGACCCTCGTCGATCTCGCCCCGCCGAATTCTTTCGGCCGCCTTGACGTAGAGCGGGCCAATCGCAATCAGCGGCTCGCCCGGGGGCAGCGCCGCCTCGAGGTCGGGGGCCAGCGCGCCGCCAGGCTCGACAAGCGTCAGCGTGCGAATGAGATTGGGAAAATTCTGCGCTACGCGGAACGCGAGATGCCCGCCGCGCGAATGACCGAGCAGATGAACCGGCCCCGCTTCGAGCGCCGATATGAAGCCCGCGACGTCGGCCGTATGCTGCTGGACAGTGAAATCGTCCCCTTCCCCGTCCCAGTGTTCCGGCCAGCAATGCCTGAGGCTCACGGCGATCGTCCGGTAATGCGCCCCGAACGGCGCCATCTGCCCCGTCCAATGGCGGTAGTCCCCGAGCGTGCCGTGCACGAGAAGCAAGGCCGCCCCGCTCCCGCGCTCGACGAACGCCATGTCGTAGCCATTCACCCGTAAAGTAGGCATCCGCGCCTCGCCTCGGGACGAAATCGGAATTGCCCCGCCACGGCCGCGTCGTCTTGCGGCCATCCGCGCGATTTGGCATTCGGGCGACGAATTGTCGATGCCTAACATGAGCCGCGCCGCCTCACGGCGGCGAAGGCCGTTATTGAGTGAGGTGCCCCGACTTTGTCACCGCGGCGAACAGCGCCGCCAACGCTTGTCCGAGGTCCGAGCCGATCGCCGCGTCATAGAAGAGGCCTGGCGAGGCGCAGGCCTGCATGGCCGGGGCGATGTCAGTCTGGACCGGGGCGATCCAGCTCTCGTACCAGCTATTGGCCGGAACGGGGAGATAGTCGGTATAGAGGACCGCGATCTGGATGCCGCGGTTCTTGATTGTGGTGCACCAGTTGGTGCTGCTTGAATTGCCGCCGGGCGCGTTGCCGAGGTCGTTCATCGCCTGCTGCAGGCGGCTGCCGCCGCTCTCCTCGTCCTCGACGCCGTCGGTGACGATGAACAGCACTTCCTGCGGCTTGTCGCCGCTCTGGTTGGTGCCGTTGCCTGGATTGGGGATGTAACTCGCCTGGCTGAGATCGCCGAGGGCATTGTCGTAGTTGGTGCCGACGTCGCCCCCCGGGGACGTTGTGCTCGAAGAGCAGGCGGAGTTGGCGCAATCATTGTTGTTCGAATACATCTCCATGACGCCGAAATTAGCCGAATCGGTGTTCCAGTTGCTGATGTAATTGGCAGTGAGCGGCATGAGCTGGGTGAGACCGATCGACCACAGCGAATCCATCGAGTAGATCGAGAACCGATAGTTAGGCGGGGTCGAGAACTGGGTCGACTGCGCGGTCGTCGACGCGGTCTGAAGCAGGGTCGAAATGCCGCTGTTCAGTTCGTCGAGCCGAAGCGTGATGCTGTTGTTGCGGGCAAGCTGGTAATTGTCGATCTGCGCGCCGTGCTTGGACGTGTTGCAGTAAATCCCGCTGCTCGCCGGCGAGGCCGTGTTCATGCTTGAGTTGAGGGTCGGCGCCGTGCCGTCGGCGCAAGGATTGCCGGCGGTGTCGCCGTTGTTGGTGCTGGCCTCGTGGCAGGCGAAGGCGCAGCCGCCGGTCGCTTCGTTGGTGGTGAGGGTCTGCATCTGGGTGATGCCGGCCTGGGTCGCCGGCAGCGACATCGAGGGCGAGTTGTCGAGCAGAACGTAAAAGTCAATGTTGGGCGGAACCTGCGCGCTCGCCTGCGAGGCGCCCCCAACGGGCAACGCGCTCACCCCCAGCACCTGGGCGAAGATCGTATTGACCGAGGTCGAGTAGTTCACTTCGACATTGCGCACCAGCGCCGTTGAGCCGACGGTGATCGTGACCGTCACCTCGGTCGCGCCGGGGGTCAGGCCTGAGATGCTGTCGGTCAGGCCGTTGAACATCGACACGGCGGCGGCCTGGGCCACTGTCGCGGTTTGTTGCAGCATCGCCGGCGTCAGCGCGGCAAGCGCGGCGGCGTCAGCCGCGGCGTTCAACTTTGTGCGAATCTGCGCCGCCCGGCCGTAGTCGATCGCCGCTCCGGCGCCAAACACCAGCACCGGAGCGACCAGCGCGTACATCATCGAGACATTGCCGTCGCGACTGCGCAACAGCCGAGTAAGACCGAATGTCGACACGGGAAGGCCCACAGTTGTCGAGGCTCGCCCCTCTTGATGAGACCGCGCGCGCGCCCCGGGTGAAAACTTCCGTCATCAAACAATGGGCGGGTTTATGTCCTTCTAACGGATCTCGTACAATTTGCCGGAATGCTAAAGATTTTGTCCGCCGCGATCCGGTTTTTTCCGCCTTTCGATACGTCAGGAGTTGGGTTCGACCGACGGCGCACGATGGCGAACCCTCGACGCATGATCTTGGCTCTTCCGCTCCTGGCGACGGCGCGCCGAGCAGGTTTTCGATCACCTCGCCAACGGCGCCGCAATTGATATCCGCTCGATGCAGGATGAGCGCCAGCTCGGCCGCACTGTCAGTCGCGTCGCCTTGCCGCAAGATTTGCCGCAGGAATTGAGGGCAACCGAGCGATTTGGCTGATCCGAGTGCTCAGTCATCGCATGCGCTGGCCTCGAATCGCCTCAGCGGAATGCGAAATCGCACCATTTCCTGATCGCACATCAGGCCGTCCTGCGCTTGCCAGATCAGTGAGAACAGCGAATCTCGCTTTACAGACCTTCAGGCAATTGCCAATTTGACTTGGCGTTCCCGAGACCTTCGCAGTCCCGCGATTGTGGCGGCTGGACCCTTCGGTTTCGCCATGTTATGACCATCGGACAATAATCGTAGTCGCGTTGTGAAATGAGACGGTTGCCATCTCCAGTTGCCCTTTGCAACTCGCGGGATCGAACCAGTCCGTCATGCATAAGCCGTTGTGAGGGACGACGCGGCCGAAATTTCAGGAGGGAGTTGCAAAGGCGCTTCGGACTCTGGTCTTTGGCTTCAATTGGGGAACGGCTTCAGTGATCAATATTTCTCGATCCCCGCTCCGGATCAGTTTTTTCGGCGGCGGAAGCGACTACCCAACGTATTTCAATCACCATCCTGGCGCCGTGCTCGGAGCTTCCATCGACAAGTACATCTATACGATCGCGCTGCCCATGGCGGACTTTGCCGAAAACAGATACCGTATAACTTACCGCATCGTAGAGGTCGCCGATCGAGTAGAGGATATAAAGCACAATGTGATTCGCGCCACCCTGCTAGACATGGGTTATGACAAGCCCCTGAACGTCGCCATTATTTCCGACTTGCCGGGAAATTCGGGATTGGGGAGTTCGTCATCCTTCACCGTTGGCTTCGTAGCCCTCATGGAATATCTGAGTGGTCGTTCAATCACGAAATTCGATCTCTTTAAGCGCGCGGTCCGTACGGAAAGAGATCTCCTGAAGGAAAACGTAGGCATTCAGGATCAAATCCACGCTGCCTTCGGCGGCCTCAACCTCTATCAATTTCATAAGGATGATTTGACGATCCGGCCCGCGCAGATGGCGACGGAGTGCCGCAACGCGCTCGATCGATCCCTCTGCCTCATCTACACCGGCATTCAGCGCCATGCCTCGACCGCCGTCCAGGAGCAGTTGAGAAACACCAAGGCAGAGAAAAATCACAAGGATCTTTCCCATCTGGTCAAGCTTTGTCGCGAAGGACTTGCGCTGCTGGAAGGACGGGATCCAGAAACCATGCTTCGCGATCTTGGGAAGCTTGTCAGCGAAGGTTGGGAGACAAAGCGGAGACTCTCGACCGATGTTACGCTGCCGCAGATTGACGCGACTTACGACGAAGCGATGCGTCTAGGCGCTTATGGCGGCAAACTCTGCGGCGCGGGCGGCGGCGGTTTCTTGCTCTTCATGGCGCCTGATCACGTTCAGGCAAAGATGATCGAGACGTTCGGGCAAAAAAGCTTTGTCAAGATTTCTTTGGAGGATCATGGCGCGGGGATTATCAGCAGATAATATTGAGAATATTTTTCGTAGTCTGCCCACGATCGCCTTCACCGGAACGAGAGATAAAATGACTAAGCGCGCCTTGATCACGGGCATAACAGGAATGGTCGGCTCGCATCTCCTGGATTACCTTCTCAAGCATACCGATTGGGAAATCCATGGCATGCTTCGTTGGCGAAGTCCCTTGGATAATATTTCTGGTCATCTTGATGATATCAACGCCGGCGGCAGCATTAAGCTTCATTATGCCGACCTGCGAGACACGATGGCGATCCAAAATTGCGTACAGGCCGCCCGTCCCGATTATGTATTTCACCTGGCGGCGCAGAGCTATCCTCAAACCTCGTTCACCGCGCCGCTCGACACCCTGGATACGAACATCCAGGGCACTGAGCGGCTCCTTGGCGCGCTGAGGCGCTTCTCGCCGGAAGCGATCATCCACGTCTGCGCCTCGTCCGAGGTGTTCGGCCGCGTTCCGCGCGAAAAACTGCCGATCAACGAGGAATGCACGTTTCACCCCGCGTCGCCCTACGCGATCTCGAAAGTCGGCACCGATCTTGTCGGCCGTTATTACGCCGAAGCTTACAACATGTGCGTGATGACGACGCGTATGTTCACTCACACTGGCCCGCGCCGCGGCGACGTCTTCGCCGAATCCACTTTCGCCAAGCAAATCGCGATGATCGAGCGCAACAAGCTGCCGCCGGTGGTGAAGGTCGGAAATCTCGATTCGCTGCGCACCTGGGCGGACGTCCGCGACGCCGTGCGCGCCTATCATATGCTGGTGACCATCAACCCGACGCCGGGCGCCTATTACAATATCGGCGGACAGCATACATGCACGGTGCGGGCCATGCTCGACACGCTGATCGGACAATCGACTTGCGCCAACATCAGGGTCGAGGTCGATCCTGAGCGCCTGCGTCCGATCGACGCCGATCTGCAGGTGCCCGATACGACCAAATTTCGCACCCATACCGGGTGGCGCCCGGAGATCCCGTTTGAAACCACGATGCGCGATTTGCTTGAATACTGGCGCGAGCGCGTCAGCCGCAACGAGAGCTTCCTGTCGCGCTAGTCACGCGCGCCGCCAATGGCCGATGGTTGAATGCCAGCGAGAGCAGATAATTTGAACAAGTCCGACAAAATCGTCGTGACGGGCGCCGCCGGTTTGGTGGGGTCCGCGCTGGTCGATCATTTACGCTCGGAAGGCTATGAATACGTCATCCCGCTCCAGCGGGCGGATTGCGACCTCCTCGATACGTCGGCGACCTTTGCGCTGTTCGAACGGCTCCGCCCGGATCACGTCTTTCACGCCGCCGCGCGCGTTTACGGGATCATGGGCAGCATGAAAAATCAGGGGAAGTCGTTTTACGAGAATTGTATGATCAACACCAACGTCGTCGAGGCTTCACGGCGCGCCGGCGCGCGGAAGATCACGGTCATGGGCACCGGCGCCGTCTATCCGTTCCCCTCGCCTGGCCTGCCGCTGAAAGAGGATATGATCTTCCTCGGTCGTCCACACCCCGCCCACGCCGGTTACGCGAACGCCAAGCTCGCGATGCTGGCGATGCTTGAAGCGTACGAAGAAAGCTACGGCTTGAAATGGGCGTACATCGTATCGGGCAATCTCTTCGGCCCTCGCGACAAATTCGACGTCGAGTTTGGCAATGTCGTTCCCTCTCTGATCAGGAAATTCTGCGACGCGAAGAAGAGCGGCGGGAAAGTCCAGGTCTGGGGCGACGGGTCCGCCCAGCGCGATTTTATTTACGTGAAAGACGCCGCGCGGGCGTCCGTCGGAGTGATGAGCGACATCGATGGCGCGGTCAACATGGGAAGCGGTCAGGTGTACCGCATCCGCGATGTCGTCGACACGCTCGGCGAACTCACCGGAATGAGCGGGCGAATTGAATGGGACGCTTCAAAGCCGAATGGACAGGCCTATCGAGCCTATGACCTGAGCAAAATCCACGATATCGGGCTTAGACCTGTCTACTCGCTTCA